>NZ_JAUSTB010000003.1:0-404372 GCF_030812615.1 Pseudarthrobacter niigatensis | reverse complement strand
CCAACCCATACCCAAACCCTACCGAACACCCAGCCCCACCACTCCGCACTCCCGTTCGCTCGGGGTGCGCCCCCCCCACAACCCGCCAACGGGCGGGGCCGCCGTCGTGGTTGTCAGTGAAGAGGGAGCCTCAGGTGCGGTTCAACTCGCGGGAAATGGCCTCGGCCGCTTCCCGGAGGATCGGCACGGCCTTGTCGGCGAAGTTCCCGTCCACCCGGGACACCGGCCCGGAAACGGAAATCGCGGTAGGCGTCGGAGCGTTGGGGACCGCCATGGCGAAGCAGCGGACGCCGAGTTCCTGCTCTTCCTCGTCGATGGAGTACCCCCGCTCACGGATGAGCTTGAGGTCGGCCAGGAGTTCCTCCACGTCGCCGATGCTCTTCGCAGTGGGGGTGGGCATCCCGGCGCGCGCAACGATGCCCCGCACGGTGTCGTCGTCGAGCTGGGCCAGGATGGCCTTGCCCACGCCGGTGGCGTGGGTGTGGGCGCGCCGTCCCACCTCCGTGAACATGCGCATGGAGTGCAGCGAGGGCACCTGGGCCACGTAGATCACCATGTCCGAGTCCAGGACAGCCATGTTGGAGGTCTCCCCCAGCCGGTCAACCAGGATCTTAAGCTGGGGCTGCGCCAGGGCACCGAGCTGCTTGTTGGCACCTTCCCCCAAGCGGATCAGGCGGGGGCCCAGGGCGTAGCGCCGGTTGGGCAGCTGGCGGATGTAGCCGAGCGACACCAACGTACGGAGCAGGCGGTGGATGGTGGGCAGCGGGAGGTCCGTGGAGGACGAGAGCTCGCTGAGCGTCACGTCACCGCCGGCATCGGTGATGAGCTCCAGCAGTTCGAAGACACGCTCCACCGACTGCACCCCACCAGAGGCTTTCTCTGCCATTCCGTTGTCTCCTGTGGCTCGGAATCCGACAACTCTTATCCGCATCGTGAAAAGAATTGCTTAGAACCCCAACATACATCACGGGCCTTACTGCCGCGCGACCAAGCGGGGCAGTCGTATTCGGAGGGCTTGTATTTCCATAAAGTAGATAATAATATCCATAATACGAAAACACCCGGATGAGAGCAGAAGCCGGACAAGGCCTAACAGGAGGACATTCAATGGCGAACCCCAGCCCCGGAAATTCGATCACCCTGCGCGTGGAAGCACCCTCGAGCTTCAGCGCCACCAGCGAGCTCGCCGCGGCCGTCGGAGCCGCCGGCGCCGCCATCACCGCCCTTGATGTCACCGAGTCCCACCACGAAACCCTGGTGGTCGACGTCACCTGCAACACCACCGACGACGCCCACGCAGCACGGGTCAAGGACGCCCTCAACGCGCTCGACGGCGTCACGGTCCAGCACGTCTCGGACCGCACCTTCCTGATGCACCTCGGCGGCAAGCTCGAGGTGGTCCCAAAGGTCCCCCTGCGCAACCGCGACGATCTCTCCCGCGCCTACACCCCCGGCGTCGCCCGGGTGTGCCTGGCAATCGCGGAGGACCCCGCCGCCGCCCGCAACCTGACCGTCAAGCGCAACACCGTCGCCGTCGTCACCGACGGCTCCGCAGTTCTGGGACTGGGCAACATCGGCCCCGCCGCCGCCCTCCCGGTCATGGAAGGCAAGGCCGCCCTGTTCAAGCAGTTCGCCAACGTGGACGCGTGGCCGGTCTGCCTGGACACCCAGGACACCGAGGAAATCATCCGCACCGTCAAGCTCCTGGCCCCCGTGTTCGGCGGCGTGAACCTCGAGGACATCGCCGCCCCCCGCTGCTTCGAGATCGAGGCCCGCCTGCGCGAGGAACTGGACATCCCGGTCTTCCACGACGACCAGCACGGCACGGCCATCGTGACCCTCGCTGCCCTGGTCAACGCTCTTCGCGTCGTGGACAAGAAGATCGCGGACGTGAGGATCGTGGTGTCCGGGGTCGGCGCCGCCGGCTCTGCCATCATCCAGCTGCTCAAGGCCCAGGGCGCCCGGCACATTGTGGCCGCGGGCCGCTCCGGCGCCATCCACAAGGGTGAGGCGTACAACGATCCGCACCGCACCTGGATCGCGGAAAACACCAACCAGGAAGGGTTCGCCGGCACCCTGCACCAGGCCTTGGTGGGTGCTGATGTCTTCATCGGCGTCTCCGCCCCGAACATCCTGGAGGAGGAACACATCGCCTCCATGGCAAAGGACGCCATCGTCTTCGCCATGGCCAACCCCACCCCCGAGGTGGACCCCGCCGTCGCATCCCGGCACGCCGCCGTCGTGGCCACCGGCCGCAGCGACTTCCCCAACCAGATCAACAACGTCCTGGCCTTCCCCGGCCTGTTCCGCGGACTCCTCGACGTAGGGGCAAGCGACATCACCCCGGAAATGCTCGTGGCCGCCGCGGAAGCAATCGCCAACCGGGTGAATGATAATGAGCTCAATGCCAGCTACATCATCCCCAGCATCTTCGACCCGCACGTGACCGCCAACGTCGCGGCAGCCGTCGCAGCCGCGGCCCACGCCTCAAACGTGGCAACGGCTGCCGGACCGGCCGATTCCGCCGCGGAGCCAGCACTGGCCTCCGCCTGACCGCCCGACTTCCAGCCTAAGGAAAGGACCAGAAATGGCCATCACCGTCACAGATCCCCGGCCGATCGACCGCGCAGAGGAGATCCTCACCCCCAAGGCACTGGCCTTCGTGGAGGAACTCCACAACCGGTTCGCCGGCACCCGCAACGAGCTCCTGGCAGCCCGTGCCGTCAAGCGGCAGCGGGTGGCGGAAACGGGCAAGCTCGACTTCCTGCCGGAGACGCAGGACGTGCGCGACGGCGACTGGAAGGTTGCGCCGGCACCGGCAGCTTTGCAGGACCGCCGGGTGGAAATGACCGGCCCCGCCTCGCCGGCCAAGATGGCCATCAACGCCCTGAACTCCGGCGCCAAGGTGTGGCTGGCGGACCTCGAGGACGCCAGCACGCCCACCTGGGCCAATGTCATCGATGCCATCCTCAACCTCCGCGACGCCGCCCAGGGCACGCTCAGCTACACCTCGGAGGAAGGCAAGGAGTACCGGCTCCGCACCGACGCGCCGCTCGCCGTCGTGGTGGCCAGGCCCCGCGGCTGGCACATGCAGGAGAAGCACCTGCTGGTGAACGGTGAACCCGCGGTGGGTGCGCTGGTGGACTTTGGCCTGCACTTCTTCCACATCGCCAAGCAGCTGGTCCTCAACGGGCAGGGGCCGTACTACTACCTGCCCAAGATGGAGAGCCACCTCGAAGCGCGGCTCTGGAACAACGTGTTCGTGTTCGCGCAGGACTTCCTCGGCCTGAACCAGGGCACCATCCGCGCCACGGTGCTGATCGAGACCATCCCGGCCGCCTTCGAGATGGACGAGATCCTGTACGAACTGCGGGACCACGCCTCCGGCCTGAACGCCGGCCGCTGGGACTACCTGTTCAGCATCATCAAGTACTTCCGCGATGCCGGTGAGGAGTTCGTCCTGCCGGACCGCGCCTCCGTGGCGATGACCGCCCCCTTCATGCGCGCCTACACCGAACTCCTGGTCAAGACCTGCCACCGGCGCGGCGCCTTTGCCATGGGCGGCATGGCCGCGGTCATCCCCAACCGCCGCCACCCCGAGGTCACCGAAGCGGCGTTTGAAAAGGTCCGCGCGGACAAGACCCGCGAGGCCAACGACGGCTTCGACGGTTCCTGGGTTGCCCACCCGGACCTGGTCCCCACCTGCCGCGAAGTCTTCGACTCCGTCCTGGGTGACAAGCCCAACCAGGTGGACAAGCAGCGCCCCGAGGTTTCAGTTACCGCGGAGCAGCTGCTGGACGTCCAGTCCGCCGGGGGCCAGGTCACCGAGGCCGGCCTGCGCCTGAACCTCTACGTAGCCGTCGCCTACACGGCGGTGTGGCTGTCCGGTAACGGCGCCGTGGCCATCCACAACCTGATGGAGGATGCTGCCACCGCGGAGATCTCCCGTTCCCAGGTATGGCAGCAGATCCGCAACAAGTCCATCCTCGCGGACACGGGCAACACCGTCACCCGGGAACTGGTGGAACGGATCCTTGGCGAGGAAACGGAACGGCTCCGCACCGAATTCGGCGACGAAGCCTTCCGCCGCTATTACCAGCCGGCCAGCGAGCTCATCGCTGACATCTGCCTCTCGGACGATTACACCGACTTCCTCACCACGCCTGCCTACGAACTGGTGGGTTGAGATGGCAGCACCCAAATCCTCCCTTTCAGCCGCGGACCTCGCGCACATTGACGGGCAGCTTGCTGCCACCGACCGGCTGCTGGAACAGAACTACCCGGGCGACGACGGCTCCCGCCAGCCCGTGCACACGGTGTACGTCCCCGCGGACCGGTTCACGCCGTCGCTCGCGGCCGACTGGGGCGCCCAGGCGATCGCGACGGCGGAAGCCCACGGCGGCCTGGAAACACTGGGCCGGCTCTTGGGCCAGGACGCCGGGCTCGCCGAAGCCGTGGCGGGCCGGGTCCAGGCAAAACTCCGTACGGAACCGATCGAGGACCTGCGCCTCGACTTCGAGGACGGCTTCGGGGACAGGGGCGACGACGCCGAGGACGCCACCGCGGTTGCCGCGGCGTCCGCGGTGGCCCAGGCCGCCGCTGCCGGCTCCGCTCCCCCGTTCATCGGCATCCGCTTCAAGTGCTTCGAGGCTCCCACCCGGGCCCGCGGCCTGCGGACCCTCGACCTGTTCGTCTCCGGCCTGGCCGCGGCCGGCGAATTGCCGGAGGGCCTGGTCCTGACCCTCCCCAAGGTCACCACCGTGGCGCAGGTTCAGGCCATGGACTATGCGGTCTCCCGGCTCGAGGACGTCCACGGCCTTCCTGCGGGACGGCTGCGGTTCGAGGTCCAGGTGGAGACGCCGCAGCTGATCCTCGGCCCGGAAGGAACCTCTCCGGTAGCGCAACTGCCGCATGCCGTGCCCGGGCGGATCAGCGGGCTGCACTACGGCACCTACGACTACTCGGCTTCGCTGCAGATCTCCGCGGAGTGCCAGTCCATGGAGCATCCGGTGGCGGACTTCGCCAAGGAGGTTATGCAGCTGGCCGTGGCAGGCACCGGCATCCGGCTTTCCGACGGCTCCACCAACATCATCCCGGTGGGCGACAACGTGGAAAACGCCTGGCAGCTGCATGGGCGCCTGGTCCGAAGGTCGCTGGAACGCGGCTACTACCAGGGCTGGGACCTGCACCCGGCCCAGCTGCCCAGCCGGTTCGCCGCCACCTATGCGTTCTACCGCGAAGGCCTGCCAGCTGCCGCTGCCCGCCTGCGCAACTACGTGGAGCGGACCGAAGGCGGCGTCATGGACGAACCCGCCACCGCCCGGGCCCTGGCCGCATTCGTCCTGCGCGGCGTCCAGTGCGGGGCAGTCGGCGCCGAGGAAGTCCAGGCGCTTGCCGGCGTCGGACTTCCCCAACTCACCGCCCTGGCCCACCCGCGGCTCGCCACCACCTCCAATTCCTAGCCAAAGGATCCCTTTCAATGGGCAAGTACTACTCCCCCACCGGCGGACTCCCGCCGCAGACCCACCTGACCACGGAGCGCGCCATCGTCACCGAGGCGTACACGGTGATCCCGAAAGGTGTGATGACGGACATCGTCACGTCCAACCTGCCGGGCTTTTCAAACACCCGGTCCTGGATCATCGCCCGCCCCATCTCCGGCTTCGCCACCACCTTCTCCCAGCTGATCGTGGAAATCGGCCCGGGCGGAGGAGCCCCGAAGGCCGAATTCGAGGCCGGCGTCGAAGGCGTCATCTTCGTCACCCGCGGCAAGGTCAACCTCACCCTCGACGGTGAACTGCACCCGCTGGAGGAAGGCGGCTACGCCTACCTCGCTGCGGGTTCGGAATGGGGCCTGGAAAACGTCTCTGACGACGTGGTGTCCTTCCACTGGATCCGCAAGGCCTACGAGCGGCTGGAGGGGTACGAGGCCAAGTCCTTCGTCACGAACGAGAAGGACATCGAGCCCACGTCCATGCCGGACACCAACGACGTGTGGAAGACCACCCGGTTCACGGACTCGAACGACCTCGCCCACGACATGCAGGTGAACATTGTCACGTTCCAGCCCGGCGGCGTCATCCCGTTCCCGGAAACCCACGTCATGGAGCACGGCCTGTACGTCCTGGAAGGCAAGGCCATGTACCTGCTGAACAACGACTGGGTGGAGGTGGAGGCCGGTGACTTCATGTGGCTGCGGGCCTTCTGCCCGCAGGCCTGCTACGCCGGCGGCCCCGGTGAGTTCCGCTACCTGCTCTACAAGGACATGAACCGCCAGGTGAAGCTCACCTAGGCGCTTTCCGCCTACAACAGCACAGAGGCCGTTATGGGAATCCATAACGGCCTCTGTTGTGCTATTGGTCAGGCGGCGGGGTTCAGGACCACCTTGATGCAGCCGTCTTCCTTCTTCTGGAACTTCTCGTACAGGGCGGGCGCACCGTCGAGGTTGGACCGGTGGGTGACCAGGTCCATGACGCCCAGCGGATCGGCGTCGTCCTCCACGAGGGGAAGGATGTCATCGGTCCAGCGCCGCACGTTGCACTGCCCCATGCGCACCTGGAGCTGCTTGTCGAACATCGTGAGCAGCGGCATCGGGCTGGCCGTACCGCCGTACACCCCGCTCAAGGACAAGGTGCCGCCGCGTCGCACCGCGTCAACGGAAGCGTGCAGCGCTGCCAGCCGGTCCACGCCGCCGGTCTCCATCGCCTTCTGGGCCAGCTTGTCCGGCAGGAGGCCCAGCGCCTGGTGGGCGAACCCTGCCACCGGGGAACCATGGGCTTCCATGCCGACGGCGTCAACCACCGCGTCGGGGCCGCGCCCACCGGTCATCTCCCGGAGTTCGTCCCCGATGGCCTTGCTGTAATCCAGCGTTTCCACGCCGTGCCGCGCCGCCATCTCCCGCCGTTCAGCAACCGGGTCGATGCCAATCACCCGGAAACCGCGGTGGACGCCGATGCGGCCCGCGAACTGGCCTACCGGCCCCAGGCCGAACACTGCAAGAGTGCCTCCCGCCGGGACGTCCGCGTACTCCACGGCCTGCCAGGCGGTGGGGAGGATGTCGGAAAGGAACAGGTAGCGCTCGTCCGGAAGCTCGCTGCCCACCTTCACCGGTCCGTAGTCGGCGTGCGGCACCCGCAGGTACTCTGCCTGGCCACCCGGGACGGACCCGTACAGCTCGGAGTAGCCGAAGAGCGCTGCGCCGGACCCCTTTTCCCTGACCTGCGTGGTTTCACACTGGGACTGCAGGCCCTGCGTGCACATGTAGCAGGAGCCGCAGGCGATGTTGAACGGAACCACCACGCGGTCGCCCTTTCGCAGGTTGGTGACGCCGCTGCCCACTTCCTCCACGATGCCCATGGGTTCATGGCCAATGACATCGCCCTTGTGCATGTAGGGGCCCAGGACCTCATAGAGGTGCAGGTCGGAGCCGCAGATTGCGGTGGAGGTGATCCGAACGATCGCGTCCGTAGGTTCCTGGATGAAGGGATCGGGCACTTCTTCCACGCTTACCGATCGTTTTCCTTGCCACGTCAGCGCTTTCACAGTCTCCCTTTCGCTTCTGCTGTGCCCGTGGGGGTCTCCCTGGGGCCGGGCAGGGCACCTGCCGGCACCCTTTCTTCGACGCTATCTGTTTTGACGGAAAAAAGTAAGCATGCTGATTAAAAGGTTGTGGCCCCCACCCAGTGCCCATAGCGTAGGAGAGTCGGGAAGAAAGAAAGGGAACGCCATGTCGCTCTACCAGCCGGAACCGGTCGAGATCTCCACCCGCATGCGTCCGGGCGAATGGACGGAAGAAAGCCTCGCGGAACTGGTCAGCACTTACCGGATGCGCATCGAGGAGATGGGGGCACCTGCCGCCGAGGTCGCCACCGATATCGAGCGGAACGACGACGGCTCGGTCCAGGTCATCGTGTCCTGGACAAAGCCGGCCATCGCCGGCGAGGAGGGGTCCGTGCCGGGCGGACAGCCACTGTAGCCCGGAGATCTAGGAGCGCGGCTCCAGCGGGAGCAGCCGCCCGATGGCACTGGTACCCAGGTTCTGCAGCAGGTGGCGCGGCCCGTCATAGACCTCGACGGCGCCCGCCTCCCGAAGTTCCGCCGCATGGATTCCCCCGCAGGTGAGCCCAATGGCAGGGATTCCCAGGGCACCCGCTGCCTTCATGTCCCAAACGGCGTCGCCTACGTAAACGGCGTCCGCAGCGTCCACTCCCACAGCCTTCAGGGCCGCCTCCAGGATATCCGGCGCAGGCTTGCTCTCCTCCGCGTCATTGGCGCTGGTGGCGGCGTCGATGAAGGCGTCGGCGTCCAGTACGGAGCGCATGACTTCCAGGTCCCGCTGCCGCGCAGAGGAGGCCAGCGCCACGGCAACGCCGCCGGTATGGCACCGGCCCAACAGGTCCTTGGCCCCGTCCAGGGCGCGCAGCGTTGGCCAGTGCGAGGCGTAGAGTGCGCCGTGGCTGGCCATGATGTCTTCGTCTTCCTCCCGGTCGCGGCCGGACGGCAGGAGTTGATCCACCAAACGGGCGCCACCCATGCCCACGAGCCGATGGATGGCCGCCATGGGGACGTCGTGGCCGTACTGGCGGAACGCACCCCACCAGGCGACGGTGTGGATGTACGACGAGTCGATCAGCGTCCCGTCGACGTCAAACAGGACCCCCCGGCGGGAGCCGCCAGGGGGTGTGGTGGATTCGGCCATCAGCCCACCGCCGCCCGTCGGGCGCCGGGAGCCTTTTTCAGTTTGGCCGCTTCTTCCTTGGGTGAACTGACGGGCCGCACGCGTTCACGGATGACGGACCCGGCGCCGTCCAGGCTCTTGTCCCGGATCAGGCCCGTACCGGCAATTTCCCGGGCCATGGCAACGCCTGCCACCGCGGCCCGCTTGGTGGGGAAGGTAACCGAGATGGCCATCAGGTTCCCGCTTCCGTCCATCATCCTGATCCGGTAACCACCGTCAGGGGCATCCACGAGTTCAAAAAATCCGGCCATAACTATCACTCCTCCGTCAATCACGGCACTGTGCTTGGGAGCACTCCATGAGGTGTTAGTAAGTATACTTATCTATCCTGCGAAGGAGAAGTTCCAGCCCCGTCCGCGCCGCCTCAGCGCGTATCCGCATTGTCGTGCGGAAAGGGAGTGTCACTGCGGCGAACCGTATCCTGATGGAGCTCCAGGGCGCTAGTCACAAGCGCAAAGTGGCTGAAGGCCTGTGGCGTATTGCCCAGCTGCCGCCCGGCTTTTACGGCCCATTCCTCGCTCAGCAGCCCCACGTCGTTGCGCAGTTCCAGCAGCCGCTCGAAAAGTTCGCGCGATTCCTCGTGGCGCCCCGCCCCCAGCAGCGCCTCCACCAGCCAGAACGAGCAGGCCAGGAAGACCCCTTCATCCCCCGGCAGGCCGTCGTCGCTCTCTTCCGGCTTGTAGCGCAGCACAAATCCGTCCTGGGTCAATTCCCGTTGGATCGCTTCGATGGTGCCCACTACCCGGGGGTCGTCGGGAGGAAGGAATCCCACGCGGGGAATCAGCAGCAGGCTGGCATCCAGTTCCGGGCGGCCATAGGACTGCACGAACGTGTTTCGCTGGGCATCGAACCCATTGGCCATGATATCGGCGTGGATCTGGTCCCGAAGGGCCTCCCAGCGTTCCACCGGGCCCGGCAGCCCCGATTCACGCACGCCCTTCACCATGCGGTCGGCGGCAACCCACGCCATGACTTTGGAGTGGGTGAAATGCCGGCGTGGTCCCCGCATCTCCCAGAGTCCGTTGTCCGGCTGGTCCCAGATGGTTTCCAGGTGCTCCATCAGGGCGATCTGCACATCCCATGCTTCGTCCGTGTGCTTCAGCAGCGAGTTCCGGGTCAGGGCCAGGCAGTCAAGGACCTCGCCCCAGACATCCAGCTGGAACTGCTCCGCCGCGGCATTTCCGATCCGAACCGGGGTGGAGTTCTCGTAGCCCTTCAGCCACGGCAGTTCCATCTCCGGCAACCGCCGCTCGCCGTGGATCCCGTACATGATCTGCAGGTCGGCGGGGTCGCCTGCGACCGCCCGGAGCAGCCAGTCCCGCCAGGCGGCAGCCTCCGCGGTGTAGCCGGCGGCCAGCAGGGCCTGCAGGGTCATGGCGGCATCCCGCAGCCAGCAGTATCGGTAGTCCCAGTTCCGCTGGCCCCCGGGCTGCTCGGGGAGGGACGTGGTGACGGCCGCGACGATGCCCCCTGTGGGTGCGTAGGTCAGTGCCTTGAGCGTCACCAGGGAGCGGACCACCGCGTCCTGGTATTTCCCCTTGACGGTGCACTGCGAGGACCAGCCCCGCCAGAATTCGAAAGTGCTGTCCAGGACGTGCTCGGCCTCAACGCTGACCGGACGTCCCACGTGGCTTGGCGCCCAAGTCAGCACGAACGGTACCTTCTCGCCGGCACTCACCGTAAAGTCGCTGACCGTGCGCATATTTTCGCCATGCAGCGGCGCCGGCGTCACCAGGTAGACGGCATCCGGGCCGGCGATGGCATGCAGCCCCCGCTTGTCCTTCCGCACCCATGGCACGATATGGCCGTAGTCGAACCGCATGACCAGCTCTCCGTGCATCTTGACGGTGCCGCTGACGCCCTCCACGATGCGGACGATGTCGGCAACGGAATCCCTGGGCGGCATGAAGTCGGTGACCCGGACCGTTCCGTCAGGCGTCTCCCACTCGGTGTCCAGCACCAGGCTGCCGTCCCGGTAGCTGCGGCGCGTGCAGGTTCCCCCTCCCTCAGGCGCCAGCAGCCAGCGTCCCGCGTCAGGGGTGTCCAGCAGCGCATTGAAGCAGGCAGGGGAATCGAACCGCGGGAGGCAGAGCCAGTCGATCGAGCCTTCCTTGCTGACCAGGGCCCCGGTGTGAAGGTCGCCAACCACCGCATAATCTTCAATTCGCGCCATGACAACACCCTGCCACACAGAGCTCCGAACGGAAGGGGAATATCCAGGTGTAGCGTGAGGCAAATGGCGATCCATATCGGCACCTCCGGCTGGAGCTATGACCACTGGGAGAACGTCCTGTACCCGCCCGGACTGCCCGTCCGGGACAGGCTCCAAAGCTACGTCTCCAGGTTCAACACGGTTGAGTTGAACGCCAGCTTCTACCGGTGGCCCCGGGACACCACCTTTGCCGGCTGGAACCGGCGGCTGCCGCCCGGTTTCACCATGTCCGTCAAGGCGCCCCGCGGCCTGACCCACGCACGCAAGCTCTATTCACCGGAGGTCTGGATTGAGCGCATTGCCCGGTGCTGGCATGAGCTGGGGGACAAGCGGGCGGTGCTCCTGGTCCAACTGCCCCCGCAACTGGAGCGCGACGACGCACGGCTGGACTATTTCCTTGCCGCGCTTCCGTCCTGGATCAGGGTGGCCGTGGAGTTCCGGCACGCCAGCTGGGACTCGCCCGAGGTGTACGCCTTGCTGGAGCGGCACCAGGCGGCTTACTGCGTCATGAGCGGCGCCAACCTTCCATGCATCCTGCGGACCACCGCGCCTTTCGCTTACGTCCGGCTGCATGGGCCGGACCACGAGCACCTGTACGGGGGTTCCTATTCGGATGCGGACATGCACTGGTGGGCGGACCGCATCCGCGAGTGGGACAGTGCGGGCATCGACGTTTTCGCGTACTTCAACAACGACGGCGGCGGGAACGCTGTACGGAACGCCTGGACCCTGCGCGGGATCCTGGGCGCAGGCTGAAGGCTGCCGCCGCCCTGTGGCAGAGTTAGGGCATGGACACGGCTCCGCAGAACCCAGCCCGGGACAACGCCCACGCGCCACGGCAGGACAAGATAGGCCAGTACGCGTTGTCCGGAAGCCGCTTCTTCCGTTTGGCGCACTGGGTGTCCGACTCGGTCAACGATGTCCGGATCACGCTGGCCAAGCGGTGGAAGTTCGTGCCGCAGACCATCGCCTACCAGGGCTACGGTTCCACCACGCGGGTCAGGGTGCTGGGGCGCGTGCTGCTGACCCACAAACCGCTGCCGGGGAGCAAAGCCGAGCACGAGGCTAAAAACGGAAACCAGAACATCCGCGGCTGGCGCGCCTTCACCGGGGTGCCGCTGCAGTTTACCGACGTCGAGATCACCATCGGGGACGTCGTCACCCACGTCACGGCGGACCGGGGCGGACTGGTCGACACCGAGGTGGATGTACAACTGTCCCCCGGCTGGCACACCGCAATCCTGCGCGCGGAGGGGACCGACCCGGCGGAGGCTTTGATCCAGGTGATCGCACCCGGTGTGGAATTCGGCATCGTGTCCGACATCGACGACACCGTCATGGTGACCGCCCTGCCCCGTCCCTTCCTGGCGCTGTGGAACACCTTCGTGCTCAGCGAACGGGCACGCATGGCCACGCCCGGCATGGCCGTGCTGCTGGACCGCCTGACACTTGAACATCCCGACGCCCCGGTCATCTACCTCTCCACCGGCCCCTGGAACGCAGCCCCCACGCTGGGACGCTTCCTGACCCGCAACATGTACCCCAAGGGCACGCTGCTGCTGACGGACTGGGGCCTTACCCAGGACCGCTGGTTCCGCAGCGGCCAGGACCACAAGCACCGCAACCTGGAGCGGCTCGCCCAGGAGTTCCCGGACATGCGGTGGCTCCTGATCGGCGACAACGGCCAGCATGACGAAGCCATCTACTCGGCTTTCGCCGCCGAAAACCCGGAAAAGGTCGCGGCAATCGCGATCAGGCAGCTGTCCGTCAGTGAATCGGTATTCGCCGGCGGCCACTCCGAGGACGGGGACCACACTACTTCCCGCGTGCCGTGGATCTACTCCCCCGACGGCGCCGGCATCGCCAAGCAGCTGGCCTTGCTGGACCTGCTGCGCGGCTGACTACTCAGGGGTTGGCCAACAGGTCATCGGCGCCGGGGAGGTCGTCGCTGGGCAGCATGTCCGGAACCACCGCCTGGGCGATTGCGGCCTCGGCAGCGGCTGCCAGGTCGCGTTCTTCGATGAGTTCCTGGAACCAGAAGTAGGAGGCCTTGGGCGTGCGCTCCAGTGTTTCGAAGTCAACGTGCAGCAGCCCGAACGGCTGCTTGTAGCCGGCGGACCATTCGAAGTTGTCCAGGAACGACCACACATAGTAGCCGCGCAGGTCCACGGACTCGGCGACCCCACCGGGGGCGGTGGCCCGCAACGCCGTTTCAAGGTGGTCGGAAATGTACTTCAGCCGGCGTTCATCCGGGATGAACCGGGTGTTGGTGGACTTGTCCCGGACAATGATGTCCTCGAAACTGGCACCGCCTTCGGTGATGATCACCGGCGGCAGGTTGGGGTACCGGTCCGCCATCTCCTTCAGGGCCACCGCCATGTACTCCGGTTTGACCGGCCAGCCGTACGCCGTGATGTCCGCCTCCGGCCACGTCTCCACGTGGAACGGTGTTGCCCCGCTGCCTGTTGCGCTGAGGTCGCTGCCCATGGCTTCCGCCATGCTTGACGGCACGGTGCCGCCGCCGGGTCCAGCCGCCACCTTGGTAGGCATGTAGTAGTTGAGCCCGTAGAAGTCCAGGGGCTGGGAGATGATCTCCATGTCTTCGTCCGGGTGCTCGAAGGAACTGAAGAACTTGGCCGCACGGATCAGGTCCGGGTATTTGCCTGTCAGGACCGGGTCCGCGTACAGCCGGTTCTGGCCAAGGTCCATGACCCCGGCGCTGATCTTGTCCAGCGGATTGATCGAGTTCGGCACCATGGGTGAGTACACATTGGTCATCCCGATCTCGCCCGGCACCTTCGCTGCGCGCAGCGCCTGCACGGCGAGCCCATGGCCCAGCAGCTGGTGGTGGACGGTGGGAAACGCGCCCAGGGCCAGTTCCTTGCCGGGCGAGTGCAGGCCGAAGGCGTAGCCGTTCGCGCTGACCGTTGCCGGTTCGTTGATGGTGACCCAGCGGGCCACCCTGTCCCCGAACGCCTCGGCCAACAGGGCGGCATATTCGCCCAGCCGGTAGGCCGTATCGCGGTTCATCCAGCCGCCCGCTTCGTCCAGCTCCAGGGGCGTGTCCCAGTGGTAGATGGTGGCCATGGGCGAGATCCCGTTGGCCAGGAGCTCGTCCAGGAGCCGGTCGTAGAAGGCCAACCCCGCGCGGTTGGCCGGGCCGGTTCCGCCGGGCTGGATGCGCGGCCAGGAGAAGGAGAACCGGTAGGAGTCCACGCCAAGCTGCTTCAGCAGGGCCACGTCCTGCGGCATCCGGTGGTAGTGGTCAGTGGCCACCACCGGGCTGTGGTCCTCCACGATGGCACCCGGTTTGGCGGCGAACCTGTCCCAGCCGGAAGGTCCACGGCCGTCTTCGTCCAGGGCTCCCTCGATCTGGAATGCAGCGGTTGCGACGCCAAGCGTGAACCCCGGGGGGATGAGCGCTGCGAGGTCCTTGGCGGTGATGTGCATGGGGGTCCAGCCTTTTGGTCACGGAAGTTTGGTACGTCCCAGAATGTCACAGCGCAGGACCGCTGACGAGCAGCAACTCCGCGCCGGGCACCGGCGCCTACTGTGACCCGAAGAGGAACTCCTTGGCGTGCGCCACCGCCTTGCGGAAGGCGTCATTGCGCAGGGTCACCAGGTGCTCGGAGTCGCCGTCGGTCGGTTCAAGATACCCGGTATAGCCGGGCCGCAGGACCCAGATGTCTCCCGCCGGCGGCAGGTAGAACACGCCAAAGGACCGCTGCTGACTCTCGTCGGCCGTCCAGACCGGGACCACCGCCAGGGCAGCTCCCGTGGCCGGATTGATCCATTGCGCCCGCGGCAGCGGCTGTTCGTGCGCCTCGGGATCCAGGAAGGGTGCGGTTCCCGGGCCCCAGCGCTGTTCAAAGCGCTCATGGAATGCGGGAATGAGGTGTGAATCGTAGCGCCGCCAGTCGCTCATACAGCTTTGCGCCTCCTTGGATGATGGGGACTGCTTTTGATTGGTTCCCCGGTTCAGGGCCGGGGCCGAGTTCAGGCGCACTGCCCGGCGTCAGGCCCACGGCCCGCTTTCCCACCGCACCGGGGTGATGCGGATGACAGGTCCGGGCCCGCGGCCGGGACTGCGGACTTTTCGGACCGGAACCACGGTGGGTGCCCCCGCAGCCAATCGCCTGTCGTAGTCCGCACGGCGCCCGGGATCACTGAGCACGTAAAACGCCTGCATGATTCCCAGGAGTTCGTCACGCTGCGCCGGGGCGCCGTCCGTTACCGGGTTTCCCGGTGGCCGTTCGTGCACGTCCTTGCGCCCGCCGCCCATGTCGGGATGGTGGCTGCGCATGAGGACCCGGTACGCGTGGGAGATCTCCTGCCGGGTGGCTTCCCGGCCTACGCCCAGGACGGCGTAGTAGTCGGGGACATCCGTCATCCCAGCCTCCTGTTCCACCGGCGCCCCTGCCGGGATGGGCAGGGGCCCGCGGGAAGAACCTACGTATTGATCTCCTGCATCCCGCCCTGCTGGGTCTGGATCTCGATCTTGCGCGGCTTGGCCTGTTCGGCAACCGGAATCCGCAGGGTGAGGACACCTTGGTCGTAGCTGGCCTTGATCTTCTCGGTATCCAGGGTGTCACCCAGGATCAACTGGCGGCTGAATACGCCGCGGGGACGTTCCGAGGCCACGAGCTCCACATTGGGCTGCGTGGGGTCCTGCCGCTCGGCCCGCACGGTCAGGACGTTCCGTTCAACGTTCAGGTCAAGCGAGTCCACCTTCACGCCGGGAAGGTCGAACGCCACGACGAATTCGCCGTCCTCCTGCCAGGCGTCCATGGGCATCGCGGCCGGACGCGCGGCGGTTCCGAAGACCTGCTGCGTGAGCCGGTCCAGCTCACGGAACGGGTCGGTACGCATCAACATCATTTCCCACTCCTTCAGCTTCCAAGGTGATGGATCTGCGTCTTCTGTCCATTGCCACCTAATCTATGGCAGTGAATATAGATTTTTTATAGCACTCGTGGAAAACTGAAGCAAGGCACCGGCCGGAACGAATTTTGGGAGTACAGATGGCAGATCCTGGGGCGGGGCGGCCCGCGCGTCCACCCGGTTCGCGGGCCCTTTACGCCATTTCGGTGGCCGCGGAGCTCACGGGCACCGGGCAGCAGAACATCAGGCTTTACGAGACACGGGGGCTGTTGACGCCCTCCAGGACGGCCGGCGGTACCCGGCAGTACAGCGACGACGATATCGCCGTCCTGCAGCGGATCGGGGAACTCCTTGAGGAGGGGCTTAACCTGGCAGGCATTGCCAAGGTCCTGGAACTGGAGGCAGCGAATGTGGAACTGCACCGGGCCCTGAAGCGGGCAAGGTCCCGGCCGCAGTGACGCGGCTCCGCGGGCGGTCTTAGTCCAGGCCGGATTCTTCCTTGGAGAGCTCCCCCGTTACCGGTTCGCCCGGAATCCTTGCCGTCCGCCAGGTATCCAGGGCGATGACTCCGCCCAGGATGAGCAGCGACAGCGAGAAGGATGCCAGGGTGTCGGTGGGCCAGTGGTAGCCCAGGTAGAGCCGGCTGACGATGGCAAGGATGATCCCGATCCCGGCCCCGATGAATCCGAACACCGCTGCCCGGGGGTTCCGGCGCCGGGAGAAGATCAGGTAGGCGCCCACCAGCAGGAAATCGCAGGCCCCCAGGACGTGCCCGGACGGGTAGGAGAAGGTCTGGTCCGCGCCGAACAGCATTTGGTCCACCGGCGGCCGCGAGCGCTGGACGATGTGCAGGATGATCTGGGAGACGATCACCCCTGCCAGCATCGCGGACGCCAGCAGGATGGGGCGCCAGGCATGCTTGGCTGCGAATCCCCAGATAAGGATCACCACCAGCACGATGATGGGCAGCGCGATGGGGCCGAAGAATATGGCCAGGAAGATCATGAAGGCGGTAAGTGCGGCTGAGCGGGTTGTGAGCAGCCAGTCATGCACCGGGTGGTCCGCGACGGTGAGGCCGTCCGCCTGCAGCACGCTGACCAGTGTGGCAATGAAGAGCGCCAGCCCCACGACGGCCAGGATGACCGATGCCCGGTAAAGTCGGCGCCGGTCGGCGGCATCGACGTAGCGTTCCTCCACGACGAACTTTTCATGGAAGGCGTGCCACCTGCCGGACTTAGCCCCCGCGGCTGCGGAACCTGCTGATTTCTGTGCCAATGTGCTGCCCGTCCCTGCGCCCTGGTGAGTGCACGCCGGATGGGCGTGCTGTGTGAATGCCTAGCCTGAAGATTATCCCCATGTAAGGCCGTTCGCTCCATCACCGGGCCGGAAGGACGGCCGGCGGCCACGGCGGCGGCCAGTAGGAGCCGGCAGTGGACCGGACAGGAGCCGGAAGCTCACGGCTTCCGGCTCCTTGGACGATCCCGTGCCAACCCCTGGCTGGCCTTCGGACCGTTTGCTGCGTACCTGGTCCTAGGCCTGGTCCTCCCCGGCGCCCGGGCCGCCTGCTGCGTGGTTCCGCCAGCTGTGCTCGGGCTCGTAGCCCAGCAGCCGGCGCGCCTTGTCGATGGAAAGCATCGTTTCGTGCTCGCCCAGTTCCTTGGTGACCTTGACGCCGGGAAACACCTCGGCGGCGAGGCCGGCGCTGGAACGGCTCATCACGGTGTCGGCATTGGCGATGATGAAGGCCTCGAACCCCGGCTTGGCGTTCTCCAGCGCCCGGGCTACGGCCTGGGCGCCGTCCCGGCCGTCGATGTAGCCCCACAGGTTCCACTTCCGCAGCGTCGGGTCGGCATCGAAGGAGGGGAACTTTTCGTAGTCGGCTTCATCCATGACGTTGGAGAACCGCAGGCCCGTGATGCTCAGCTCCGGGTCCCACCGCGTCATTTCCACGGCCATCCGCTCCTCGAGGGTCTTCACCAGGGAGTACGTGCTTTCCGGACGCGGCGGGTATTCCTCATCCACGGGAATGTAGGGCGGGTCGATGTCGAACGGAAGCCCCAGCACGGTCTCGCTGGAGGCGTAGACCACCTTCTTGATCCCGGCTCGCCGCGCGGCCTGGAAGACGTTGTAGGTGGACAGCATATTGTTCTCGAACGTTGCTGCGTCCGGAAGGATGCCCGGGGCGGGAATGGCACCCAGGTGCACCACGGCGTCGAACCCCTCATGCCGGTCGTCCACCCCCAGCAGGGCGTCAACAACATGCCCGTAGTTGCGCAGGTCCACCACCAGGAGTTCGGGGCTGCGTTCACCTGCCCGGTCCAGGGTGAGGACCTGGTGGCCGTCGTCGGTGAGCCGGCGCACCACGTGCCGTCCCAGTTTTCCGGTTCCGCCTGTAACGGCAATTCTCATCAGTGTTTCCTTCTGTTGGAGTGCGTTCACCGTGCGGTGTTTCGGTCAGGACGGAGGGCGCGGGGCTGCAAGGAACTGTTCGACGGCGGCAATTGCCGCTGCGGTAATCCCGCCCGGATCGCCGCTGCCGTTGACGGACACCAGGATGCCCCGCCCCGCGTACACCGAGACTACTTCATGGGTCTGCCGGCGGTAGAGATCCAGCCTGCGCCGAAAAACGTCGATCGTGTCATCGGTGCGGCCCTGCTCCAGGGCACGCCGCTGCATCCGCTCCTCCAGTTCAGCGTCCGGCGCCGTCAGTTCGATGACAGCGTCCAGCACGTGGCCGTGGTCCGCGAGCATGCTATCCAGTTCCAATGCCTGCGGGGCGGTGCGTGGATAGCCGTCCAGCAGGAATCCTTTCCTCGCATCGCTTTCCAGGAGCCGGTCCTTCACCAGCGCGTTGGTGAGGTGGTCCGGGACGAAATGGCCGTCATCGAGGTACCGGGCGGCCTGGTTCCCCAAGTGCGTCTTCCGCCTGACGTTGCTCCTGAAGATGTCCCCGGTGGACACGGCCGGGACCTGGAAATGCCGCGCCAGGTGCTCGGCCTGCGTTCCCTTGCCGGAGCCCGGTGGGCCGATGATAAGGAGCCTGCTCATGTTCCTGTCCTTCCGCAGCGGGAGCACGGTCTATGGTCCAGTCGGAGGCAGCACCGGATCCCGCTTCATTGTGCCGGTTGGCCCCTGTCCGGCGCCAGCAACCGGTGTTACGGCTGGCGCGGGAATGGGATTCGCCCCACCGGGGAATGTATATACTCTGGTTATCGGTTTAGCAGCAGGCCGTTGGAAAGTTCGTCGATCCAGCGACCATCACCGGCTCCCCGCCCAACTGTGGGGCCGCCTATGTGTTGCAGGCTCGTTTTGACCTGAACGAATGGCACCAAGAAACCGTGGCCGGCGAGTCAACAGCAAAAACCGATACATCCATCACCGAACACCTGCATGAACTGGTCCTCAACAGCTCCGACGTTGAGGACTTCCTCAACGAACTGGCACAGGTGTCCGCACGTAACCTTTCCGAGCCCGGCGACGAGATGCTGTGCGCCATTACCCTGCTCCGGCAGCGGAAGACAGCGACGATAGCCAGCAGCAGCCCCGAGGCAAAGTCCATCGGACGGCTCGAGCACAGGTTCGCCGAGACTCCGAGCCTGACCGCATTCACGGCGCAGGAGACTGTCCACGCGCCGGACCTCGACGACGACGGGCGCTGGCCAGACTACTCCCCTGCCGTCCTGGCGAAGGGGGTCCGGTCGGTTGCCGCCCTTCCCTTCCGGCTCGAAGGTGAAACCAAGGCAGCACTGCTGCTGTACTCCCGCCGAGCCCATCGCTTCGGGGGCCGGGTACTGAAGTTCGCCGAGGATTTCGTCAGCCAAACATCCCTGGCGCTCCGCCTTGCAGTGCGCTTTGCGCATTACAGCGAGACGGCGGCAAACCTCCGCGCCACCCTGGAGTCCCGCACCGTAATCGACATGGCGGTGGGCATCATCATGGCCCAGAACCGGTGCAGCCAGGAGGACGCTTTCGCCATCCTGAAGACCGCGTCGAGCACCCGCAACACCAAGCTCCACGATGTGGCCGCGGCCGTGGTGAACGCCCTGGGCCAAGGGCCTGCGCGCACCCATTACGACGGCTAGGCCCCGCGGCCTGCTGCATCCCCGCCCGCCCAGTAGAATGGTGCCAACTTTTCGCCGGGGGGCTCAATTTGGAACAGCAGCGTGTTTGCCTTGTCGTAGAAGATGACGACGATATCCGGGGCCTGATCTCCGTGGTCCTTGCCCATGCGGGCTTCAAGGTCACCGCCGTGGCCACAGGCGCGGAGGGCATCGCCGCAGCGGCCGATCCCGCCATCGCCCTGGTCACCCTGGACCTTGGCCTTCCGGATATGGACGGGCACGTGGTGGCGCAAGCCATCGGAAACCTCACCACCGCGCCCCTGCTGTTCCTCACCGCCCGCTCCGAGGAGGACGACGTCCTCGCCGGCATGGCGTCCGGGGCCGCCGGCTACCTCACCAAACCCTTCCATCCGAAGGAACTGAAGGAGCTCGCCGCGCAGCTGTGCCCGGCGGCGGCCGCCTCAGGGGAGCCGCACCTACCCGGCAAATCGCACTGCTGAGCCCGCCGGCCGCGCGGCAGAACGCCTCGGCGGCGGGACGGCGACCGACGGCGGCGCGTTGCCGCCGTCGGACGCGCGCCCTTCCTACTGCCGGCCGCCCAGGGGGCCGAGGATCCGTGTGCACCACGGCCGAAGATATGACACTATATGCGCATGAATGCAGATAAGAATGCTTGCGCCCTGGGCACCGACAGCCAGTACGTGGAGCTGGCCGTGGAGGTGTTCGCCATGCTGGCGGATGCCACCAGGGTGCGCATAGTCCTTGCGCTCCGCGAGGGGGAGATGGCGGTGGGCGCCCTTGCGGACGTTGTGGGCAAATCTCCCGCCGCCGTATCCCAGCACCTGGCAAAAATGAGGCTGGCACGAATGGTGTCTACCCGCCAGGACGGAACCCGGGTGATGTACCGGCTGGAGAACGAACACGCCCGGCAGCTGGTGGCCGACGCGATTTTCCAGGCCGAGCATGCCCTCGGCGGGGAACCGGCCCACCACCGGGTCGCCAACCACACCGCGCAACGGAGTGCCTCATGAGCCGGCCGCACCAGGAGTCAACACACACCCACGGGCACGGGCATGACCACGACCATGACCACCATCACGACCACGACCACGACCACCACCATCACGACCACCATCACCATTCCGGGTTCAAGGGCTGGCTGTTCGAACTGTTCGTGCCGCACACGCACGACGCCGCAGATTCCATTGACGACGCGATGGAAGCCAGCACCGAGGGCATCCGTGCGCTGAAGATCAGCATGTTCGTGCTGCTGGCCACCACCGTGCTGCAGTTCCTGGTGGTCCTGTTCAGCAGCTCGGTGGCCTTGCTGGCGGACACCATCCACAACTTCTCCGATGCCCTGACCGCGGTGCCCCTGTGGGTTGCCTTCATCCTCGGGCGCAGGGCCGCCAACCGCCGGTACACCTACGGCTACGGCCGGGCAGAGGACCTGGCCGGCCTGTTCATCGTGGCTGTGGTGGCGCTCTCCGCCGTCGTGGCCGGTTGGCAGTCGGTGGACCGGCTGATCCATCCCCAGCCGCTCCAGAACCTGGGCTGGGTCATGGCCGCGGGCCTTATAGGGTTTGCAGGAAACGAGGCCGTAGCCATTTACCGCATCCGGGTCGGCCGCAGGATCGGTTCCGCAGCGCTGGTGGCCGACGGCGTGCACGCCCGGACCGACGGTTTCACCTCGTTGGCTGTGGTGATCGGCGCCGTCGGCGTCATGCTCGGCTTTCCGCTGGCGGACCCCATCGTTGGCTTGGTCATTTCAGCAGCCATCATGGTGCTGCTCTGGGGCACCGTCCGGAGCATCGGCCGGCGGCTCATGGATGGCATCGAACCAGACCTGGTTTCGCGCGCACAGCTGGCACTGGAGGAGACGCCGGGCGTCCTCGCGGTAGGAAACCTGCAGCTGCGGTGGTCCGGCCACCGCCTCCAGGGTTCGGCACGGATCGAACTCGCTGACACGGAGTTGTCGCAGGCCGAAGAGATCCTTGACCGCGCCGGCCACCGGCTCCGGCACGCACTGCCCAAGCTTGACCATATGCTCCTGGCTCCCGCCACCCGGCGGTAGCAGGCACAAAACGCAGAAGTGGCCCTGCCAGACGGCGGGCCACTTCTGCGTCAATGGGAATCTAGGCCCGGGCAGGCTTTCCAGGCAGCGCCAGTTTGAAGACCTTGGCCCAGGACGAGCCCACCTGCTTCAGCAGCGGACCGGTGGTGTACTTCAGGCCGTAGCGCTGGCAGATCTCACGGACCCTCGGCGCCACCTCCGCGTACCGGTTGGAGGGCAGGTCCGGGAAGAGGTGGTGCTCAATCTGGTGCGAGAGGTTGCCCGTCATAAGGTGCATGAATTTCGAGCCTGAGATGTTGGCTGAGCCAATCATCTGCCGGACATACCAGTCACCGCGGGTTTCGCCGTCCACCATCTCTTCGGTGAAGGTGTCGGTTCCTTCCGGGAAGTGGCCGCAGAAGATGACCGCGTGGGCCCAGACATTGCGGATGGCGTTGGCAGTGATCGTGCCGAACAGCGCCTGCTTGGCGGATCCGGTCAGCATGGCGACGGCAGGAGTGGCCGCGTAGTCCTTGGTGAACTGGGTTACGACCTTCTTGCCCAGCGCCTTGAGGTCCTTGAGCAGGGCTTCCTTGGACTTGGTGCCTTCCTTGTACTCGGTCAGCTCGAGGTCGTAGATGGCGATGCCCCACTCGAAAACCGGCGCCAGGATGGCGTTGAACAACGGGTTGGCCAGGTTGATGGGCTTCCACGGCTGGTTCTCGTCCATGCGCAGGAGGTTGTATCCGACGTCGTTGTCCTTGCCCACCACGTTGGTCCACCGGTGGTGCAGGTCGTTGTGGGTGTGCTGCCAGGACCGCGAGGGGGTGACGAAGTCCCATTCCCAGGTGGTGGAGTGGATGTCCGGGTCCCGCATCCAGTCCCACTGGCCGTGCAGGATGTTGTGGCCCAGCTCCATGTTTTCCAGGATCTTGGCCAGGCTGAGCAGGGTGGTCCCCGCGACCCAGGCGGCTTTGTTCTTGCTGACCAGGAGGGCGGCGCGGCCGGAAATCTCCAGTCCACGCTGGATCTTGATCATCCGGCGGATGTAGGCGGCGTCCTCCGCCCCGCGCTTGCCCAGGATCTCGTCCCGGATGGCGTCGAGCTCACGGCCCAGCTCCGCTACCTGCTCATCGCTGAGGTGTGCGGCTGCGGGGGGCCGGACGGCGGGGCTGCCGGATTCGGCAAGCTTCCCGGGCCGGGTTCTCGAGCTTCCCGCGGGGGTGACCTTGCTTGGTGTGATTACAGACATTCCGTGGTGCTCCTCAGATTTCGAGGTTGACGGGTCCGGCGGCTGCCGAGACACACGTTTGGATGAGTTGGCCTGGTTCCCCGTGGATTTCCCCGGTCCGCAGGTCGCGGACCTGCCCCGCCAGGAGCGGTGTGAGGCAGCTGTGGCAGATGCCCATCCGGCAGCCACTGGGCATCAGCACCCCGGCGTCCTCGCCGATGTCCAGGATGGGGGTGTCGCCGTCGGCTTCCACCTCCCGGTCGGATGCTTCGAAGGTGACCAGGCCGCCGTCGTGCCCTACGCCGGCGTTGAAGGTGGTGTTGAAGCGTTCGATCATGAGGTTGCCGGCGTCTCCGGCAACGGCGACGTCGGTTCCGGGTGCCCTGGTGGTCAGGGCGGCGCGCTTCCAGAGGGCCTCGGCGTCGTCCAGGAAGCTGTCCGGGCCGCAGGCGTAGGCCGCCCGTTCCTTCCAGTCGGGGCAGATCTCGTCCAACTCTTTGGTGCTGGAGAAGTCCATGCGGCCCTGTTCACCGGTGTACCAGTGCGCCAGGCGGAAGTTGGGGAACTGGTCCGCGAGCTCGGCCAGCTCTTCACGGAACAGGCTGTCACCCGGGGTGCGTGCGGAGTGGACCAGCACGACGTCGGCATCCGGACGCCGCGGCACAAGGGTACGGATCATGGACATCACCGGAGTGATGCCACTGCCGGCGGTGACCATGAGAAGGGGGCGGGGGTGCTCCGGAAGGACGAAGTCGCCCTGCGGCGGAGCCAGAAACAGGACATCGCCGGGCTTGGTGGTGCGCACCAGCGTGCCGGACACTGCGCCGACGTCGGTGACGGTGATGGCAGGATCCTTGCCTGCGGGAGCGCTAAGGGAGTAGGAACGCCAGTGCCGCACGCCGTCGAGCTCGACGCCGATGCGGGCCCACTGCCCCGCCAGGTGCGCCTTCCACCCGCGGCCGGGGCGGAAAAAGATGGTTGCCGACTGCGCGGTTTCCTGCACCACGCGGGTGACCACGCCCCGAAGCTGGCGAGCCGAGTAGACAGGGTTGAACAGGGCCAGAATGTCTTCCGGCGCCAAGGGGGTGGTAAGCACTGAGGCCGCCTGGGCCAGCTGACGTAGCCGGATCATACGGTTAAGCCTAGAGCGGTGTGAGCCATATTTCTCTCTCTCCGTCATATGACCGTTCCGCAGTCACACGCTAGTTATCGGCGCGAAGCCCCCACGTCGCCCTCTAAGAGTAACGGTTAGGTATCAAGGAAGGTTCCCGCCGTCCATTCGGCTCCCTCCCAGGGCCCCCGCCGGGCCGCATTCCCGGCTGGCATGATGGCTTCGTGGGTATCCCTGGCGAGTCTGTCAATGTTTTCAAGACCATCGTGCTGTTCGTGCTGGCCGCCGCCGCGGAAATAGGTGGGGCCTGGCTGGTGTGGCAGGCCGTGCGCGAAGGCAGGGACTGGTGGTGGGCCGGGCTTGGCGTGATCGCGCTGGGAGCTTACGGTTTCGTGGCCACGCTCCAGCCAGATGCCCATTTCGGCCGGATCCTTGCGGCCTACGGCGGCGTGTTCGTGGCCGGTTCCCTGGCCTGGGGCATGGCCTTTGACGGCTTCCGCCCGGACCGGTGGGACATCACCGGGTCCCTGGTGTGCCTCCTGGGGGTTGCCGTGATCATGTTTGCTCCCCGCAGCGGCGGATAGCAGGAGCGCGTGGGCAGCGGCGGTGGCTAAGATCTACCCACGACGAAAGGCGGGCCCTGTGGACCGGGTGGACTACTGCGTTATCGGCGGCGGAATCATAGGCCTGGCAACCGCCTACCAGCTGCTGCAGAAGCAACCGGGAGCTTCGCTGGTCCTGCTGGAGGCCGCGGAGTCCCTGGCATCACACCAGACCGGACACAACAGCGGCGTCATCCACTCCGGGATCTACTACGCCCCGGACAGCCTCAAGGCACGGTTCAGCAAGGCGGGGTCGCAGCAGACCAAGGAGTTCTGCCGGGAACACGGCATCAGGTACGCCGAGCCGGGCAAACTGCTGGTGGCAACGTCCGCGGTGGAATTAGACAGGCTGGACCGCCTGGAAGAACGCGCGGCCGTCCATGGGCTGCCCTGCGAGCGCATTGGCCAAGGCGAACTCAACCGGCGCGAGCCCAACGTTTCGGGCCTGGGCGCCCTGTTCATTCCCAGCACCGGAATCGTGGACTACCGGGACGTGGCGCGGAAACTGGCTGACCTCATCTCCGCTGCCGGCGGCCGGCTCATCACCGGAGCCAGGGTGGACTCCATCGTGGAGCATTCAGACCGGGTGGACGTTGGCACAGCCCACGCCCTCTATTCCTGCCGCCGCCTGGTGGCCTGTGCGGGCCTGCAGTCGGACCGCCTGGCGGAAATGGCCGGAATGAACATCGACGTGCAGATCATTCCCTTCCGCGGAGAATATTTTGAGTTGCCGGACGCCAAGTCGGATTACGTTACGCACCTCATCTACCCGGTACCGGACCCGGACCTGCCTTTCCTGGGGGTACATCTCACCCCCACCATCCACGGCAGCATCACGGTGGGACCCAACGCGGTGCTGGGCCTGGCCCGGGAGGGCTATCCCAAATTCTCGGTGGACCTCAGGGATGTGGGCCGCTACGTGCGCTTTCCGGGGCTGTGGCGTGTGGCCCGGTCCAACGCAGCCACCGCGGTGCGCGAGGTCCGCAACTCGCTGTTCAAGGGAAGCTACCTGCAGGAATGCCGCAAATACGCTCCGGGCCTGGCCAAAGCGGACCTGCTGCCGTATGAGGCAGGCATCCGTGCACAGGCTGTACGCCGGGATGGAACGCTCCTCCACGACTTCCTGCTGGCGGAGACAGAGCGGATGATCCACGTCCTGAACGCCCCTTCCCCCGCCGCAACAGCCGCCCTGCCCATTGGGGATCACCTTGCCGGCAAAGCCGCGCTCCGCCATATTTCCTGACCGGCAGCCCCTCACCCGCCGCGGCTAAACTGGCCCGGTGATCAACAGTGAGCAGCCCCCCAGGCCCACCGTCCCGCCATCGCGCGGAAGGATGGCCGAACGGCTGCTCCCCGGCGGCGAGGAACCGGACCCGCGCTTCACGCTGGCGAACGAACGCACCTTCCTGGCCTGGATCCGGACGTCGCTGGCGCTGCTGGCAGGGGGCATCGCCATCGAGGCATTCACCTCCGGCCTCTTCATCGAACCTGTCCGGAAAGGCCTGGCCATCCTGTTGCTGCTGCTGGGCATGATGCTCAGCGGTGGCGCCGCCCTTCGGTGGCTTCGGGTGGAACGGAGCATGCGCAATAAGGCGCCGCTGCCGCTGCCGCTTTTTGTGCCCCTGTTGGCCGGCGCAGGCGCGCTGGCCGCCGCCGTCGTACTGGTCTTCATCCTCTGGCGCTGAACTGTGGCAGCCCATGCTCCCAGCCCCCACGGCGATCCCGGCCTCCAGCCCGAGCGGACCGCCCTGGCATGGGGCCGCACCATGCTGGCGTTGGTGACGGCGAGCGCCTTCTTCCTGCGCTGGCTACCCGTCTACGGGTTACCCATCCTGATGCTGCCGGCGATTTCCGGCGGCGCCGCCCTTGCCATCTACCTCACGCAGCGCCGCCGGTACCGGGCCAGGTCCCGTGGCCTGGCAGGCGAAAGCATCGAGGCCGACCTGCCCGCCGTCCTTTGGACTGCCTTTGCGGGCGTCGCCCTGGGGTGCCTGGGAATAGTGGTGGTCCTGGTCAGCTAGAACATCGGCAGGACGAAGCCGGCCAGCAGCGCCACGGCGCCGATTGCCGTGAGGCAGCGGCCCAGGACCGAGGCCGTCCTGCCGGCCTCTTCCGGCCTGGTGGTCTGCCACTGCGTGGGGCGCTTGGGGTGGTAATAGATGGGCAGGGTGTCCCCCGCGGCCATGTCCCGGATGTCGTAAGGGGACATTGGGGCGTGGTGCACCTGGTGCTTCCGGTCGAGCCAGCGGAAGCCCACACCGGTGGAATCCGAGTACACCACGCCCTCGGCAACATCCCAGGGGTGCACGAAGCGGCGGAGGAACCCGGTGTAGAAGAGCAGCCCCAACCCTGCGGGCAGGCACAACCAGGTGAGCACTTCCAGGATGGGACCTGCCATATCGAGCGCAGTGGGCATGAAGTTGATGGTACCGCTCAGGGGCTGGCTCCTTCAGCACCGGGTACGTACGCTGAAGGGGACCGGAGCAGAGTTAGGGGAAGCCATGAATGATCAGGATATTTTGTCGCACATCCAGGCCCTGGTGGAGGAGGAGCACTCGCTGCGCGAAGGCTCGGGTGACGGGCAGGCGCCGGACCAGGCACGGCTCAAGTATGTGGAAGAAAGCCTGGACCAGTGCTGGGACCTGCTGCGCCAACGGCGGGCCAAGAAGGATTCGGGCGAGAACCCGAACGACGCCGAGGCCCGCCCGATCAGCGAAGTGGAGGGTTACAGGCAGTAATGCGGATTGCAGTAGCGCAGATCATCAGCGGCGCCGACCCCACGGCAAACCTGGAACTCGTTTGGGAGTATGCCGCCCAGGCCAAGAACGCCGGCGCCCAACTGGTGGTCTTTCCCGAGGCGACCATGCGCGCCTTTGGCCATTCCCTGAAAGACATTGCCGAGCCCGTGGACGGGCCGTGGGCCGGCGAGGTCCGCAGGATGGCTGCCGAGCTGGACCTGGCGATCGTGGCCGGCATGTTCACGCCGGGGAAAGACGGCCGGGTCCGTAACACCCTCCTGGTCACCGGGCCCGGGCTGGAGGCGGCGTACGACAAGGTCCACCTTTTTGACGCTTTTGGCTTCACGGAGTCCAGGACGGTGGACGCCGGGGAAGCCCCGGTGACGTTCGAGCTCGATGGGACCGTGTTTGGCCTGGCCACCTGCTACGACGTCCGCTTTCCAGGGCTGTTCACGGCAAACGCCAATGCAGGCGCCCAGGTGAATATCGTGTGCGCCTCGTGGGGCGCCGGTGAAGGCAAGGCGGAGCAGTGGGACCTGCTGGTGCGCGCCCGGGCTCTGGACAGCACCACATTTGTGGTTGCGTGCGGACAGGGCGATCCCCAAACGGTGGGTGCCGGCCCGGCGGGCACAGCACCCACGGGCATCGGGCACAGCGCGGTGATCACACCCCTGGGGAAGCCTGTGGTTGCCCTGGGCGGGAAACCTGAACTCGCCGTCGTCGACATCGACCCGTCAACCGTGGAGGACGTCCGGGCCACACTGCCGGTCCTCGCCAACGCCCGCACCTTCTGACGGGGTGAGGTGCCGTTCACGGCTTCGAAACAGCCGGCACAGGGGCGGACGACGGCGGAGCTCACCTGCCGCAGGCCCCTCCAGCCTGCGGTTGCAGGGAACGGGCCGGGTGAAGGGATGTCGAAGCAGCCGCCGGAGGAGAGGCCGTTTACACGCCCGAAACATAGTTGATACGTGAACTTCACGCACGGGCAATTTGTGTAACGTGGCCGCAACTTTAGGCGGCATTGATTGAAACACACGCCGCGAAAAATGGATCCCGGGGGAAATGCCGCGGGGCCACACGGGTCCCGCACCACGTTCACATCGCGAAGGGACCCACCGGTGGAAATCACTGCCCAACACGTCTGGCTGATGATTTCGGCCGCAATGGTCCTCCTGATGACCCCCGGGCTTGGCCTCTTCTACGGCGGCATGACCCGCGCCAAGGCTGCCCTGAACATGATCATGATGAGCTTCATCTCGGCGGGGATTGTCGGGGTGGTCTGGGTCCTCTGGGGCTACTCCATGACCACCGGGAACGGCATCCTGGGACTGTTCGGCAACCCCTTTACCAGCTTTGGCCTGCAGGACCTGATGGGTTCACCGGACCTCCTCAAAGCCGGCTACAGCGCTACCTTCGCCATTGTCACCGTCGCCCTGATCAGTGGCGCCATCGCCGACCGTGCCAAGTTCAGCGCCTGGGTCCTGTTCGTGCCCGTATGGATCACCCTGATCTACTGCCCCCTCGCCTACATGATCTGGGGTGGCGGACTGATGAGCGCTGGCGGGGCCGTCACGGAAATCTTCGGCCAGGTCATTGATTTCGCCGGCGGCGCCGTGGTGGAAATCAGTTCGGGAACTGCAGCCCTGGTGCTCGCCGTTATTGTTGGCCAGCGCCACGGATTCGCGAAGGACCCCAACCACCGCCCCCACAACCTGCCTTTCATCATGCTCGGCGCCGCAATCCTGTGGTTTGGCTGGTTCGGCTTCAACGGCGGAGCTGCCACCAGCGTGGAACAGGCCGGCCTCATCTGGATCAACACCCTTGTGGCTCCTGCCGCGGCCATGCTGAGCTGGCTGGTCACCGAAAAGATCCGCCACGGACACCCGACCTCCCTGGGTGCAGCCTCCGGCGTGGTCGCCGGGCTGGTGGCCATCACCCCGTCCTGCGCCAACATCAGCCCGGTGGCCGCCATCGGCCTGGGCCTGGTGGCGGGAGCCGCCTGCTGCGTGTTCGTGGACCTCAAGTACCGGTTTGGCCTTGATGACTCCCTGGACGTGGTGGGTGTCCACCTGGGCGCAGGCCTTATCGGCACCCTTTCGCTGGGGTTCATCGCCCTCCCGGTGAACGGCCAGGGCGGCGGTCTCTTCTACGGCGGCGGAGTCCAGCAGCTCATCGCCCAGGTGGCCGCGGTAGTCATCACGCTCCTGCTGTCCGGCGCAGGAACCGCGGTCATCGGCCGGGTGATCCACAAGACTGTTGGCTTCCGTGTCAGCCACGAGGCTGAGACCGCCGGCGTGGACCTGGCTGAGCACGCCGAGACGGCCTACGCCTTCGGCGAGATCGGAGCGGGCTTCAATCCCCTGCGCCACGCCGCGGCCCACATTCCAACGGCCCCGGCTCCCGCTGAACGGCACGCCAAGGAAGACTCCTTCGCGTAAGTCCTGCCCTAGTCCGCAAGGATCTTGTAGAGCGCGCGGCGAAGTTCGTCCATCTTTTCCATCGCGGCGGCCCGCTGCTCCTCGCTCACCCCGGTGCGGAACTGATGGATGGCGCCCATGAGCTTGGCAATGCTCTGGTGGAAGTCCCTGTCGGCACTGTCCGGTTCAGCGTTCCAGGCGTTCTCCATCTCCTCAGCGTGTTCGGCGACGTAGGCCTTCCCGGCGTCCGTCAGCGCAAACTCTGTTCCCCGGCCCTCGCCCACGGCCTCGATCAGCCCCTCGTCCACCAACTGCTGGAGCGTGGGATAGATGGATCCCGGGCTGGGCCGCCACATTCCGCCGGTCTTTGCGGCGATGGTTTTGATCAGTCCGTAACCATTGGACGGGGCCTCCGCCAGCAGCGACAGGATGGCTGAGCGGACGTCACCCCGGCTGGCACGCCGGCCGCCCCGTCCGAAACCCGGGCCAAAGCCCGGCCCAAACCCAGCTCCGAATCCGGGGCCAAAACCAGGCCCGAAGCCGGGACCCCGGTGCCCGTGCGGCCCCCTGTGGCCCCTCCCCCGCTCGAAGCGTCCCTTGCCGAATTCCGGGCCGGGATTCTTGTCATCAAATATGCCTTTCATGGTGGCATCGCCCTTTCATTTTTCAGGTGCTCGCTGCGTCTTCAGCGATAGTTAACGATATGTCGGTAACTATCGCTAGGTCAAGGGTTCAGCGTGACCAAATCCTGACCCTCCACCCCCTGTTTCACCTCTTTGCAGGGGCGTATTCTGATCCCACCTTCGAGGACGAGGGCCGAGGAATGGTGAAGAAGCGGAAGCGCAGGCGCGGCTTTGGCTTAGCCCTGGGAAGGCTCCTGGGTTTCCTTGCTGCGAGTGTTATGTGCGGAGTGCTGGCGGCCAGCCTGGTGGTTCCTGCCGTGGCAGCCGCTGGGATGGGCGTCAGTTCCTCCATTGGTTTCTTCGAAAGCCTGCCCACGGAGCTGACCGTCCAGCCGCCGTCGCAGGCCACCAGAGTCGTCACCTCCGACGGGCAGGTTATTGCCACTTTCTACGCGGAAAACCGCGTCAGGGTTCCACTGGACCAGATGTCCCCCTTCATCAAGGACGGCATCATTGCCATCGAGGACAGCCGGTTTTACACCCACGCCGGCGTGGATCCGCAGGGCATCCTGCGCGCACTGGTGTCCAACCTGACCAAGGGCGGCGAGCAGGGTGCGTCCACCATCACGCAGCAGTACGTCACCAACGTCCTGAACGAGGCGCAGCTCTCGCAGGACCGGCCGGACGCGGTGGTGCTGAACGGGCAGAAGGACTTCGGTGACAAGCTGCGTGAAATGAAGCTCGCCATCGCGCTGGAGAAGAAGTACACCAAGGACCAGATCCTTGAGGGCTATCTCAACATCGTGTTTTTCAGCAGCAACGCCTACGGGATAGAAGCCGCGGCGCGCTACTTCTTCAGCACGACCGCGAAGGACCTCACCCTGCCCCAGGCCGCGTTGCTGGCCGGGCTGGTCAACAGCCCCACCCTGTACAACCCGGCCACCAATCCGGACAAGTCGATCGTGCGCCGGAACCAGGTCCTGTCCGAGATGCTCCGCCTGCGAAGGATCACGCAGGCCCAGTACGACGCCGCAGTGGCCACCCCTATCGAGCTGAAGATCACGCCGCAACAGCAGGGCTGCGCCAATGCCGCAATGGCGCCCTACTTCTGCGACTACATCTCCCACCTGATCCTGAACAATCCTGCCTACGGCGCCACCGAAGTGGAGCGCGAGCGCAGGCTGTACCGCGGCGGCCTCACTATCGTCACCACCCTGGACAGCAGGCTCCAGGCGGCCGCCCAGGCCCAGGTGGACGGTACAGCGGGTGCAAATCCGGACCGGTGGGCAGCCTCGCTCCTGACCCTGCAGCCAGGCAGCGGCAAGATCCTGGCCATGGCCCAGAACACGGTATTCCTCCCCCAGCCTGGCAAGTTTGATACCAACCTGAACTTCAACGTGGACGCCAGGGACGCCCAGGGCAATGACCTGAATGGCGCCGGCGGGTTCCAGCCGGGCTCCACCATGAAGCCCTTCACCTTCGCGGAGTGGTTGAACGAGGGCAAGCCGCTGACCGCGGAAGTGGATGCCTCACGCCGGGTCTATCCCCTGGGGTTCCCGTGGAAGGACAGCTGCGGGAAGGTGCTGGGCGCGTACAGCACGGCGCAGGCCAACCCGGCCCTTGGCGCTGCCGATGACCTGCAGAACGCCGAGGACGGCTTCTACCGGCCGATGCCCGTCAACTACGGCCTGTACAACTCCATCAACACCGCTACCTTCGCCTCGGCCGCCCAGCTCGACTTTTGCGGCATCCAGAAGATGGTGGACTCCGTGGGCCTGCACAGTGGTTTGGACAGCACCCCGGTCAACATGCATCAGCTGGGCAACCTGCTGGGCGGCACGGGCGTGGCTCCGCTTACCCTGGCAAACGCCTTCGCCACCTTCGCCACGGAGGGCCGCTACTGCGCGCCGATCGCCCTGGCCGAGGTGACCGATGCGGCAGGGGCGAAGCTGCCCGCCCAGGCCCCCGACTGCCACGACGCCGTCAAGCCCGACGTGGCCCGGGGCGTCAATTCAGTGCTCCAGGACGTCCTGAAGAAGGGGTCCGGTGTCTGGATCAACCCGAAAGTACAGGACACGGTGCCCAGCGCCGCCAAGACTGGAACCTCCAACAACAACGGTTCCACGTGGGTGGTGGGTTACACCACCGGCCTTGTCACGGCTTCCTTCTTCGGCGATGCACTGGAAGGCCAAAAGCGGGCCGGGCAGAACGTGACCATCAACGGGACCTTCTATCCCCGCCTCGACGGGTACATGATTGCCGGGCCGCAGTGGGCCAACTACATGCTCAAGGTGGCGCCGCTGTATCCCGCAACCCCGTTCGCGCCACCGCCCGCTTCGATGATCGGCCCTAACCCCAACTACAGGCCGTAGGCACTTGGCGCATCCATGGTGGATCTGGATGCCGCCTAACCCGTCCCCTTCCACAGCCGCTTCCACCACGGGCGTTCCGGCTCCGGCGTGGCCGGCGCCTCGTCCACCTGCACAGCACGCCGGCTGCGCCAACGCTCCACTTCCCCATCCACGTCACGGGTCTTGGTGACTACCGGTGGGCCGCCCTGCAACTGGCGGCGGGCATCAACCACCCTCCGGTTGAAATCCGCCACGACATCGCGGACCTGCTGCTCGGTGTATTGGGCGTCCAGTTTCGCGTCGAGCTCGGCGTCCTCAGCGCGGAGGAGGATGGCCGCCGGCCCCAGGCCGCTGATGTTCTCCCGCTGGATCAGCCCCTTCACCCACCAGTCGGGATCGTACGACTCGCCCAGGCCGGGAATTGGTTTTCCCGCATACTTCAGGTTGTCGAACTTGCCCTGCGCCATGGCGTCGCGGACCAGGTATTCCGCGCGGGCGGCATCGCTGACTTTCCTGCGCTTCTCCCGCTCCTGCGCGTCGAGGGCATCCAGCGCGGCTTCCTCCTCGGCGCTGATGCCGGCGCCACGGTATGACCGCACCTCGGCCGCACGCTCCAGGCGCTTGCGGAATTCCCCTGCGCCGCCGCTCATTGCTGCCACCGCCTTCCCTTGCCGGGTCCCAACCTCCAGTATTCAGCGGCGGGCCTGGGCGTTCAACGCCCAGGGTTGGCGGACGACGACGGAACGTCCCGCCGTCGTCCGCCCACCTGGCGCCGTGGCAAGGGAAGTGGCTGTTGCGCTGTCAGGCGTTGGCGTGCTCGGCAAGGAGGCCGTCGATCTGGCCGACCGCTGCCTTGAGGCCCTCCTCCATGCCCATCTTGATCATCTCTTCCAGCTGTTCTTCAGACTCGAAGGCGGACAGCATGGTCATCCGGGTGCGCTCCCCCACCGGTTCCAGCGTCACTGTGGCATGGCTGACGCCATGGTCACCGGTGGGGTTGCCGTCGCTGTCCGCGAAACCGTCGTTGAATTCAAGCTGGCGCGGCGATTCGATGCTGGTGAATTCCCACCAGCCGTGGAACTTCTCCCCATCCGGGCTTGTCATGTAGTAGCTGGCGCGGCCGCCCGGAACGAAGTCGTGCTTGTAGAAGGTAGCCGGATACGTGGGCGGACCCCACCAGCGCTCCAGCTGCCGCGGGTCCTCAAAGAGCTGCCAGACGCGTTGCATGCCGGCGTCGAACTCGGCAACGAGGGTGAGGCTCAGGGCCTCGGGGTTTTTATCCGTACTGATGACTGTCATGGCCGTGCCTTCCTAACCTTCAGTGAGAATGTCTGCCATCCGGGCGGCGCGCTGCCGCCAGAATTGTTCATATTCGTCGAGCAGCCGCCGGGCTTTCAGCAGACCTTCATGATTGCCCCGCACGATCTGCTCCCTTCCGCGCTTTTCCTTGGTGACAAGGGAGGCGCGCTCCAATATCGCCACATGTTTCTGTACGCCGGCGAAGCTCATGGCGTAGAGGGCAGCGAGACCGGAAACTGAAAACTCCTCGACGGTCACCCTGCGGACAATGTCGCGGCGGGTGGAATCGGCGAACGCCTGGAAGAGGCGGTCCAGTTCGGCCTCGCGAAGCTGATGTACAACCATTTGGTTGTACATTATCCCTTTAGGCAGCCCGGGTCAATGGCTTTTTCCGTCGTCCCCGCCAGGCAAGTTCTGGCCGGTATCTTGAAGCTCATGAGCATCTTCCTTGCCGGGGCGGGCCCTGATCCACTGGGCTTTCCGGATGTCTTTGACCAGTTTGCGGATGCAGTCCGCCGGCATGCGGCACCTGGCCGGGCTGTCCGGATTGCCGTGGCCGTACACCATCGAGGAGGAAGCCCGGAGGAACTCATTGAGACCTGCTCGGCGCCCCTCCAAGCCAGGCTTGACTGTGGGATCGTGGCCATCCCGCTGCGCGGGGACAAGCCGGCGGACCCTGCCGCCTTCGATGGCGTGGATGGCGTGGTGGTGGGCGGCGGGTTGACGCCGGCCTATTGGGAAGGCCTGCTCCCCGCGGCCGCCGCCATTTCCCGCCTGGTGGCCGCCGGCAGCCCCTACCTGGGGTTTTCCGCCGGGGCCATGGTGGCGCCGAACCGTGCACTGATCGGCGGCCACCGTATCAACGGGGTGGACGTGTGCGGGGAGGAATGCTCGGAAGGCCTGGAGGCAGTGGAGATCCGGCAGGGCCTGGGACTGGTCCCGTTCGCGGTGGATGTCCACGCGGCGCAAGCGGGAACGGTAAGCCGCGCAGTGGGGGCCGTAGCGGCCGGCCAGGTGGATTGGGCGGTCGCCATTGATGAGAACACGGCAGTGGTGCTGGAACCGGCAGGCGCCAATGGATACAGGGTTATCGGCAGCGGCAACGCCTGGGATATCCGCAACGCAGGGGGCGGCACTGTCGTCTCGATCCGCGCCGGCGCCTGACGGGGCCTGGACAGTTTGTGGTCCAGGCGCAGGCTAGGAGTCGAAGTGCGTCTGGACACTGCCTCCGGCGAGCTGTTCAATCAATTCCTTGGCCACGTCCCTCAGCTTCTTGTTGCGGTTGCTGGAGACCCTGGTGAGGATCTCCATCGCGTCTTCCTGGGAACAACGGTTTTGCGCCATGATGACGCCGCAGGCCAGGTTGATGGCGGTCCTGCTTTCCAGGGCGGCTTCCAGGTCATCAGCCCTGTTCTGCGCCGTGCTGATGCGGACCGAAAGGTGCAAGGTGTTGTGGGCAGCGGCGGCGAAGCCCACCGCTTTGTCATAAACCTCCGCCGTGAACACTCCCGGCCTCGTGGCGAAAAAGTTCAGTGCGGCACTGGCCTCGCCGCTGATCTCCAAAGGAACACCCAGGGTGCTGTGCACGCCCAGCCTCACCAGCTCCTGGTTGTATGTGGTCCACCGGCCGTCCTGCCCGACGTCGTCAATCAGCACGGGCGCCATCTCGCGCAGCGCCTTGATGCAGGGACCGTCCCCCAGCGCCTGCTCGATAAGGTCCAGTTCCAGCGCCCTGGCACTGCTGCCCGCAGCAGTGGTGGGGCGCCGGCGGAGCTTCATGGTCACCGCGCACTCAATGTCATCACCGGCTGCCTTGGAGACAGCCGCTGCCGCCAGTCCCGAGAGTCCGGAAAGGAACTCAACGGCATTCTCGGCCCCGACCAGGACCTCTTGGAGGTGCTCGACTGTCACACTGTTGGCAGGATTCAGCATGGGGTTCATCTTACGGTTACCGGCCCCTGCGCGGCAGCGGAGGCGAGGGCCCGGGCAGTCCAGCGGAGGCAGAACGGGACAACGACGGCGGCAGCGAACCGGGGACGACGACGGCGGACCCGTTAGGGGCCAAGCTCCGGGCCGAAGGAGCCGCTGTATCAGATCCATCACCAAGGGCGTAGTGTCAAAGGTAGGAGATTTCGGGATGGTGTCACTATCCGGAAGTTGAATAAACGGGCCCACCGTGCGAAGAGCGGCGGCCGCCAGCCAGGACAGGCAATGACTGGCGCAACTATGGATCGAGGCCCGATGGCCGGGAAAAACGCTCTGGCCGCCGCAGACGAATACCAGGACCTGCTGCGGGAATGCCCCGGAATCCCTGGGTTCCTCCTCGCGCTGGGCACCAGCTCTGCTTCGGGGCTCCGTACGGATGCCAGCACCCTGGACGGCGGGGAATTGTCCGCACCGCCGGTTGGACCGCGCGGATGAACGCCGACTGGACCGGCGGCCCCGACAAACTGCTGGAGGCCGACCAGCAGCGGAAGGACGTGGCCCGGCGGTTCCGCAACACCCAGGTCCCGATGATAAAACTGTGGACTTACTACTACGGCCTTGGCGGCGACGCCGACGAGATGTCGCTTGACGCCTACCTCAACGAAGCGCTCCATCTTCCAGCTGCCCAGGTGGGCCTGATTGCGACGGCCATGAGGGAATTGTCCGAGGGCGAGGATTAATGACCGCCGGCGAAGGGCAGCCGTTCCAGGAACCCGACGGGCAGCCCCTGGAAGATGTGGAACAGTCCCTGCAGCAGCTGGTGCTGGAAAGCCCGGACATCAAGGGTTTCCTCACCGAACTGGCAATCCTGGCCAGTTCGCGGCTGTCCACCCCGGGCAACTCCATCCACAGCGGCGTCACCGTAATGAGGCACAAAAGACCCAAGGCCGTAGCAGCAAGCGATGCTGCGGCAAAGGCCCTTGACGAACTGCAGAACGGATTTGGCCAGGGCCCCTGCCTTACGGCGCTCCGGCAGGGAACCACCCTCCTGGTGCCGGAGCTTGCCGCCGAAACCCGCTGGGGAGCCTACGCCCGGGCCGCAGCCCGGCACGGCGTCTCCTCCATCCTCGCCGTCCCGCTGGATCTTGCGGGCGAGGCGGAGGCGGTATTGAATCTCTACTCGGGCAGGAGCAACGGGTTTTCCGCCGAGGACATCGCCACCGTTGAGGCGTTCGCAGCCCAGGCCGCCAGTTCGCTGAGGCTGATACTGCGGATATCCCAGCTCAGCGAAGCCAGGGATGACCTGGCCGCCGCCATGCACTCACGCACCGTGATCGACATGGCCGTGGGGGCGGTCATGGCCCAGAACCGGTGCGACCGGGAGACGGCCTTCAGCATTCTTACCCGCGCGTCGAACACCCGCAACATCAAGCTCCGCGAGGTTGCAGGAACCGTTATCACCTCGATTTCGGGCGAGCAGAAGATCACCGCCTACTTCGACGAGTAGCTGTGCTGTGCATCACACGTGATGAGATTCACTCGCAATAAATGAGCGATTTGGTTGAGTCGGTTGATCAGCCACGGGCACTATGGATAGGCAGGGCCGGACCATCCGCCCTTGACATCCTGGTGACGCAACGAGGCCCACCGGTGAGCGCAGGCCACCGGCCCTCCGAGCGCGGACAGGCCACTGCCGGACGCTGCGCCGGCTTGACACAGGAAAGTACTGAACAATGACGTTTAACACTGCCGAATCCGTGACGCTGAAGATCTGGGACCGGGCTTCCCTCCACGAGACCCTCGACTCCGCGGTCTCCGACCTCTCCGCGCGCCACAACACCACCACCTGCCGCATCGCCGTCACCTGCAGCGGACCCAACACCTTCACGCTGAGCGTGCGCGGGAACGAGCCGGCACTGGCCCTCTAAGCGGCCCACCACCAAAGGGGCGTGGACGACGGCGGGACTTACCCGGCGTCGTCCGCGCCCCTTTTCCGTCCAGTCAATCGTGCGGCACGACCGCACCTGCTCCCGTCCCAACTACCCCTGCAGGCCGGCGTAGCATTCGTCAGGGATACCCAAACGACGGGAAGGGCTCATGGCAACGCAGCAGAGGCACGCACGGTTCAAGTTCGAATCGCTGGAGCTCCCCGTCATCCAGGCACCGATGGCCGGCGGACCTTCCACCCCGCAACTGGCCGCGGCGGTGAGCGCAGGCGGCGGACTGGGCTTCGTAGCGGCGGGCTACAAAACCGCCGCGGCCATGCGGGCCGAGATCGCGGCTGTGAGGGAACAGACGGACAAGCCCTTCGGCGTGAACCTGTTCGTGCCCCAGGCCTCGGTCGTCAGCCCTTCCGCCCTGCAGCAATACGCCGGCGCGCTGGCCCCGGATGCCGAACGCTTCGGGGTGGCCTTGGGCGAGCCGAGGCATGACGACGACGGCTGGGAACCAAAGCTCGAAGCACTGCTGGACCTTGCGCCCGCGGTCGCGTCGTTCACCTTCGACTTCCCCGAAGCCAGCGTGGTGGAAGCCCTCCACCAGCGAGGGATTTATGTGATCGCCACCGTCACTGCACGCGGCGAAGCGCTGCAGGCGCTCGCCGCCGGCGCCGACGCCCTCTGTGTCCAGGGCCCCGAAGCCGGCGGCCACCGGGGCACGTTCAAAGCGGATGCGCCTCCTCCCCTGGTGCCCCTCCACGGGATCCTTGGCGAACTCGCCGACCTGGAGGTGCCCCTGGTGGCAGCGGGCGGTATTGCCACGGCGGATCACACCCGTGCCGCGCTGGCCCTCGGTGCGGTGGCAGTCCAGGCAGGAACTGCGTTCCTCTGCGCGGACGAAGCAGGCACCAAGGCCGCGCACCGGGCCGCGTTGGCAGCACCGGACCGTTTCACCACCACGGCCGTCACCCGGGCTTTCTCGGGCCGCAATGCCAGGGGCCTGGACAACGAGTTCATGCGCCGCCATGACGGCGAGGCGCCCTACGGATACCCGGAAATCCACCATCTCACTACGCCCTTGCGCGCCGCCGCGGCGGCAGCAGGAGAGCCTGACTGGCTGAACCTATGGGCTGGCATCAACTACCGGAACACGGTGGAAGGCCCCGCAGTATCCATACTGCGGAGCCTTCAGCCTTAGAGGATCGCCCGTGCCTTAGAGGGTGGCGGTGTCGATTACGAAGCGGTATCTCACATCCGATGCCAGCACGCGTTCGTAGGCGTCGTTGATCTTCTCAGCCGGGATGACCTCGATCTCGGCGCCCAGGCCGTGCTCGGCGCAGAAGTTGAGCATTTCCTGGGTCTCGCGGATGCCGCCGATCATGGATCCGGCAAAGGAACGGCGTCCGCCGATCAGCGCGAAGGCATTGACGGGAAGCGGTTCCGCGGGGGCGCCGACGTTGACCAGGGCGCCATCGAGCTTCAGCAGGCCCAGGTAGGCGCTGATGTCGATCGAGGCGCTGACCGTGTTGATGATCAGGTCGAACGAGCCGGCGAGATCGGCGAAGGTGTTCTCGTCGCTGGTGGCGTAGTAGTGGTCGGCGCCGAGCTTCAGGCCGTCCTCCTGCTTCTTCAGCGACTGGGACAGCACGGTTACTTCGGCGCCCATGGCGTGGGCCTGCTTGACGGCCATGTGGCCCAGGCCGCCAAGGCCGACCACTGCAACGTTCTTGCCGGGCCCTGCGCCCCAGTGCCGCAGCGGTGAGTAGGTGGTGATGCCTGCGCACAGCAGCGGTGCGGCGACGTCCAGGTCGATGCCCTCGGGGATGGTGACAACGAAGTCTTCGGTCACCACAACGTGGGTGGAGTAACCGCCCTGGGTGATGGTGCCGTCCCGGTCAACAGCGCCGTAGGTGCCGATGTTGCCCTTGAGGCAGTACTGCTCCTCGCCCTTCTGGCAGTTGACGCACTCCTTGCAGGAGTTGACCATGCAGCCAACGCCAACACGGTCGCCCACTGCGTGCTTGGTGACGGCGGAACCTACCTCGGTGACAATGCCGGCGATCTCGTGGCCGGGAACCAGCGGGTACTGCTGCGGGCCCCAGTCACCGCGGACAGTGTGGATGTCCGAGTGGCAGATGCCGGCGAACTTGATGTCGATCAGGACGTCGTGGGGACCCACTTGGCGGCGCTCGATGGTGGTTGCCACCAGGTCCTCCGTGGCGGACGGGGATGCATAAGCCTTGACGGTAGTCATGGTTCTCCTGTGATCTGTTGGGGGATATTCACGATGCTACCGGGGTTGTTCGGAGCAAACCCCGGAAAAGGACGGGCCAGCGTGGCCCTGCTGAAACTGGTCTTGGGAGTCCTACCCTTGGCGATGTTCCTGGACGGAACCTGGTCACGGGCGGAGGAGCACCTTGATGGCGCGGCGTTCGTCCATGGCCTTGTACGCCTCCGCAGCTTGTTCCAGCGGCAGTTCAAGGTCGAACACTTTGCCGGGGTTAATGTCGCCGCGGAGGATCAGGTCGATCAGGTCCGGCAGATATTGCCGCACCGGGGCAGGGCCGCCGTGCAGGTGGACGTGCGAGGAGAACAGGTCGCGGCCGGGCAGCGAGACGTCATGGGAGACGCCCACGAAACCCACATGCCCGCCGGCCCGTGTGGCGTGGATGGCTTGCAGCATCGACTCCTGCGTTCCCACGGCTTCGAGGACGGAATGCGCGCCGAGGCCGCCGGTAAGTTCCTTGATCTTCTTCACGCCCGCGTCACCGCGCTCCACCACAATATCGGTGGCACCAAACTCGCGCGCCAGTGCCTGCCGGTCCGTGTGGCGCGACATGGCGATGATCCGCTCGGCGCCCATTTGCCTGGCTGCCAGGACCCCCAAAAGTCCGACGGCGCCGTCGCCCACCACTGCCACTGTCTTCCCGGGGCCCACCTGGGCCGCCTTCGCGGCAAACCATCCCGTGCCCAGGACATCGGAGGCGGCCAGCAGCGACGGAACCTTGTCGGCGTCGGGTATGCCGGGCGTGGCCACCAACGTGCCATCCGCCAGCGGGACGCGGAGGTACTCCGCCTGCGAACCGCTGACGCCCTGGCGGTGGACGCATCCGCTCTGGTAGCCGGAACGGCAGATCTCGCAGGTGTTGTCCGATGCGATGAAGGACCCCACGACGAACTGGCCGGGCGTAACGTTCTTCACGTCGGCTCCGACTTCCTCGACGACCCCCACGTACTCGTGGCCCATGGGAACGGGCCTGGAGATTTTGTCGGCGCCGCGGTAGGGCCAGAGATCGGACCCGCACACACAGGCGGCCGCGAGTTTGATAACTGCGTCCGTCGGCTTCTGGATGGTGGGCTTGTCACGATCCTCGACGCGGACGTCTCCGGGCGCGTGCATGATGGTTGCGCGCATGCTGGTCCTTCCAAGAATGAAACGGCTGAACGGGACATCTCCATCAAACCCGGCCCCGGCATTCAAAGCGAGGGTCCTGCTGTAACTGGTTCTGGCAGAACCTCCTTACGGTCCCGCCATTCGTCGTAACGTGTTCCCTATGGATAACCGAGCCGAGGTCCGGCAGTTCCTCTCCTCACGCCGTGGACGGATCACCCCGGAGCAGGCAGGCATCGAACCCTACGGCGGCCGCCGGCGCGTGCCGGGGCTGCGCCGCGAGGAAGTGGCCCGGCTGGCAGGCGTCAGCGTGGACTACTACACGCGGCTGGAACGGGGAAACCTCCACGGTGTTTCGGACAGCGTCCTGGACGCCATCGCCGGTGCCCTTGAACTGGACCGCGCCGAGCATGACCACCTCTACGACCTCGCCCGGGCGGCCAACACGTCGGGCCGCAAGCGTGCCGCAGGCGCCGGAGGTTCCGCGCCGTCGAAGGTCCGGCCCGAACTGCAGTACCTGCTGGACGCCATCACGGAAGCGCCGGCCTTCATTGGCAACAACCGCCTGGACATCGTTGCCGCCAACACGCTGGGTTATGCGCTGTATTCGGACATGTACCGCAACCCGTCACGGCCGGCCAACCACTCGCGGTTCATTTTCCTCGACCCCCGCGCCCACAACTTCTACACGGACTGGGACCGGGCTGCCCACACCAACGTAGCCATCCTCCGCCGGGAGGCCGGCCGCAACCCCCATGACAAGGGCATCGCCGAACTCATCGGTGAACTCTCCATGCGCAGCGACGTGTTCCGCACGCTCTGGGCGGCCCACAACGTCCGCCGCCACTACGCGGGCACCAAGTTCTTCCAGCATCCCGTGGTGGGGCTCCTTGAGCTGAACTACCAGGTGCTTGGGCTCGAAGAAGATCCGGGGCACACCCTCACGGTCTATCCCGCTACGCCCGGCAGCACGTCGGCGGAAGCCCTCAAGCTCCTCGCCTCCTGGGCGGTCACCGAGAACATCGTGGAAACGGCGCAGGCAAAGGTCGGCAGCTAAGAAGGCTGCCCTGTCCTGGGCGCCGGCCGGGCTCGCAGCCGACGAGCCAGTGGAGTCCGTACATGAAGCGGCGTTGCAGTCCCCTTAACCCAGGTTTCGGTTCGTGGCGCCGCGTTGCCTGCTTTGTCTCCAGGATGGCGCCATGAGTAGCGCCGTTGCGCAGGGTTTAGCGTCCGTTTCATACCGGTGGCCAACGCACCGCGAGCCGTGTTTAGGTGTTTCCACGGCACCGGCCACGCCGCAGGCACCACCCCACAGTCCCGCCAGTACGCATCATCCCGCAGCACCCTGATCCCGCCGTTTGGGCGGACCAACCACCCCTTCACGCCCGCCCGGGCACACACCCCGGGTGCCGTCGTCGTACCCGGATCCTCCTCGAAAGGAACACCATGACCTTCCCAGCACCCCCACCCCAAACGAGCCATCGTGCTGCCTTTAGCCGGCGCCGTGCGCTGGGCGCACTCCTGGCTGTTCCCGCCGTCGGCCTGCTGTCCGCCTGCGGCGGGACCGCCACCGCAGGCGGAGCCCGCATCAGCCAGGGCGCCCTTGAACCGCTGGCGGCCTCGGTGCCTGCCGGCACCTCCATTAAGGTGGGCGATCCCAGCATCAAAGTGGCGCTGGAACTGTCCGGCCTGGTCAAGGACCTGGACGGCTTTACGGTGGAGTTCGCCAACATCTCCGGCGGCCCCCAGACCACCGAGGCCTTCCGCGCCAACGCCCTGGACGTCGGGTCAGTGGCGGACATTCCGCCCATCCACGCCACCTGGACCGGGCTGGACGTCCGCATCATCGCCGCCGGCTACCGGCAGGACGCGGTGAACCATCCCATCTACGAGCTCGGTGTGGCACCGGGAGCCGGCATCGGCAAGCTCGAGGAGTTGCGCGGGAAGAAAGTGGCCTACTCCCCCGGCCAGGCACAGGGCGCCCTGGTGCTGCGCATCCTGGACAAAGCCGGCCTCAAGCAGGAAGACGTCAAGCTCGTGGAGCTCCCCAGCACCGGGGACGCCTACGCCACCGCGCTGGCCAGCAAGCAGGTGGACGCGGCTCCGCTGGGTGGCGTCCAGATCAAGCGCTACCTGGCCAAATACAAGGCCGACGGCGCCACCACCCTCCGCCACGGGCTCCGCGATGATCCCAGCCTCCTCTACTCCCCCGCCAAAGTCCTGGCCGATCCCGCCAAGGCAGCCGCCCTTGCCGCCTACGCAAAGGTCTGGGGCAAGGCGCAGCGCTGGATCGAGGACCACCCGGCCGAGTGGCTGGACGGCTACTACGTCAAGGACCAGGGCCTGTCCCGCGAGGACGGCCAGTACCTGATCGATGCCACCGGCAAGCGCGACCTGCCGACGTCCTGGACGGAGGCCATCGCACGGCACCAGGAAACGATCGACCTGCTGTCCCGCGAGCAGAAGAAACCTCAGTTGAAGGCAGCGGACCTCTACGACACCCGCTTCGAGGCGATCGCCGGCACGGCGTTCGCCTCCGCCGCCAAGGGTGGCGCGGCATGAGCGCGGTACTGGACCGTCCCGTCGTCGCACCCCACCAGGACCCGGCGCAGGCTGGCCGTCCGGACGTGCGGCCCGCGGGCAGGAGGCTGGGGCCCGGACGACGACGGCGGCTCGCCTGGGTGGGTCCGTCCGCTTTGCTGCTGCTGTGGACAGCCGCGTCCGCCACCGGGGCGCTGGATCCGCGCATCCTCTCCGAACCCTGGACCGTCGTGGCCACCGCCGGTGAGCTCATCGCCGACGGCCGGCTCCAGGAGAACCTGGCGATCTCCGCCCAGCGCGCCGGCCTGGGAATGTTCTTCGGCATCCTGGTGGGAGCGGTGCTGGCCCTGCTGTCCGGGCTGAGCCGGATCGGTGAAGCACTGATTGACGGTCCGGTGCAGATCAAGCGCGCCATTCCCGGCCTGGCCCTGATCCCGCTGCTCATCCTGTGGTTCGGCATCGACGAGACCATGAAGGTCCTCACCATCACCCTGGGCGTCTTTGTCCCCGTCTACCTGCAGACCCATGCCGGGCTGCGCGGCATCGACCTGCGGTTCGTCGAACTTGCCCGGACGGTGGGCCTGGGCCGGGCCGGCTTCATCCGCAAGGTGGTCCTCCCCGGCGCCCTGCCCGGCTTCTTCCTGGGCCTGCGCTTCGCGGTGACCGGCGCCTGGGTGTCCCTGGTGGTGGTGGAACAGATCAACGCCACCAGCGGGATCGGCTACATGATGGAGCTCGCCCGCACCTACGGCCAGACCAACATCATCATCCTGGGCCTGGCCGTCTACGGCATCCTTGGCCTCCTCTCCGACGGAATTGTCCGTTTCATCGAACGAAAGGCCCTCTCATGGCAGCGCACCCTGGCGGGCTGACCGCCGTCGCCCCCTCCCCCGCCGGCACCAAGTCCGGCGCCGCCGTTTCAGTCCGCGGGCTTATCCGCAGCTTCGGTACCAAGAGCGTCCTGGACGGCGTGGACCTGGACATCGCGCCCGGCGAATTCGTGGCCCTGCTGGGACCCAGCGGCTGTGGCAAAAGCACCCTGCTGCGCGCCCTGGCCGGCCTGGACCACGAGGTCCGCGGCAGCGGCGTGATCAGCGTCCCGGACCGCGTCTCCGTGGTCTTCCAGGATTCCCGGCTGCTGCCGTGGGACACCGTGCTGGGCAACGTCACGCTGGGCGTCCGGGAGCACGACGCCGATGCCCGGGCCCGCAAGGCACTCGCCGAAGTGGGACTCGCCGGACGTGAAAAAGCTTGGCCGCACCAGCTTTCCGGCGGTGAGCAGCAACGCGTGGCGCTGGCGCGGTCCCTGGTCCGGGAACCGCAGCTGCTGCTGGCCGACGAGCCGTTCGGCGCGCTGGACGCCCTGACCCGGATCAGGATGCACGGGCTCCTCCAGGACCTGGTGGCGGCCCACCGGCCAGCCGTCCTGCTGGTCACCCACGACGTGGACGAGGCCATCGCACTGGCCGACCGGATCGTGGTCCTGGACCGCGGCCGCATCGCCACCGTCCGCCCGGTGCCACCCGCAATCCGATCTTCCGCCGATGCTGCGGGGCACGAAGCCCTGCGCCGCGACCTCCTCACGGCGCTGGGCGTCGAACCCGTCCACACACCTGAACCGGCCGCCGTCGGCCGCTAACTTCCAAAGGAGCAAACCCTTGACTACCCGGAACCCATCCCTACGCCAACTCCACCTCAACGCCTTCCTCATGAGCACCGGCCACCACGAGGCCTCATGGCGGCTGCCGGAAAGCGATCCCCATGCGGGAACCAAGGTGGAGCATTACCAGCAGCTCGCCCGGACTGCAGAGCGCGGCAAGCTGGACTCCATTTTCTTCGCCGACTCCCCTGTCCTGTTCGGCGAGGTGGGGCGCCGTCCTGCCGGGAAGCTGGAGCCCACCGTGCTGCTCACGGCCATCGCCGGCGCCACCGAGCGGATCGGGCTGATCGCCACCGCTTCCACCACCTACAATGAACCGTTCAACCTGGCCCGCCGCTTCGCGTCCGTCGACTGGGCCAGCGGCGGACGGGCCGGCTGGAATGTGGTGACTACGGCAGGCCCGGACGCGGCGCGCAACTTCGGCGTGGACGACCAGCCCGCCCACGCCGTCCGGTACGAACGCGCCGCCGAGTTCATCGAGGTGGCGCAGAAGCTCTGGGACAGCTGGCAGGACGACGCCGTCCTCGCGGACAAGGCGGAGGGCGTGTGGGGCGATGCGGACAGGATCCGCACCGTCGACCACGAAGGCAAGCATTTCAAGGTTCGCGGGCCGCTCAATGTTCCGCGGTCACCCCAGGGACACCCCCTGATAGTCCAGGCAGGTTCGTCCGAGGACGGCAAGGGCCTGGCCGCGAAGTACGCCGACGCCGTCTTCACCGCGCACCAGACCTTGGCCGACGCGCAGGAGTTCTACCGCGACTTGAAGGCCCGCACCACTGCCGCCGGCCGCGATCCGGAATCCATCAAGATCCTTCCGGGCATTGTCCCGGTCATCGGTGCCACCGAGGAGGAAGCCCTGGAACTGGAACGCGAACTCGACCGGCTGATCAAGCCCGAGTACGCCCGGATCCAACTGGCCAGGACCCTGCGCGTGGACCCGGAGGACCTGCCGCTGGACCGGCAGCTGCCGGACAACCTGCCCAGCGAGGATGAGATCGAGGGGGCAAAGAGCCGCTACACCCTGATCGTCCAGCTGGCGCGCCGGGAGCAGCTCACCGTGCGGCAGCTGATCGGCCGCCTGGGCGGCGGCCGCGGGCACCGCACCTTCACCGGCACGCCCGTACAGGTGGCGGACGCCATCCAGGAATGGTTCGACGGCGGGGCCGCGGACGGCTTCAACATCATGCCGCCGGTGCTTCCCTCCGGGTTGGAGGCGTTCGTGGACCAGGTGGTGCCGATCCTGCAGGAACGCGGGCTTTTCCGGACAGAGTACGCCGGAAAGACGCTGCGGGAGCACTACGGGTTGGCCCGGCCCGGCAACAGGTATGCGGATGCTGCCGTACCCGGGCTGGCTGGGATCGGTTAAACCAAAGGCCGTGATACCCGTACTCCGCGCGGGTAGTCCCTAAACTGGCAGATGGATTTGAATGCCAGGACTATACGAAGGAGCGAGTGAATGGCCAATGTAGTGGTTGTAGGGGTGGACGCCAGCCCGTCCGCGCGGAAGGCAGCGGAAGTCGCGCTGGACCTGGCCGGGTCGCTGGGGGCCTCACTGCACGTAGTGACCGCCTTCGAGATGGAGAACGCCGAAACCTTTGGTGTGGGCTCGGACAAGGTGAGGATTTCCAACGCCGACAGCTCCGAGATCGTGGCGAAGTCCCTGGGCGCATCCCGGCCGGGAGTGGACATCACCCACTTCGCAGCCCGTGGCAAGCCGGCGGATTCGCTGATCAAGGAAGCCATCCGCCTGGACGCCCGGGTGATCGTGGTGGGCAACCGCAGGATGCGCGGGATTGGCCGGCTGCTGGGCAGCGTCGCCAACAGCGTGGCGCACAACGCCCCGTGCGATGTCTACATCGCGAACACGTACGAGGACTGACCTGCCTCACGCACAAGGAGGGCGGACGACGGCGGACCTTCCCGCCGTCGTCCGCCCTCCTTTTTGTGTGGTCAGGCGCTGTATTCCTCGTCAGTGACGTGATCGAGCCAGGTGACGACCTGCCCCTCAGCATCCGCTTCCTGCATGGCGACGTGCGCCATGAAGCGCTCCGGGGTTGCCCCGTGCCAGTGTTCTTCCCCGGGTTCGATGTAGACCACGTCACCGGGACGGATTTCCTGGATCTCCCCGCCCCGGCGCGCTACCAGCCCCACGCCGTCGGTGACATAGAGGGTCTGGCCCTTGGGGTGGTGGTGCCACGCGGTCCGGGCACCGGGGGCGAACCGGACGTGCGCGCAACCGATGGCTGACTGTTCGTCAGGATTCCGGATCCCGTCGATCTGCACGGTCCCGGTGAACCATTCCTTAGGGCCGGCCGCCGTCTGGCCGCCGCTCTTGGTGTACTTCATGTTCTCCTCCTGTTGGGTGGGCTGGATTGAAATCTTCAGACGGTCAGGCGGTCCGGCCCGTGACCCTGGCAGTCAGGTACGCGAGGACCGACGAAACCGCAAGGATGGCTGCGGCCGCCAGGAAAGCCCCGCCATAGCCGGCGGAGTCGAAAAGCACGCCGCCCAACGTTGAGCCGACCGCGATCGAGGTCTGGACCACGGCCACCATCAGGCCTCCGCCGGCCTCGGCGTCGTGCGGCATGGCCTCGGCGATCCAGCTCCACCAGCCCACCGGGGCGGACGTGGACATCAGTCCCCAGAAAGCCAGGAGGACCACGACGGCGGCAAACCAGCCGCCGGACGGAACGAGGGCCGCCGCTATGACGGCCATGAGGGCCGGAATGGCTGCCAAGGTCCGGTACAGGCCCTTGCCCAGGAAGCGGCCAATGAGCATGGTGCCGGCAAAGCCCGCCACACCGATTACCAGCAGCACCAGGGATATCGTGGCCACGTCCACGCGGGTCACCGTCTCCAGGAAGGGACGGATGTAGGTGAACAGGACGAACTGCCCCATGAAGAAGGACCCGCAGGCGGCCATCCCCCAGGCGACGGTGCGGCTCTTGAATGCGGCGAAAATCCCAAAAACCGTGCCCGTGGCCCGCGTCCCGGCCTTCATTGACGGAAGGCTGATCCATTGCCAGGCCAGGGCGAGCACCGCCACCGGAACCAGGCAGAAGAACGCTCCACGCCAGCCGATGACCGAACCCAGGTAGCTGCCCAGGGGCGCAGCCAGGACGGTGGCCAGGGCGTTGCCCCCGTTGAAGATCGCCAGGGCACGCGGCACTTGGTGGGCGGGCACCAGCCGCATGGCGGTCGCCGCGGACATGGACCAGAACCCGCCGATCACCACGCCAATGAGGGCGCGGCCAACCATGAAGAGCAGGTATCCCGGGGCCATCGCCACCAGGGCTCCGGAGACCGCCATCAAGGTGGTCAGGCCCAAAAGGAGCGGCTTGCGGTTCAGGTTGCCGGCCAGCGTGGATACGGACAGGCTGGTGAGGACGGCAAAGAGCCCGGAGATGGCAATGCCCTGCCCCACCATTCCCTCGGAGACCTGTAGTTCGGCGGCCATGGGGGTCAGCAGGCTGACCGGCATGAACTCGGACGCGATCAGCGCGAAGACGCACAGGGACATGGCGAAGACGCCGCCCCAGTGCGCGGGCTGCTGCGCGCGGGGTTTTTGGGGCGCGCTGGTACTGGTGAGAAGTTTTTCGGGGGCCATGGGTCCATCAAACCGTGCCGTCCAAGCCCTAGCGAGGGCCCTGCTGAACCGGGTTTTGCCAGAACCCCCTTTAGCGCAGCCCGGCGGGCCGCCGGACCTCCCGGCGTGGGGCGTTCTCCGGTTCCGGCGGCCGCGGCTTGTAGACCCAGGCCACCAGCACCACGGAAATGATCATCAGCAGGAACCAGGCCACGAGTTTTTCCAGGCCCACCGGGTGCCAGCCGTCCACCTGGCTGGGGTAGAGCCACGCGCCGGACCACGTGGCGATGTTCTCGGCCAGCCAGATGAACAGCGCCACCAGCAGGAAGGACACCACCAGTGGCATGCGGAACTCCCGCCGGAAGACGCGGAAGTGCATCACGCACCGGCCGAAGATGAGCACGACGGCGGCGAGCAGCACCCAGCGAAGGTCCCACAAGTAGTGGTGGGTGAAGAAGTTGGCGTAGATGGCGGCGGCGAGGACCGCGGTGTGCAAGCGGCGCGGGTAGGCAGCGAAGCGAAGGTCGAACAGCCGGTAGACGCGCACCATGTACGAGCCCACGGCGGCATACATGAATCCGCTGAAGAGCGGCACGGCCCAGATGCGCAGGACGCCTTCGGCCCCGTAGGACCACGAACCCATATCGGTTTTGAACAGCTCCATCACCGTGCCCACCAGGTGGAACAGGACGATCACCCGCAGTTCCCGCAGCGTTTCCAGCTTGAACGCCACCATCAGGATTTGGATCACGACGGCGGCGACGGTCAGGAAGTCGTTGCGTGCCAGCCCTGTACCGTCCGGGTACCAGAGCCTGGCCGCCATCAGCACGGCCAGGAGTGCGGCGCCGAAAATGCAGGCCCAGCCCTGTTTGAGTCCGAAGACAATGAATTCAGTGAGTTTGGCCCTGGCGCCATTGGCGGGGGCCGTGGCCAGGAAGCGGTGGGCGCGTTCATCGATCCGCCGCTCCAACGGGGTGGAACTACGCACGGATGCCTTGGTGTTGTGCCGCCTGCGGGCTACGGCGGAGGTCCTTTTCCAGTTCGGCCAGGCAGTAGTCCTTGAACCAGTGCCTGATGCGCAACGGCAGCATGGGGTAGGCCACCGCAAGGATGCGCCAGGTCCGGTCGTAGCGGCGCTGGTGGCGTTCGCTCCAGGCGAGCCCGAAGTCCTTGCGCAGCTGCTCCGGGAGGAGCCCCGCGGTAAGGAACCGCGCGGACGGCATGATGGCCCGGTACCAAAGGGCAGTGTGCTTGGGAAACAGCAGTCCGCGGCCAACGCGCACGCCCTCTTCCTCGGCGTGGAGGGTGGATACCTGGTCTTCCCAGTAGCGGCCGAAGGCTGCCCGGTCCTTTGGCCACATGTCGGGGGGAAGCTGCAGCGCGGTGCCGATCCGTGCGTAGTCCTGGTACATCGCGTCGGCGGCGGCGTCGTCGAGCGGGCCGTGGATCTTCTCGATGATGGTCAGCGCTGTGTCGTAAAGCGTGGCTGCCACCCAGAGCTGAAGTACCGGGTCGAAGGCGTTGTAGCCTGCGGACGACCCATCCTCCGGACGGCGTACCGGAACGTGGGCACGGTTGACCCGGCGCCGGACTTCCTTGACCTGCTCCTCGGTTCCGTACACCACGCCGTACACGTAGGTGAGCGTGCCCTTAAGCCGGTTGACGGGGCGTTCGGTGAACGTGCTGTGCGCCGCCACCCCACGGCCGATCGCAGGGTTGGCCAGCTGCAGCAGGATGGCCCGTCCTGCCCCGGCGAGCAGGATGCCTTCTGCCCGGTAATCGGCGGTTCCCTGCACCATGGGAAAAGGCTACCGGAGTGCTGCCGCAGCGGGACGGGGACTTTTGGCCCGTCGTCGTGGGTGCCGCATGCCCGGGCGGAGGAGGCCGGAGGACCCGACCTGTTTCCTCCCCCGCCCGGTGCGGGCCTTACCGCTCCAGCAGGGACACGTCCCGGACAGCGCCCTTGTCCGCGGAGGTGGCCATCGCGGCGTATGCGCGCAGTGCAGCGGACACCTGCCGGTCCCGGTCCTTGGGCTTGTAGCCGCCGTTGACCAGCAGCTTCTCGCGGCGCTCGGCCAGGAGTTCATCGGATACCTCCAGCTGCAGCGAGCGCTGGCTGATGTTGATGCTGATGATGTCGCCGTCCTCCACCAGGGCGATGGCGCCTCCGGACGCTGCCTCAGGGGAGATGTGTCCGATGGACAAGCCGGAGGTGCCGCCGGAGAAGCGGCCGTCCGTGATGAGGGCGCACTTCTTGCCCAGGCCGCGGCCCTTGAGGAACGACGTCGGGTACAGCATTTCCTGCATGCCCGGACCACCCTTGGGGCCTTCGTAGCGGATCACCACCACATCGCCTTCCTTGATGGACTTGTTCAGGATCTTTTCGACGGCCTCGTCCTGCGACTCGCACACCACGGCCGGCCCGGAGAACGTCCAGATGGACTCGTCCACGCCGGCGGTCTTCACCACCGCGCCGTCCACTGCGACGTTGCCGCGGAGCACGGCCAGGCCGCCGTCCTTGGAGTACGCGTGTTCCACCGAGCGGATGCAGCCTTCTGCGGCGTCGGTGTCCAGGGAGGTCCACTCGTTCGACTGGGAGAACGCCGTGGAGGAGCGGACGCCGCCGGGAGCGGCGTGCCACAGCGCCTTGGCTTCCTCGGTGGCCATGCCGCCGCGGATGTCCCAGTCATCCAGCCAGCCGTCCAGGTCGGCGGAGTGCACGGAGTGGACGTCCTTGTGCAGGAGGCCGCCTCGGTTCAGCTCGCCCAGCAGGGCGGGGATGCCGCCGGCGCGGTGCACGTCCTCCATGTAGTAGGTCTTGTCCTTGGCCACGTTCGGAGCCACCTTGGCCAGGCAGGGCACCTGGCGGGACTTGGCATCCATCTCGGCCAGGCCGTAGTCCACCCCGGCCTCCTGGGCGGCGGCCAGCAGGTGCAGGATGGTGTTGGTGGAGCCGCCCATGGAGATGTCCAGGGCCATGGCGTTGTCGAAGGCCTTGGCTGTGGCGATGGAGCGGGGCAGCACCGACTCGTCGTCGCCGTCGTAATAGCGCTTCACGAGCTCGACGACGGTGGCGCCGGCTTTCTCGTACAGCGCCTTGCGGGCGGTGTGGGTGGCCAGCACGGAGCCGTTGCCCGGCAGCGACAGGCCGATGGCTTCGGTGAGGCAGTTCATGGAGTTGGCGGTGAACATCCCGGAGCAGGAACCGCAGGTGGGGCAGGCGTTCTCTTCGATGAGGTTGATGTCGGCATCGGAGATGGACTCGTCCACGGCGTCGGCGATCGCGTTCACCAGGTCCAGGGAGCGCACGGAACCGTCGGTCAGGGTCACGCGGCCGGCCTCCATGGGGCCGCCGGAGACGAAGACCACCGGGATGTTCAGGCGCAGGGCGGCCATGAGCATGCCGGGGGTGATCTTGTCGCAGTTGGAAATGCACACCAGGGCGTCGGCACAGTGGGCGTTGACCATGTACTCCACGGAGTCGGCGATCAGGTCGCGGGACGGCAGCGAGTAGAGCATGCCGGAGTGGCCCATGGCGATGCCGTCGTCCACGGCGATGGTGTTGAACTCGCGCGGCACGGCGCCGGCGGCCAGGATCGCGTCCGAGACGATCCTGCCCACCGGGGCCAGGTGGGTGTGGCCGGGGACGAACTCGGTAAAGGAGTTGGCCACGGCGATGATGGGCTTGCCGATGTCGGAGTTGGCAACGCCGGAGGCGCGCAGCAGTGCGCGGGCTCCGGCCATGTTGCGGCCGTGGGTGACTGTTTTTGAGCGAAGTGCAGGCATGCTTACCATGCTGCTGGTTCGGCGCTCCCGGCGGAAGACAGCCCTGCTACTAGTAGTGGGAGTACCAGAGTAATAGTATTTGGGAGTGAACAATCCCGGACGGCGCAAGGAACTGGGCCTCTTCCTGCGGGCCAGGCGCGACCAGGCGCTGCGGGCTGACTACGGCCTGCCGCCCGTCGGCCGCACCCGTGAGCGGGGGCTCCGCCGCGAGGAAGTGGCGTTCCTTTCCGGCGTCAGCGTCACCTGGTACACGTGGCTGGAGCAAGGGCGGGACATTAGCCCTTCCCGGCAGGTTTTGGAGGCCATCAGCCGTGCGCTGCATTTGTCCAGCACCGGCCTGGGCTACGTACTGTCGCTGGGCGGCTATGCCACCGCGGCGCCCGCCGGGCCGGCAGCCGATACCGCGCCGCCCCACATCCAGCGCCTCCTGGACGCCCTCGATCCCAATCCATCCTTCGCGTTGTTTCCGGACTGGGGCGTGGCCGGGTGGAACACGGCTTACGCGGCGTTGTATCCCAATATCGCCAAGGTGCCGGCGGCAGACCGGAATCTGTTGTGGCTGGTGTTCACCGACCCGTATGTCAGGAACCTCCTGCCGGACTGGGAGACCACCAGCAAGCGGTTCCTGGCCGAGTTCCGGGCCGAAACCGGGCAGCGGCTGGGCGATCCGGACATCCAGTACCAGGTGGAACGGCTCAAGGAAGCGAGCCCGGAGTTCCGGCAGGGCTGGGACCTTTACGACATCCTGGGTTTCGAGTCCCGCGAGCGTCTGTTCCACCACCCCGCCGTGGGTGTGCTCCAGCTGGAACACCACCAGGTGTCGCCATCGGACCGGCCGGACCTGCACATCGTGGTTTATACGCCGGCCCCGGGCAGCGGCGCCGCGGCGCAGATGAAGTCGCTCCTGGCAGCAGCCTAACCGGGCGGCACTGCGAGGTAGGCGAGCGCGGCCGCCGCCTGGGCCCGCGTTGCCACGGCGAGGGTGGGGTCGACGGCAGGGAGGAACGACGGCGAGTGGTTGGCCGGGATATCGGCGTCCACCGTGCCGTTCGCCACCGCCCGCCGGTAGGTTTCCGGCGGCACGGAGCCCACCACCCAGTACACGTACGGAATTCCGAAGGCGTCGGGGATCCGGCTGAAATCCTCGGACGCTGTCTGCGGGGCAGTCTGGTAGACGGCATCCGCGCCGAAGGCCTGCGTGAATGCGGCGGCCACCCGGGCGTTGGCTTCCGGATCGTTGCTGGTCAGCGGGTACTGGTCGTAGTACTCGAACTCCGGCTCCTGGGGCGAGCCCGCAGCTGCACACTCACCCCGGACGATCCGCTCGATCGCAGCCATGATGGCGGCACGCAAATCCACGTCGTAGGTGCGGAGGTTGAGCAGCAGCTCGGCCCGGTCCGGGATGATGTTCGCCGTGGCGCCCGCCCGCAGGGAGCCGACGGTCAGCACGGCGAACTTCCCCGGCATGGTTTCTCGGGACACGACGGTCTGGAGGCGGAGGACGATCGAGGCGGCGAGCACCACCGGATCAACCGCCTTGTGCGGCATCGAGCCGTGGGCACCCCGGCCGTGGACGGTGATCCGGACTGAATCACCAGCCGAGAGGATGGGACCCGGCGTAGTGCCGATGGTTCCCGCCTCGGTGGGCATGACGTGCTGGGCCAGCGCCACGTCCGGCCGCGGGATTCCGGCGGCCAGGCCGTCGTCGAGCATTGCCTGCGAGCCCGCCGCCGTTTCCTCTGCCGGCTGGAAGAGGGCTGTGTAGGTTCCCCGCCAGGCATCCCGATGGTCGGCGAGGTACTTGGCCGCCCCGAGCAGGGCCACCACATGCATGTCGTGCCCGCAGGCGTGCATTACCCCGGCGTTGGCGGAGGCGTAGCTCGCGCCTGTTGCCTCCGTGACCGGAAGCGCGTCCATGTCCGCCCGGGCCAGGACACCAGGGCCGGTCCCGTTGGCAAGCACACCCACCACGCCGGTACCGCCAAAGTGCCGGACATCGAAGCCCCAGGCGGCCAGCTTCTCCGCAACTGCTGCGGAGGTCTGGTGTTCGGCGAGGCCGAGTTCCGGATTCCGGTGCAGCTGTTCATAGAACGGGACCTGCCAGTCCAGCTCCTGCCCGATGCCTTCCGCAGTGTTGTTGGCCAGTTCCATGTGAAGTCTCCTTCCGGCCGGCGCTGCCAGCCCTCCCGGCCACATTAGGCAGCACCGGTGGATGGTGTCCATGGGCAACTAAAAAGCGGCCAGCGGCGGGTAATCCCGCTGCCGGCCGCTTCCCTTGCCACGGACGCTAGGCCAGCACCCCCTGCCGCACGACGGCCGGCTTGAACTGTGCACCCGCGCCCGGGAATACCGGCACCTCGATCCGTGCGTGTGTGTGGACCTCGGTGACCGTGGCCTTTGTGTGCCGGGCAATGTCCTCCATGGTGGTCACCCACATGCCGTCCATAGCCTTTACCCGCTCCATCAGCTGCTCCAGCGCGACGGCCTTGGAGGGGCGGCCGGAAATGAAGGGGTGGTTGGTGAGGACGAAGCAACTGCCCTGGGAATGGTGGGCTTCGGCTTCGAGCGTCCACATTTCCAGGACCTTCGCCGGGCTCTCGATCACGCCGCTGCCGGTGACTCCGGGGTAGAACGCGTACTGCTCCCAGTCGTCAAGGGTCCAGTCCACGGGAATCTCCACGATGTCCCGGGGATCGTCCGCGGCGACAGCGAAGCGGTAGGGGGCGTCGCCGTCGAGCAGGCTCGAATCGTAGAGGAAGCCACGGTCCGCCAGGAGGCCCGGCGAGTGCCAGTTGAGCTCCCACCAGGGCGCCCGGTAGCCCACGGGCCGGACACCTGCGACTTTGGCCAGCGCCTCCAGGCCGCGGTCGATGTAGCTGGCCTCGGTGGCGGCGTCGATGCCCTGCATGGGCTCGTGCAGGTAGCCGTGGTGGGCCACCTCGTGGCCGCCGTCAACAATCTGCCGGACCACGTCGGGGTAGGACTCGGCGGTGAAACCGGGGATGAAGAAGGTGGCCTGGATTTCCTGGCGGGCCAGGATGGCGAGCAGCCTCGGAACCGCGATCTTGGGGCCGTAGGACTGGTGGCTCATCAGCGACATGCGCCGGGTGCTGGTGGGATCGTGGGCGATGGTGCAGGACTCGGCGTCCACATCGAAGGTGAAGGACGCTGCGGCCTTGAAGCCTTCGGGCCAGGTGATGGGGTGCAGGGGGTCCGCGATGGCGGGCTGGTTCACGGGAAATCCTTTCGGCGGGCGCCGGGCGCCCGCCTGGTTCTACGGGATGGTGAGCTTAGAGGGCGGGAAGGACGGGCGTGCTTTCCGCGCCTTTGCTCTCTGCTTCCGGAGCGGCTGCGGCGTCAGGGGCGGCTTCCGCCTGCTGCGTGGTGCGCGGCTCGAGGGCGAGGTAGCGGATGTGCTGGCGCGGGCCGAGGATGGCGTACACCCCGGCGCTGGTCAGGCCGCCGGCGAGCCAGGACAGGTCCCAGCCGCCCAGGGCCACGGCGATGGGGCCCTGCATGATGGGGATCAGGCCGTACATGAACAGCCACGTTGCAAAGATCCCGGCCACGAGGGAGATGACGCCGGCGAAGTTGACCACCGGCAGCCGCTTCGTGCCGACGCCGTCGAACAGCCTGTCGGTTCCGCCCGGCCAGCGCTTCTCCAGCCAGAAGTAGTGCACCAGCATGATTCCGCCCCAGGCGGCCACCCAGGCCACCAGGCCGATCAGCCAGGCGTCGAGTACTGCGGCGAAGTCCTCCTGGAAGATGAAGAAGACGACGGCGGCGAGCGAGAAGACGCCGACGAACAGGTTGAGCTTGCGGCGGCTGATGGAGATGTCCAGGGCCTGGGTGGCCACTGAGAACGTGTAGATGTTCAGGATGTTGGTGGCAATGGGGCCGTGGAGCACCATCAGCAGCACTGGCAGCGCCATGGCGCCGAAGTTCAGGACGATCAGCTTGCCGGGGTCGATCTCGCCGCTGTTGGTGGCGAGGCTTGCACCCAGGACACCGAGCCACACCACGGGGATGAACTGTCCCAGTACCGAAGCGAGGTAGACCTTTTTCTTGGGGACGCTGGTGCTGACGAACCGGGAGTAGTCCGCGGCGTAGGTGAACCAGGTGATGCCCCAGCCGATGCCGATGGCGGTCATGACGGCACTCATGGCGGCGATGCGCTCGGAGCCTTCCAGGACGGCGCCGGCAGGACCGGCGTAGCTCCAGTCAATGTCCATACCGAACCACGCCACCGCGGACATGACGGCCAGGATGAGGATGGTGGGCGGTACGGTCCATTTTTCAAAGGCGGCAATCGCCTTGTAGCCGAACCAGGCGATGGCCACCTGGAGCGCCATGATGAAGGTGGCGACGCCGATCTTCCAGGCATAGTTGGGGGCGTCCGGGTCAACCCAGCCGAGGGTTCCGAAAAGTGTCATGACCAGGTCCAGGATGATCCAGGTGTTTACTGCGCACCAGCCGATCACGAGCAGGGCCTGGATGGCGGCCGGCAGGTAGTTGCCGCGCCGGCCGAATGCCGCCCGGGCCAGGACCATGCCGGTGGCTCCGGTCTTCTGGCCCAGGAGGACGAAGCAGCCAAAGAGCAGCATGCCGATGAGGTTGCCCAGCACCAGGACTGTGATGGTGTCCGCCAACCCGAGTCCCAGCTGGATCCCGAGCGCCCCCAGCACCCAGTTGATGGGTGCCAGGTTGGCACCGGCCCAGATCCAGAACTGGCCGGATACCTTGCGTGTACGTGCTGATTCGGGGATGGGCTGCAGCCAGGCTTCGTGGTCCACGGCGTTGTGGTCCTCTGTGGCCTGGGCAGGTTGGCCGTGCGTGGCTGTTGAAAGCTTTTCTTGCATGGGGGCCTCCGTGAGGTGAATAAGTACAAACAAGGCTATGTGGCCCTCATCACAACCAACAAGATACAATGTGTCGAACAAATCCTCCTCCTACGTTACGGACTGTCGTGTCAGTGTTTCTCGGCGAAATACTCGCCCACCCCGCCCTTGCCGCCGCAGATCCAGTGGTCCACCCGGAAGGGGTCATGGCCGACGCGCAGCCGGTCCGCTGGGTGCACTCCAGTGAAGTGCTGGACATCGCTCCCCTGCTGCGCGGCGGTGAACTGCTGCTCTGCGGCGGGATCACCCTGGCCACCGCCACCCCGGCCAAACGCGGGGATTACGTCCGCGAACTGGCGCAGCGGGGCGTCGCAGCCCTGGCCATCGAGACCGGTGGCGCGCTGCCGGAAATCCCTGCCGACATGCTTCAGATGGCTGAGGAGTACGGCCTCCCCGTGGTGGAACTACGGAAGGTGGTCCCGTTCGTCGGCGTCATGCAGGCCATCAATTCCATGCTGGTCAGCGAGTCCGTGGGGCACCTGCAACAGGCAGATGCCGCGACGCGCGCCATGGCCGCCGAACTTGCCCACGGAGCGGCACTGGACAAGATCCTCGGCGTACTGGCCGGCATCACCGCGTCAGCCGTAAAACTCACCTCCCCGTGGGGCGTCACCATGGGCAGCGCGGTCCCGGACGGCTGGAACGACGGGGCGGACGCGGATGCCGGCGAAGGAACAGAGGACGACGACGGCATCGCACCGGGCGGGCACGGCGGCTTCTACGCGGTGGCCGACGGAACGGTGATCACCGTGGACATCCCCGTGCGCGGGGTCCTGATGGGGCGGCTGGAAGTCCAGGTGCCCGGCGCTGCGGACGCGGCCCTTGCCCAGGTGGCCGGAGAGCGGGCCGTGGACATCCTGGGCCTGGCACTCCTGCAGCACACACCCCCGGGGCTGCATGCCCTGGCAGGTGCCGAACTGATGCGCGCCGTGCTCAATGCCGCGCCGGAGTGGCGCCTGGAGCAGCTGGCCCCCGGCGCGGGTTTCCCCACGGACTCCCCCGCCGTGGTGGCAGCCATCCATGCGGCGGCACCTCAGGAGCTGCGCGGCGCCGTCGAAAATTTCCTGAGCGCGCAGCGGATCCCGTGCGCCGCATACCTGGACGACACCGAACTGGTGGTGATGATCGGGCTGCCATGCACGGAAACTGCCGGCGAGCGGCGGCAGCTCCTGGAATCCTTGAAGGACCTGGAGGGTGACCACGATGCCGTGATCGCCGTGGGGCCGCTGGCCGGCGGGGTGGCGGAGGCGGCCTGGTCACTGGCGGAAGCGCGGCGCGCCCTGGAGGTACGGCAGATCCAGCGCAGGAACGCATCGGCGCGCAGGCGGCACCCGGCACGCGGCCTGGTGGTGCTGGACGCCCAGGACACCGCCGTGGAAAGCCTGGCCCTGACCTGCCTGGATGCCTCATCCCGGGAGGCGTTCGTCAACAGGCAGTTGCGGGCGGTCCTGGAACACGATGCGCAGCGCCAGTCCCAGCTGCTCGAGACCCTGCAGGTGTGGCTGGACTCCGGCTGCAACACCGCGCAGTCGGCGCGCGAACTGCACCTTGAGCGGCAGTCGATGCACCACCGGCTGCAGCGGATTTTCGATCTCTGCGGCGGCGATCCGCGAGGCACCGGGCGGCTGGCGGCCCTGCATCTGGCGGCGCGGATGGCCGGGCTGCCCTGAGCTGAAACCGGAGCCGGGGACGGGCGGCCGGTGCCGGTGTTCCGCGTCAGCTGGCCAGTCGGCGGTAGCCTGCCGTCGAGCCATAGGGGCACGAATTAGGGGCTGCCCGGAATTGTTTCGGATGCCCCGGGCAACCACACTGATCGGATCAGGAATTGGTGGCGGCTTCACCTTGGGGGCGAAATTGAGAAAGAATCCGTTTTTCCGTGGTCTGCTGACAGTGGCATTGATTGCTCTGGGTGTCCTGGTGGCACCGGTAACGGCATCCGCCGCGACAGGCGATGTCGGCGTCGAAGGCCCGTCGCATGCTGGCACTGCGACGCCGACAGGGACCAAGCGCGCCACCAGTGTGTTGTGGTTCAACGACGGATCCTGGTGGGGGAATTTGTGGGACACTTCCTCCTCCAAGTTCCACATCTTCAAGTTCGACAGCGCCACGGGTTCCTGGGTGGATACCGGCGTGGTGACGGAGACACGGGCCAACACGCACCATGACGTGCTGTGGGACGGTAAGACGCTTTACGTCGCAAGCTACCGGTTCGTGAATGATGAACTCCCGGCTGAGCCTAATTTCCCCACAACGATGCGCCGCTACAGCTACGACTCCGGCACCAAGAAGTACACGCTGCTCGGTTCCAGCCAGATTAACAACTCCAAAGTCGAAGTCCTGACCATCGATAAGGACTCCACAGGCAGGGTCTGGTCCACCTGGCAGGAGGACAACAGGATCTACCTGAACGTGACGGCCACGGACGGCAAGACGTGGGGCACGCCGTTCCAGGTTCCGGGATCGCTGAGCAACGTGTCCGTGGATGACACATCGGCGGTGATTTCCTTCGGCGGGAAGATCGGTGTGATGTGGAGCCGGCAACTGGGGGACTCTACCGATGGAATGTACTGGAGCTACCACGTCGACGGCGCATCAACGACGGCCTGGAGCAGTCCCGTGGCTGCCGTGTCCGGGCAGCGCAGCAGCGATGACCACATGAACCTGAAGTGGCTGGATTCCTCTGGCGGACGCGTGTTCGCGGCGATCAAGACCTCGTACACGTCCCCGTCGCAGCCCCTGATCCAGTTGCTGGCACTGAACGGCACAACCTGGTCCGCGCACACAATCGCTACCGTCGCCGAGTGTCCTAACCGGGTGATCGTCATGATCGACGAGAGCACCCAAAAGCTGCGTACCTTCGCCACCTATCCCAAGCCGTCGGGCACCACCGACGCCGGCGTCTGCACCGCCTCTGGCGGCGCAATCTACGAAAAGTCCACGCCGCTGGACAAGATCAGCTTCACCACCACCAAGACCGCCCGGATCGTCGATGCCGACCAATTCGTGCACAATGTGACGTCGACAAAGCAGAACGTCAACAGTGCTGTCTGGGGTACCGCCGACAGCGGCCTCCTGCTGCTGGCAGACGCCAATGCCACCAGCCAGTACTGGCACTACTACGACCCGACCGGGGGTGGCAGTGACACCACGGCTCCGACCGTGACGGCCACGTCTCCCGCCGCGGATGCCACCGGCGTGGCAGTGACAGCCACTGTTACGGGCACGTTCCCGGAGGCCATGGACGCCTCCACCATCACAGGGGACACGTTCACGTTGACCGACGGAACGGCTCCCGTGGCCGCGACTGTGTCCTACGGCTCCGCCGGCAAAATCGTGACCCTGAATCCTGACGCCGACCTGGTTTCAGGGACGAAGTACACCGCCACGATCAAGGGCGGCACCAACGGTGTGAGGGATGTAGCCGGCAACGCCCTGGCCGCGGACAAGACATGGACATTCACCACGGCCGTGCCTCCGCCCTCGCAGAGTGCCATTGCAGAAAAGGCAGCGTCCCTTGATGGTGCACTCGGAGCCGCCGTGACCCCGGAGGTGTATGGCCTCAAGGACAATGGGGGGTACCAGTGTTTTGAACGCGGATGCATCCTCTACTCGCCGGCAACCGGGGCGCACGTGTCAACTGGTGCTATTCGTGCATTTTGGGCAACTACCGGATTCGAAAACGGCAGGCTCGGCTACCCCGTCACCGACGAAGTGGGCGGACTCAAAGACGGCGGCGTCTACCAGAACTACCAGGGCGGGACCATCATGTGGTCACCGGCAACAGGCGCCCACATCACCACCGGCGCGATCGGCGGCGCCTGGGCAGCTGCCGGGTTCGAAAACGGCAGGCTCGGCTACCCCGTCACCGACGAAGTGGGCGGACTCAAAGACGGCGGCGTCTACCAAAATTACCAGGGCGGGACCATCATGTGGTCACCGGCAACAGGCGCCCACATCACCACCGGCGCGATCGGTGGCGCCTGGGCAGCTGCCGGGTTCGAAAACGGCAGGCTCGGCTACCCCGTCATCGACGAAGTGGGCGGACTCAAAGACGGCGGCGTCTACCAGAACTTCCAAGGCGGGACCATCATCTGGTCACCGGCAACAGGCGCCCATATCTGCATCGCCGCCATCCGTTCCATCTGGGCCTCCACCGGGTACGAACCAGGGCGCCTCGGCTACCCCACGAGCGATGAGTACGCGACGGGCAATGACGGCAGCGTTGCCCAGAACTACCAGGGCGGAGTTATCCACTGGAGCCCCACCGGCTCCTACATCACCTGGGGATAAGGACTGCGCCCGCCGGCCGCCTCAGCTGGCCGGCCGGCCACCCAGCCGCGTGGTCACCTTGGCGGCGGCGGCCACGCAGGCTTCGGCCAGGCTTTCGAACTGTTCCTTCGATACCCGGAAGCGGGGGGCTGGGATGAGGACGGCGGCCACCATGTCGCCGCGGTGGTCCCGGACGGGGGCGGCGACGCCCACTTCGTCGATGGACGATTCGCCGTAGTTCCCCGCCCATCCCCGTTGCCCAACCTCCTGGAGCCGGGCCTCGTAGGCCGCCAGGCCGTCGTCGTCCAGCCCCGGGAATGTAATGGTGCCGCTCTTCAGCAACTCCCGCACCCGCTCTCCGGGAAGGGTGGACAGGAATACCTGGACGGAGGCGCTCATGGCGTCACGGTAGCGGGCACCCAGCGGGGTGGTGTGCTTGATCTGGTGGTGGCTGGCGATCTGCTCCACGCAGATGGCTTCGTCGCCGTTCCAGAGCATGAGGGCACTGGTTTCCCCGGTCTGCTCGGTCAATTGCCGCAGGACGGGATAGGCCACGCGGCGCTCCTCCATCTCGGCCAGCAGTGGACCGGCGACGGCAATGAGCCCCAGGCCCAGCCGGAACCGCTTGGTTTCCGGGTCGCGTTCCACCAGGTTTTCCTGCTCGAAGGTGGCCAGGATCCGGGAGACGCTGCTCTTGTGCATGCCCACGCGGTTGGCGATTTCCGTAACGCCCAGCAGGGGTTCGTCGGCGGTGAAGGTGCGCAGGACGGCGATGGCGTTGACGACGACGGAGGCGCCTTTGGCATCAGTCCCGCCATTGGTGCCGGCTCCGCTGGCGCTGGTGTCGGAGGTTTGTGCAGGAGTCATGGTGGAGACCATCTTTCCCTATCGTTGGCGGCAGACGCCGAAAGCGGCGCCGTGAAACACGGCGCCGCTTCGGCTGTTCAGTGGGTTATGCCTCGATGATGTTCTTCTCCGGGCCGAACGGGAACTTGGTGATGTTCTCCACCGAGTTGTCCTCGCCGATGACCAGGATGTCGTGCTCGCGGTAGCCGCCGGCTCCGGGCTGGCCGTCAGCCACGGTGATCATGGGCTCCATGGAGACCACCATGCCCGGCTCCAGGACGGTATCGATGTCCTCGCGCAGCTCCAGGCCGGCTTCGCGGCCGTAGTAGTGGCTGAGGACGCCGAAGGAGTGGCCGTAGCCGAAGGTGCGGTTGGCCAGCAGCCCGTTGCTGATGTAGATCTCGTTCAGTTCGGCGGCGATGTCCTTGCACACGGCGCCGGGCTTGATGAGTTCCAGGCCGCGCTTGTGCACCTCGACGTTGATGTTCCACAGCTCGAGGGAGCGTTCGTCCGGCTGGCCCAGGAAGAGGGTGCGCTCCAGGGCGGTGTAGTATCCGGAGGTCATGGGGAAGCAGTTGAGCGAGAGGATGTCGCCCTGCTGCAGCTTGCGGGTGGTGGCCCAGTTGTGGGCGCCGTCGGTGTTGATGCCGGACTGGAACCATACCCAGGTGTCGCGGACTTCCCGGTCCGGGAAGGTCTTGGCGATCTCGTGGACCATGGCTTCGGTGCCGATCAGGGCAACTTCGTACTCGGAGATGCCTTCACGGATGGCGTTGCGGATGGCTTCGCCGCCGAGGTCGCCGATGCGGGCACCGTGCTTGATGACTTCGATTTCCTCGGCGGACTTGATCATGCGCTGGCGCATGGCGTCCTGGGAGACGTCCAGCAGCTGGGCGCCGGGGAAGGCGGCGGCGATCTTCTCGCGGGTCAGGCCCGGGAGGAAGTCGTCCTCGACACCCAGCCGCGTGGCTTTGACGCCGCGCTGGCGCAGGGCTTCCTGGAGGCCGAAGAAGAAGTTGTCACGGCGCCAGTCGGTGTAGACGATATTCTCGCCGTAGGAGGTGCGCCACGGCATGCCGGCGTCGATGTTGGCGGTAACGGTGACCGAGTCGTCGGCGGTGACGACCAGGGCGTAGTTGCGGCCGAACGTGGTGTACAGGAAGTCGGAGTAGTACTTGATGCCGTGGTAGCTGGTGAGGATGACCGCATCCAGCTCCTTGGCGGCCATGATCTTGCGGAGGCCGCCGAGGCGGCGCTCGAATTCCGCGTCGGAGAACGTGAGCTTGCCCTTGGTGCCGTTGTGCAGGACCTTGAGGCGCTCGAGTTCGGCGATGGAGGAGGCGTTGTCGGCAGTGATAGTCACGGGTGGTGCCTTTCTAGTGGGTGCCAGCTGCTGTTGGTGCAGCTGGTGTTGGTGTGCGTAGTGAGGTTGGTCTGTGTACCCGGATGGGTTGCGGGCCCCTGGTTGGTCAGAGGTGCTTGAGGGGTTTCCGCGAGGTTTCGGCGGCAAACAGCACGGCCGTGAGGGACACGGCAGCTGCGGCCACGAGATACCAGCCGGGTGCCAGCTTGCTCTGCGTCAAGCCGATGAGCAGGGTGGCCATGAATGGTGCAGTGCCGCCGAACAGCGCGTTGGAAAGGTTGAAGCTGACGGCGAAGCCGCTGTACCGGACTTTGGTGGGGAAGAGTTCAGCCAGGAAGCTGGGCAGCGTTCCGTCGTTCAGGGTGAGCATGCCGCCCAGCAGGATCTGGACCAGGACAATCACCAGGAAGTTGCCGGTGTCCAGCAGCATGAAGGCCGGAACAGTCAGGAGCATGAACAGTACGGAAGCCGTGATCAGCATGCGCTTGCGACCGAACCGGTCCGAGGCGAGACCGGTCAGGAAGATGAAACCGATGTAGCTGGCGAGGGCGATGGTTGTCGCCAGGAAGGACTCAGTGGGACCGAAGCCCAGTTCCTCAGACAAGTAGGTGGGCATGTAGCTGAGGATGACGTAGAAACCGACGGCGTTGAGCAGCACGGCACCGCACGCGATCACCAGCTGTTTGCGGTAGGTCCGGAACATGTCCAGCGCAGGGGCCTTGGGAGCGGATTCCTCCTGGTCGGCCAGTGCACGGAAGGCCGGGGTGTCCTCCAGCTTGGTGCGGATGTAGCGCCCGATCAGTCCCATCGGGGCGGCCAGCAGGAACGGCAACCGCCATCCCCACTCGTGCAGTTGGTCGGTGCTGAGTACCGAGCTGAGGAGCGCCGCGATCAGTGAGCCGAGGAGCAAGCCTGCGGCGGTGCTGGCAGGCACGACGGCGGCATAGAGACCGCGTCGGTTGGCCGGGGCATATTCCACCAGGAAGGCTGATGCTCCGGCGTATTCGCCGGCTGCCGAGAAGCCTTGGACCACACGGACCAGCAGGAGCAGGACCGGGGCCAGCATGCCGATGGTTCCGTAGCCGGGAATGAGGGCGATGCAGAACGTGGAGACGGACATGATGACGATCGAGAGGGAGAGTGCCTTGCGCCTGCCCAGCTTGTCGCCGATGTGGCCCCAGAAGAAGCCGCCCAGGGGACGGACGAAGAAGGAGATCGCGAAGACGGCAAAGGTGGCCAGCAGCGCGGTCTGCCGGTCCGCTTCGGGGAAGAACACCGACGAGATGACGGCTGCGAGGTAGCCGTACACGGCGTAGTCGAACCACTCGACAAAGTTGCCGATGAAGCTCGCCGTGACCACCCGGCGTCGAACGCTCTTACCGGCGACGGCGTTGTCCATGCCGCCGCCAGCCCCGGCGGGAGCGTTGGCGTCAGCGGCAACCACTCCTGCCCGGGGTGAGTTTTGTTGGGTACTCATAAAACCACCAATGATGTTGGAGTTGCATTCCTTGCAACCTGGTTGTTTCAAGATAGGCCGTGATGTGAAGCACAGTCAAGGGGTATACGCAGCATTAATTTGAGGAAGCTCTACGTTGCTCCTGGCCCTGGTCCGCAGAGCACGCCTCTCCATCAGGAAAACTGTACGTTGCATTCAAAACAACACTGTTGCCTCAAAGCCTGCCTTTGCGACCGGAACGCGGCTTCGCGGGAATGACCGGTCCTTGAGCCGCTGCACTTACCGCTTCGCCGGAATCTGCCCAGACACGTCAAAGGCGGGCCCAAAGACTCGGGCGGAACGGCCTGCCCGGCCCCATACTTGCGTCATGGACGACACTGCCAGGGACCGCACTGCGCGAAGACCGGACCGTATCCTGCTCACCCTGGTAGGCGTTGTGGTTGTCCTGGTGGTGGTGGCACTGGCGGTGGTCTTCACCCGCGGCGAGCCTGCACCCCTGGATGGGGAAAGCCCCGCCGGAGTGGTCCAGCGGTACAGCAAGGCAGTGATCGACGGCGACAGCACCACGGCCCAGTCCTACCTCACGGACGCTGCCAAGAGCCGGTGCCGCGGCGCCTACTACGGCGAGCCGGCGCCCGCCCGCGTTGTCCTGGTCTCGACGACGGAACGCCCCGATTCAGCCACCGTGAAGGTTTCGATTGTCCGGTCGTCCCAGGGCGGACCCTTCGGGCCTTCGGAGTATGAGATGGAGGACTCCTTCGCGCTGCTCAAGGTGGCCGGGACATGGAAGATTGACCAGCCGCCGTATCCCCTGATGGCCTGCACCGACGTCCCGGTGAAGCAATGACGGACCCGGCAGCCCCGGTGGTCGCCGCTCCCTCGAGCGGCCTGGCAACCCTCCGCCGGCTGATCATGTACGTCCTGTTGTTTGCCCTGGTACTGATCTCGGCATCCGGTCTCCAGGGACTCCTGGAGCGGCTCTTCCGGACCGCATCCACCCTGGTGTCCGGTGATGTCGCAGGACTGGCCCTGTCCCTTGCCTTCACCCTGATCGGTGGCCCGCTCGCACTGCTGCTGTGGTGGTTTGTGTGGAGGCGCCTGGACGACGAATCCGAACGCAGGGCGCCCGGGTGGGGCCTCTACCTGACCGGGATGTATGCGGTCTCGCTGATCATCAGCACCACGTCGCTGCTGAACCTTGCCACCTCCTTCCTTGACACGCAGGAGAGCCAGTGGCCGTCGCCGCTGGCCAACGGCATCGTGTGGTCAGCCATTTGGTGGTGGCACCGGTGGATGTGGAGGCACCCCCGCAAACCGTCATCGCATCTCGAGGACGTTCGGGCCGTCGTCGGCTCCGTGTTTGGACTCCTCCTTGGCGCCGGCGCCGCCATTGCGGCGCTGGGCAGCCTGCTGGACGTGGCAATCCGCGGTTTCGCGGCAGCGGCTTCCTTTGAGCCGTGGTGGCTGCCCATCCTGAGGTCCGTGGTATGGGCTGCGGGCGGTGCGGCGGTGTGGTGGTGGCACTGGTTCCGGGATGGGGGCAGACGCTTCCAGACGGGACTGGTGGACGTCACCATCATTGCCGTGGGCATCTTCGTCGCCGGTATCACGGCGCTGGGTGGCCTGGGCGTCATCCTGTTTGTCCTCCTGCGGCTGGCGTTTGACCGGAGCGACCCCCTGGGCAACCTGCTCGAACCGCTCGCCCCGGCCATCGCAGCCGCAGCCATAGGCGCCCTGGTGTGGCGCTACCACCGCACCGCTTCCGTCGCGCGTTCCACCCGCACACGCCGGGCCAGCCTCCTGGTGACGTCCGCCGTGGCGCTTGCCGCGGCGGCGTCCGGCATCGGCGTCGTGGTCAACGCGCTGCTTGCCACAGCCGTGTCTCCGCTCGCCGGCGGGGCTACCCGCACGCTGCTCCTGGGCGGCCTGAGTTCCCTACTGGTGGGGGCACCGGTCTGGTGGCTGGCATGGAAACCGAGGCACCAGCCGGGCACCGCTGCGGACATTCCGCCCGGCCGGCGCGTCTACCTGGTGGCATTCTTCGGCGTCAGTGCCGTGGTGGCCCTCATCACGCTGCTGGTGATTGGCTACCGGCTCTTCGAGTTCCTGCTGGGCGACGTCACCGGCGGAGGCCTCCTGGACCGCATCCGCGCACCGCTGGGCCTCCTGGTGGCAGCCGGGCTCGTGGCCGGCTACCACTTCGCGCTGTGGCGTCATGACCGGGTCCTGTTTGCCGCCGCGGCACCCGCGCACAAGCACATGATCGAGCGGATCACACTCGTCAGCGGCTATCCACCCGCTTCCCCGGATTCCCAGGCATTGGCACGCGGCATCGCTGAAGCCACGGGAGGTGCCAAGGTGGCCACCTGGCTGAGGGCGGACGACGGCGGCGCGGTAGTTCCGCCGTCGTCCACCCCCGCTCCGGGGGTTGGGGAGGCCGTGCGACTGGTGGCAGCGGCCCTGGAGGGCGTCACGGCCCAGCACGTCCTGGTGATTGCGGGGCCGGACGACCGGCTGGAAGTGATTCCAATTGCTGCCGTCGGAAGCACTCCTGGCCTTGGGAGCACGGTGACTGATCGGGTCCTCCGGCCCTAGCGGGTCCGGCCGCCGGTCCCTAGCGTAGGAGCTGGCAAAGGAGGCCGGACATGGCTGCAGGGGGAAGCGCGAAGCCCGGTAGTGGTGCACCGGGACGAAGCAGCAGCCGCCGGGCCGGTGCCCTCGCCGCAGTCCTGCTCGCGTTGGCCGGGTGTTCCCCAGGCGGCACCCCTCCGGCCAGCAGCCCGCCAGCTCCTTCCCCCGCCTCCAGTTCCGCAACAGCGACCGCCACAGGGTCAGGGTCCGGCCCCTTCTCGGATGCGGAGCTCGCAGCCATCATCAACGGGGTGGGCAAGAGCCGCAACCTGCCTTACCCAGCAGGTGAGGATTCAACCCGCCTGCGCTCGGGCGCCGCCAGCGGGTCCTTCCCGCAAGCCCAGACGGTTACCACGCCGGGAGACTGCATAGCCCTGGTTCCCCAGGACCCGTTCACCCGCTGGGCAGACAAGGACATCTTTTTTGCGGAGGGCGGCATGCCTCCGGCAGGTGGTGAGTCCGGACCCACCACCACCATCTGGATCCTCCTCAGGAGCGCGGACCAGGCCGCAATCGCCGCCGCCGATTTCGGCTATGCGGATGACGTGTTGCAGCGCTGCAACCAGTTCGACCTTGCTTATACGGAGGCGGGCAGGACCTCCACCTCTGCCGTCCAGTTACTGGGCGCACCTTCCATCGGCGATAAACAGCACGCGTTTACCCAGGTCACCAAGCCCAAGGGGCCGGGAGACTTCGGCACCGTCGGGTTACGCGTCCTGCACGGCACCCTGTCCATCACCCTGACCCTTGCCGTTGCCGCACTGAATTCGGAGGCCGATGCCAAGCCGGCCCTGGATTCGATGGCGGAACTGGCGAAGGAGCTCATCAACGAAGCGGGTAAGCCCCAAGCACCAGCGGCACCAAGCGCTCCAAACTCACTCACGCCTGACCAGATGGTGGCGCTGTTCAAGGGGATGACCGGGCCGGCCGGGGAACCGGTACGCCTGCCACAGGCAACCGTGCTCGAGCCGCCTCGTGGCTCAACTCCCACCATTACGTCGCAGCCGCCCGCCACCCAATGCGTTTTCGACGACCAGGCGTACTTCGCGTCATTGGCCGGCTCTGTATACGGGCAGGGTCAGATCCAGGGGGCCGCGAAGATGGACAACGCCGACTTCACAGTCATCAGCATGCCCTCGGCCGCGATCCCGCCCTATCCTTTCGACAGTCGATCCGAACGCCTCCGCGGCTGCGCGACTGTGCAGGAAATCTCGGTGGAAGGCGGCGGCCGCACCTGGTCTACGGTTTCCACCCTGGCTACCACGATTTCCGCTGACGCCAGCTACGCTGTGGCCTACCAGCTCAGCGACGGCACAGGCGCCTGGCAGGTGCGGTGCGGGGCGCGCAGGAGAACATTCTCCATCGAGGCTTCCAGCACCGTATCGTCGCAGCCAGACACCCAGGCTAAAGCCGATTCCCTATCCGCCATTTTCACCGCTGTTTTGGCACGCGCAGGACAGTAAATGTGCCGCCGGCCCTCCCCGCCGGCAGCCTTCCTCAAGATTTGCGCAGTTTATCCGGCTGCTGGATTAACTCTCTTCCCTTGGCATCCGGCGGTGCCTAGTGTGGGCACACACGCGTTACTAGGGGGATAAGTGAACAGCTCAGTTGAAGATCTTCAAGACGCCACCAACCAGGATCCGCAGCAGGTCGCAGCGGCAGATCCGCTGGATGTCCAGCACAGGGTAGCGGAATGGACGTCGGACTGCCTTCTGACCCTGCCCAGTCCCGTCCGGTTCGCCCGCGCAGACTGGCCCTAGGGCCGGCCAGCGTCCGGGTCGCTAGCTGGACGCGTCCCGCTCTATTTCTTCAGCCAGGTCGTCCACTTCTTCGGGGCGGGCGTCGATGCCCGCGTCCTCGAACCGCTCCTGAAGGACGTGCGCTACGTCGTCCTGGACCTGGCCCAGCTGGATGTCATGGCGGACGTCATCGGCAATACTCTCGGGTGTCTCGGCATGCGCTGGCCCGGCTACGATGCCGTCATTGCCGTCGAAGGGATCGTTGGCGCCACCCGCTCCGGAATCAGTCATAATCCAGGGTTACCCATTCGAAGCCGCTGGTAAACGCCCGGCCCCGACGGTCCTGCCAACTGGCCTCAGCCCAGGAAGGTGCGGTGTACCTCGCTGCCGTAGCGGCCAATGATGGCCCGTTTGGCGTTCCGGAACGCTTCGAGGTCACCTCCCTGGCCATGCTGATCCACGCTGCGCCGTGCCAGCTCGTCCGAGATGACGTCAAGGAAGAGCTCGGCGAGCAGGAGCCGGGCGGAGTCGCGGAACCGCCCCCGGCCGTCGACGTAGAGCTGGACGGTGGGGGCTGCGGTGTTGATGATGACCTTCCGCTCCGCTTCGGAGTACACGGCACGGTCCGTGGTGTTGTGGAGGTTCCTGAAGTCGTAGCCGGTAAAAAGGTCCACGCCGTGGTCCCGGCTCGCGCGGTGGGCCTGGCGGCGCGGGGCCGGCAATGTTCCGGTGGCCCCGCGGTGCGGCGGCTGGTCTGCGGTGCGGCGGGAAGCGTGGTCGGCGATGACCACCTCGCAGAGCGCCCAGTAGTTCCCCGCCCGTGCGGTAATCTGCCCCTGGTCGCCGGCCTGCTCCCCCGCCGCAGTCCACTCAAGCCGTAAAGTCTCCGCGAGCGCGCCGACCGGAACAGGTGCAGGCAGCGGGTCCAGCCGGATCGTGGGCGGCAGGTCCAGATCGAACTCCAACATTTCCCCCCGGGGCAGCTGGTGTGGATCCAGCAGCAGGGCTACATGGAACGGATGCACGGGCGGACGGTAGTAGAAGGGCGTTGTGAACCGCAGCGCCGCCGCCAGTGGCGCCTCCGGTAGCTCCGCGCCGTTCCCATTCCGGCCCTCAGGTGCTGTTTCCAGGCCCAGGTCCCGGACGGCGGCCTCACTCATATGCTGCAGCAGGTGTTCGATCATCCCGGCCGTCCGGCCCGAGGTGGTGGCACGTTCCAAATGGGTGAGCTTTTCCTTTTCCGCCTGGACGGGTGCCGCGATCATCCGGCTTACCGCGTGCGAGAATGCTGCAACGAACGGGTCCTTGGTGTTCAGGCCCTCACGCTCGTCACTGATGATGGCTACGCCCCTGCCCAGCATGTCGGTCAGCGCCGGGCACCGGACCATTCCAAAGAGGTATTCGGTGCCCACCTGGTTCTCGAACTCGAACATCTGGCAGTCGAGCACGGCCATGCCGGACTCCACCACCAGGCCGGCGGTGCGCTCGTCGCCCTTCAGTGTCAGCTCGACACCCTCGGCCCGCTTCAGCGTGACGGTGAACGCATACTCGGTTCCGCCGACACTGAAGCTGCCGGGCGCATCAGGGCCAACAAGTGTTGCCGCCGGCGGCTCCCGGAAGCGGATGATGTCGCTGCCGTCGTCCCCGTTTCCGGGGTGTCCGTGCAGCAGTTCCACCGTGCGCCGGTCCAGCACTTCCCGCAGGTAGATGTTGTCCGCGAGGAGTTGAAGCAGCGTTGACTGCTGCGTGATGGTGGCGTGCGGGTTGTCGACGACGATGGTGACCTTGGTGCCGCTGCCACCGTAGGGTATCCCGAGCCGGGCGTAGTCCGCGGGGAATGCCTGCCTGTCAGCGCCGTCGTCGTCATACAAGTAGCCGCCATTGCTGCTGCGGAAGATATCGATCCGGGTAAGCCGGCCGGCCTGGATGGTTTCGATCCAGCCGTGGCCCAGGCCGAAGATGGCCTGCTTGAGTCCGCGGCCGAAGTAGCCGCGGCCTGCGCCCTCGCCGCGCGCCAGCGGGCTGTGGGCGCCGCCGTAGCTGAGGATGCGGCCGGCTTGCTGGAAGGACATGCCCTCTGCCTGGTCACTGACCGTCAGCACCGCACCGGAGTGGTGCCGCTCGTAGCCGACCAGGATCCTGCCCGTCACGTTGCCGCCCGCTCTTTCCACCCGCGCGTAACTGTCGTCGCTGTTGGTGATGAGCTCCACGAGCGCCTTCTCAACAGAGGCGAAGCGCCGGGAATCGATCCCGATCACGCGCTGGTCCACCTGGATCTGGGCAACCGTCATGGGTGCTTCCTTCGCTCAACATCCAAAGCTGATTCCCGGCCCTAAGCACAACGGCCGCCCGGCTACGTGGAGCGTAGCAGGAGGCTGGGAGTCAGGACACCCCGGCAAGGACCCCATCGATACGGGCCAGCAGGCCGGGCCAGCCGTTGCCCATGCCTTCGATGGCGTGGCGTCCCATAGGAGTGTCGAGCTGGAACCCGGCGTGCTCGAAGTGGAGGATGGTGCCGCCGTCCACCGGCTCAAGGCGCCAGGTGATGGTGGTATCCAGCTGGCCTTCGGAGAAGAGGAAGCTGATGGACGCGCCGGGGTCAACGGTGAGGACTTCACACTGCTGCCGGCCCCAGGCGTCCATGTCCATGGTGAAACGGTGGCCGACCACGGGTGCGATGTTGCCCTGGGCCCACCAACGGGCCAGGAGTTCCGGCGTCGTCAGCGCGGCCCACACAGCAGCGGCGGGGTGGGGGTAATGGCGTTCAAGCCTGATGGCATTTTCAGTCATTTGGTTTCTCCTCGTCCAGAAGGTCTGCCAGGGCGTCCAACCGCTGGTTCCAGTAGTGCTCGAAGTGCTTCACCCAGCCGCCGATCTCGGCGAGGCGGGCAGGCTGCAGGTGGTACACCCTGTTCCGTCCCTGCCGTTCCTCACGGACCAGCCCTGCGTCCCGGAGCACGGCCAAGTGTTCGGATGCCGCCGGACGGCTAAGGTCCAGCAGGCCGGTAAGTTCGCCGGCCGTCCTGGACCCTTGTCGCAGTTCGTCGAGGATGACGCGCCGCGCCGGGTTGGATACGGCGGCGAAAACATCGGGAAGCACCGCCTCAGTATATGTCGGAAATATCCGACGCATAGAACTCGGGGAACAAAATGTGCGGCATGTTCCCCGCATCACATCCGGGGCTACGCTCGGCCAAAACAGGCGTAGGCTGTAATTACATGCATATGCATGAACTTATCCAACGGATCCGAAGGAGATGCCCCGTGAAGGCATGGCAGTTCACCGGCACCAACAACCCCCTTACGCTGAACGAAGTGGCTGAACCCAGTGCAGGTCCGGGCCAGGTAGTGGTCAGCGTCAAGGCCGCCGGGGTGTGCCACTCCGACGTCACCGCCATCGACGACGCCGGTTGGATGCCGCTGTTCCCCGAGCTCCCGCGGACCATGGGTCACGAAAATGCGGGCGTCATCACCGAAGTGGGCGCTGGCATGGAGCACTGGAAGGTCGGCGACCGGGTTGGCCTCTCCCCCGTCATGAAGGACGGCGATGCGTTGGGTTATGGCAAGTGGGACGGCGGCTTCGGGCCCCAACTCCTCGCCACCGACGACAACCTGGTGAAGCTGCCGGACGAGGTCTCCTTCGAGCTGGGCGCGATGGCCACCGACGCAGGGCTGACCGCCTACCACGCGATCATGGCCGTGGGCGGGGCGAAACCGGGCATGAAGGTAGGCGTGATTGGCCTGGGCGGCCTGGGCTACATCGGCGCCCGGGTGGCAGCACTGTCAGGTGCGGAGGTCTATGGCGCCGAGGTAAACCCCGAGACGCAAAAGCTCGCCGGTGAGATCGGCCTCGCCGGAGTGGCCGAGTCCATTACGGCGTTCAGGGACAAGAACCTGGACCTCATCGTGGACTACGCCGGGTTCGGCACCACCACCTCCGCTGCGCTCGAGACCCTCGCCGAGTTCGGCACGCTGGTCCAGGTGGGCATGGGACGCCTCGAAGCGACCATCAACACCTACCCGCTGATCATCAACCAGCTGTCCATCAAGGGATCCAAGTCGGGCACCAAGGAAGACCTCGAAAACCTTATGCCCTCATGAAGTCCGGCGAGCTGAACCCGCCGATGAACCTCATCAAGCAGGCGGATATCCCCGGCGCCATCGACAAGCTGCGCAAGGGCGGCGTAGTGGGCCGTTTCATCGCGGTCTACGAGGACTAAGTCCGCCAGGCACCTTCCCAAGCGGACGACGGCGGGCGTGTGCCGGCGTCGTCCGCTTGCCGGAGCAGCGCGCCTACCTCCAGCCTTTGCTCCACTGCCGGCAGGATTGGACCGCCGGGCGGCAGGGCACCTACCCGGCCCGGCACTTCGGGTCTAGGCTGGCCGGATGTTGACTATCGGAACCATTGTCCTCGGCGTCAACGACGTCAACGCCGCCACGAAGTTCTGGAACGATGCCCTCGGCTATGTCCCCCGGGAGGCCGGTGACGATACGTGGGTGACCCTAGTGCCGTCGTCGGGCCCTGGCGCGGAACTGTCCCTCATGTTCAGCGAAACCCCGGTCCAGGACCACCCGCGGATCCACCTGGACCTGTATGCGGACGACCAGTCCGCGGAGGTGGAGCGGCTGGTCTCGCTCGGCGCGCGGCGCGTGGACTGGGACTCGTACCCGGAGGATCCGGACTTCGTCGTGCTGGAGGATCCGGACGGGAACCTGTTCTGCGTTATCGACCGGAGCCCGCGGTAGGACGTCCCGGAACGGGAACGCCGCGCGTGCCCAGGCGGCGGAAGCAGCGCCTGGTTCAGGCGGACGACGGCGGGTGCGCACCCGCCGTCGTCCGCTCGCGTGTCGCGGCAGTAACGCCGCCCCGGACCCCGGCGCGGCTGGCACACTTAGCCAATGAACAAGGCACCTGAACCTGCGCGCCGGCCTGGCATCCGTGCAGCGATGTTTGTCGATTTCGACAATGTTTTCACCGGCCTGCAGGCCTTGGACCCGGCCGCGGCGAGGCGCTTTGCCGAGGATCCCAGGCAGTGGGCCGATGCCCTGTCAGATGGCGGAGCCGCTGACGACTCCCGGAGGTTCCTGATCCGCAACTGCTACTTGAACCCCATGGTGTACTCCAAGTACCGCCCCTACTGGACGCGGGCTGGATTTCGCGTGATCGACTGCCCGTCGCTGACGCAGCGCGGAAAGAGCAGCACGGATATCAACCTGGTGCTCGATGCCATGGATGCGCTCTCCGGAAGCGTAGCCATCGAGGAGTTCTTCATCGCCTCGGCCGACGCCGATTTCACCTCCCTGATCCAGCGGTTCCGCGCAGCTGACCGGATGACCACCGTGATCGCCGCCGGCGCCGTTGCCTTCGCTTACCGGGAAATGGCGGACCACGTGGTCGAGTCACATGACTTCGTGGCCATTCTCAACGGCACCACCGCCGAACCCATCAATGCCGTGGCTTCGGCGAAGCTGCCGCCCGGCCCCGCAACAGCAAAGGCAAAGCCAAAAACGGGTTCCCCCGCGGTGGCTGAGGTACTGAAGTTTGTCCGGTCCGCGTCCGGCCCGGTGAAAGGAGCCTTGGTGGCGCACCGGGCCCTGAGTGCGGAGCCGTCCTTGAAGACGGACTGGGCCGGCCTTGGGCGGTTCGGAGCGTGGGTGGCCCAGATCGGCAAGGACATCGAATACTCACCGGCCAAGGGCGGCTGGGTGTGGGACGCCAAGCGCTTCTCCGCTGAGGACCTTCCCGCTCCCGCCGAAGTTCAGCCCGGCGTCGAGGAGCGGGTCACCCGGGTGACGGACGTCCCTGCCTTGTCGGCGGCCCAGTTTCGGCAGATCTTCACCTCCATGGAGGCCCGCCTCCGGGAACATCAGCTCAACCGGAATGAGCTGGCCCGGCAGGTGCGGGATGACTGTGTCAGTGCCGGCGAACCCGTCTCCCGCAATGCCGTGAACTTTGTGCTGCAGGGCTTGGCATACGCCGATTTCCAGCTGCGGGACGATGCGACCGCGGCCGAGATTGCTGCCGCATGGACGGCCAATGTGGAGGAACTCTGCCGGGTGGCGCTGCTGGAGTTCGATGCGTCTGAAAAGCTGGCGGTCCGGCGGTGGGCGAGCGGCGGGTTGCTGGAAAAGTAAGCAGGGCGGACGGCCGCGGATATTCATCCGCCGCCGTCCGCTCCCCCCAACAGTGTGGCCCGGCACGCGTCATCGAGCGCCGGACCGGCTACGCTGCGAGCGGCAGGTCGAACAGCTGCTCGGCGAGTCTGATGAGGTGGCGGGGAGCGTCACACTCGCCGTCCACCCTGTCGCGCCCCAGGAACAGGGCAGTCCCCTGGATGGTCCCGTCGAGTTCGATGCCGGCCTCGCGGATGAGCACTTCGGCGCGCGGATTCGTGGTTGGGCTGGCGGCAGAGCTGTCCAGATAGACGTGCCAGTCAGTGCCGGCGAGGAGGCCGACGCCGCCTGACGCGATTTTCTGCAAGGCCGTCTCGTCCAGGTCGATCGGCCGGATGTGCACCGGCTGGGTGAGCCGGGTGGGAACGACGAGGGCGTTGCGGGAGGTCATCATGGTGGTGTCCTTTGGCTGATCCCCCGGCTATGGGTGCGGTGGGGCTTGCCGGGGTGGTGCGGGCGGCCGCGGGCTAGGAGTCCCGGGCGGCCGCCCGCTGGCATGGTCAGCGCTGGTTTTTGCGCGGTTTTATAAAACTGAGCTCACTGTTTTCGCTTTTAGCTCTCTTTTCGGCACGTTTCTCCAGGATTGACTTGCCGACCTTTTTAGCGGCGCCGCTTTTGGGGGATTTTCCGGACATCGGAATCACGCCTTTCTTTGCTTTGCGTTACCGGATACCATACCTGCTTTTATTTTTTTATCCAGTTCTGCAGGGGCGCAGCGCGAGGCGCCTGATGCCCCGCCGGCGGTGCGGGAAGGCCGCGGCCAAGGCCGCCGGGATAATTTTTGAAATTGGTTGCATCGCCAAGGTTTCCGTTTCTTTTATTTTGTCCAACAAAAGCCGCCGGAAACTCCGTCCAGGCCAAGAAAACGACCCTAAATTCGCATTTTCCACTACTGCCAGAATTTAGTTAGTTTCCCGGCGAGGTCTTTGCCCTGGTTGTATCCGGCGTGAGCCGCGGCCGGACGGAGTGAGGGGTCCATGGCGTTGGCGCCGAACATGTGCTCGGCCCCGCTGCCAGGGGAGATCACTTCGACTCTGCTGCCATGCGCTTGGAGCTCCTCCACCTGCGCGGCGAGCTGCATGCCCCACTCAAGCGGCATGCGCGTCCTGCCACCGAAGGGTGACAGGACCAGGACCCTGCCACACCCGGTGGCCAGGTCGGCGTTTTCATTTCGCCGGTAGCCGCCGTCGATGTAGCTCCTGTCTCCAATCCGGTAGGCGGAGCCGCTGGAACAACTGGCGGCGACCGCGTCGACCAGGTCGATGCCGCCGGACCGGTCGAACACTGCCGGTTCACCGGTACTGGCATCCACCGCTGGGATCAGCAGTTCATGCTCCGGCCATTCCTGTGTCGTCAGCCGGGCCGCCACGGTGGCCCGCCACCGTCCGGAATGGTCGTAGTCCTCCGCCATGTCGATGGCGGCCGCGCCCATCCTCCGACGCATGTCCGCCGCAGTTGCGGAACGGGCGATGATCCTGCCGGTCCGCTCCAGGTGGTTGGGGACCGGACTGCCGGCCGACGAAGTTCCGGCGGCCCGCAGCCGCTGTGGAAGCGGCGCGTCCATGACGGCGGCGTACAGCTCCGCCGGACTGGCGCCGGCGATCTGCGCAGCGGCCGTGGATCCCGCCGATGTTCCGATGACCCGGTGGGCGCCGGTCACGTCCAGCCCGGCGTCTGCCAGTCCGGCGAGAACGCCGATCAGCCAAGCGTTTCCTGTGGAGCCCCCGCCACCGAGGACCAGGGCGCGCCCGGAAGTAACCGAGGGAACGGGGTGCGGGACGGGGTGCGGGATGGGAGAAGGTGTTGTGTTCATGGGAGTCGCCTTTCGCGAATTTGCCTGTGCGGCGCTCCCTGTGGACGGCTGGGTCAGCCGCGGATCGTGGGCTGCGGGGGAGCACCCATTACGGATACAGCGTTCATGGGTCTCACCTCCTGGAGTCGGTTCACGATCAGGGGAATCTTGGCATACGGGTACCGCTGTGCGCAACGGGTAAGTTTGAGGCGATGATTTCGATAGACCGGGACAGCCCCGCGCGCGACGACGTCCACCTGCTCCTCAGCGAGCACCTCGCCGACATGTTCGCCACCTCGCCGGCCGAGAGCGTGCACGCCCTGGACCATTCGGCCCTGTCCGCCCCGTCCGTCACGTTCTGGACGGCCCGCGAGGACGGCAACCTTTTGGGGTGCGGCGCTCTTAAGCTTCTGGACTCCCCCGCCGGTCCGCAGAGGCATGGCGAGATCAAGTCCATGCGCACCACGGCAACCGCCCGGGGCCGGGGCGTGGCCGCCCTCATACTGGGACATATCCTTGATGACGCCCGTACGCGGAACCTTGAGCGGGTCTATCTGGAGACCGGAACCGAGGACTACTTCGCGGCCGCGCGGCGGCTGTACGCCCGGCACGGTTTCACGGTGTGCGAGCCCTTCGCCGCCTACGTGTTGGACCCCCACAGCGTCTTCATGGAGCTCCGACTGTAGCTCCCACAGGGAAAGCGGACGACGGCGGGTGGGCGCCCGCCGTCGTCCGCTCTCCTTTGCGCTGCTACTTGCTGAAGGGGACCTTTTCCCAACTCAGCACGTCGGCGCCTTTGGCGCTGTTTCCGGCCACCGTGAAGCGGACGTAGTCCACGGCGTTGTTGGCGCCGTCCACCGTGATGCGCTGCAGGTTGTCGGCGGCGGGTGAGCCGTAGATGTCCAGCCAAGGTGAGCCCGCGGCAAGGGGCTGGTTCTCAGCGAAGACGTGGCTGTCGCCGTTGACCAGGTAGACAGGAGCGTCGAAGTTGTTGGTCTCCTCCACCATGGCCTGGACGACCTCGCGGAAGCCGGATACCGTTGCCGGGTTTGCGGTGGCGTCGGCCAGCAGCGACGGGTCGAACATGTCGGCCTGCTGCATGAGCACCACGGCGCGGTCGTTACTGCGCCTGGCTTCGGCGAAGGTCTGGTGGATCTGGGCGATCACGGCGTCCGTACGGTGTTCCACCTCGGCGAGCTGCTCCGGCGTGGGTTCAGTCTTGCCCAGCCCGCTCCACGGCAGGAGGGAGTTGTTGCTGCCCTGGACGTTCAGGACGGAGAAAGCCACCCGGTTCTTTTCGAAGCGGACGTCCTCCGGCAAACCCAGGCTCTCCTGCGACTTCACCGGCATGGTGGCGCCCAGGGTCTTGCCGGGCTGGTTGAAGAAGACCTCCCGGATCTTGTCCAGGCGCTCCAGGGGGTTGTAGGCCCCGTTGTTGGTGCGGTGGCAGTCCACCCACTCGTTGTCGCCGGGCGTGTAGACCAGCGGGTGCGTGAAGGTGTCGAACTGTGTGCGGATGTAAGAGAAGTACTCGTCTGAGCAGACGGAGGAGCCGTTCTTTATGTCGCCCACGTGTGCTACAAACTTCAGTTCCTTGTCCGCGTTGAGATCCTGGACGCGGGACGGGAACTTGGCGATCTCGGCGGCACCGTAGGGGATGTCACCGATGGCAGCGAAGGTGAAGGCTTGGTTGCCGTCGCTGGTGCTGTCCGCCTCTGCTGTTTCGGCGAAAGCGGGCTGGGACGCCAGGAGGCCGAATGCCAAGGTGAGCGCCGCCGTCGTGATTGTCAAAGTCTTTGAAAGCATGGGGTGGTCCTGTTTCTGTTGTTGGCCTGAGTGGGGGCTCAGGCGCCGCGGGCGGTGAGGAATTGCTGGAGGCCGGCGAGGTCGTCGGTGTTGATGTGGTCCACGCCGGCATCGGCAAGTTCGGTCCAGACGGCGTCGCGGGCGCTACCGGGCTGGTCCGGGGTGGCCCAGAAGCGGACGCGGTAGCCGTTGGCGTGTGCGGTGGCCACGAAGGCGCCCAGCTTGGCGCGCTCGGCCTCCGGCATGGGGCCGACGCCCTGCCAGGTGAAGAGCTTGGTCCAGTTGTCGCTGACCAGCGGCATCAGGGCAGCGGGCAGGCCGGAGGTGAGGTCGGTGGAGCGTCCGTCGTAGAAGCTGAAGCGCTTGTCCTGGGCCTGCATGGTGGCCAGCGGACGGTTGCCGCTGATGACGGCGGTGACCGGGCCGGTCTTGACGTTGCCGTTGGTGTAGCGGCTCATGATGTCGCGGTGCTCGGCCAGTTCCTGCTCGATGGCGGCGTAGGTGGCCTCGCCATCGCTCTTGATGTCGATCAGGAGCTGCAGGCTGCCGTCCCACTTGGGGTAGACGCTGTGGCCGGGGGTGCTGCGGACCAGGTCCTGGAGTGGGTCGAGGTAAAGGCTTTCGAGCGTGACGCCCTGTTTGGCGTCAGCGAGGTCGTGGGCCACGCGCAGCTCACCGTCAACCAGCCATACGTCCGCTTCGACGCTGGTGAAACCGTGCCCCAGTGCGTCGAACAGGGGACGGTCATGCTCATAGTCGTTGTGGGCATGGGTGCCGGCGAGGGGTTGGCCGACGACGACGGGCGCCGGATTGGGTGCCTCGGCCCCGGCTTGGGCAGGGGCTACGGCTGTCCCGGCCAGTGAGGCGAGGACGGCGACGGCGGCGAGGGTGCTTTTCACGAACACGGGAGTACTCCTGGTACCTCGGGGATGTCCGCCCGGTGATGGGGTGTTCCGGGCTTGAGGGTGCTTGAAAAGCCTGCTGGGCCTGGCGAAACGATTCAGGGCGCCTTGGTTGCATCATGGTGAACGTCGGGGAACATCAACATCGGGGGATGAGTTCTCAGCCGTGAAGGGGCAGGCGGGTGTGTCCTCCGCGCAGCCAACTAACGCTGGTTACGAGATCGCGAGATAATCCACTATCAGTACCTCCAGCGCGCTGGCCTCTCCCGGCAGGCAGCCCGGTGGCCAGATTGTCGGTTCCCGGTCCGGTTGTTCGGCGTTGTAGTGGCGACCGCTGGGAGAAGTCCAGCCCGGTGGCTCATTCTTGGAAGCCGTACCCGGACTCCAGCCGGTCCGATGTTTGAGCCGGTGGTGCTTGGGGCACAACTGTCCCAGGTTGCTGATTCCGGTGGCGCCTCCATGCTCCCAGGCCGTGAGGTGGTCAGCCTCGTTGTCCTGGCTGTGGTTGCTGCACGCCGGGAAAGTGCATTTCCCATCCCGCATCCTCAACCACCGTTTGAGTGACTCCGTGAGCCGGTAGTTGGTGCGGCCAAGTTCCAGCGGGGCTCCGTCGCGGGGGTCCACCAAAACCCGATAGAAAGAGCCGGCACCTTCCGTGACGAGTCTGCGTGCCATGGACGCGGGGATGGGCCCGTAGTTGTCCAGGTCTGCTGGCTCGTCCGTAGCACCGAGGAGGGAAAGGATTGGCACCGTGACCAGCACATCGGCTTTGAGCGACGGCCCGGGTCCGGCCAGGTCCGTGGCGCCACCGAGGAGCAATTTGGCGGCAAGGTCTGCCTTGAGCTGGGGAAGGGTCCTCGCCTCGTCCGGTCCTTGCAGTCCACGTGCCAGGGCGGAGGTCCTGTTCCAGATGGCACAGGCCTTATCAGCAGCCAGGTAGACCGAAACCCAGGCCATGCCGTCCCGGTCCGGCGAGTATTCCATCCGTCGATCCGACACGGACTTAACGTGCCGGGTTTCCAGGGACTCGGGATGATGGCGTTCCCGCCAGGCACGTGCCTTCCGCCGGAAACGGCCCGGCACAAGCTCTCCGGCAGATGCACCCCGGGCCGCGTTAGGCGCCTCCGGGTCCAGGAAGTGGGCTTCCAAGGCTGCTGCGGCTGCCGAGTCCAGGCCGCTGGTTTCATCGACCATAATCTGGGCATGCCGCCAAGAAATGGCTCCAGCCTCCATGGCCTTGAGCGTAGCCGGAAGAGAGGTGGTGAGCGCATGGGCGTCCTGCAACAGCGCGGACGCGGCTCCCTCGCCGATGGTGAGCGTGCAGGCGACTTCGGCGACGATACTCATCTCCCTGGCCGCCGACTCGAAGGCGCTTTCCGCCGGCGCTTCCATGGCGGCTGCGGCCTCCGAATGTTCTGCGAGCAGCCGGACTTTCACCGCTGCAGTAGCAGCTTCGACCCGGGCCACAATGCCCAGGCTGTCCAGGCAGGACTCTGAAAGTTCATGCAGTGGGTCGTGACCATCCGTGCGGCCCACAGCCTCGGCAGAGGTGTTCACAACTCCCGCTAGCTCGTCCACCAACCCGGTAAGGGATGCGACGGCACCGGCCAGTCCAGCCATGCCTTTCGCATCCACAACCGCTCCGCTTTCCATAAGCAAAGACTGTCACGGGGGTCTGACATTCTGAGTTGCCTTCGGCACACACTGTCTTGGCGGAAGCTTTGCTCACCGGATTTCGGCGCAGCGGATGGCAACATAACGGCAGCATCAACCGGTTGCGTGTAAATGTCACCCGTGCCATGTAAGTTTTTGCTTCATCAGCTTGAAACTGCCACCGGACACGAAGCTGTGTCCGGGTAAGAGCATTACTGGGGGTAAGACATGGAATTTGCGGAGAAACTTTCAGCGCTGGCAACGAAAGTGCGGCAGCAGAGGGGTGTAATTCAGACCGAGGAGGCAACGAAGAACGCGTTCGTCATGCCGTTCATTTCGACGATTCTTGGCTACGACGTCTTCAATCCTTTGGAGGTGGTCCCGGAGTTCATCGCGGATGTAGGGCTCAAAAAGGGCGAGAAGATCGACTACGCGATCGTCAAGGACGGTGAGGTCCAGATTCTGATCGAGTGCAAGAAGTCGACAGAGCCTGTGAAAATCGAGCACGCCTCTCAGCTCTTCCGCTACTTTGCCGTCACAAACGCTCGTATAGCGATCCTGACCAACGGTGAGGTCTACCAGTTCTTCACAGACCTGGATGCACCGAACCGCATGGATGCCAAGCCGTTCCTCGTGCTCGACCTGAACGACATTGACCAGATGCTGATCCCCGAGTTACAGAAGTTGTCCAAGGATGTCTTTGACTTGGATTCAATCATCAGCGCGGCCGGCGAATTGAAGTACATCGGCGAGTTGAAGAGAACACTGGCTGCACAGTTCAGGGAGCCTGAAGACGAATGGGTCAAGTTCCTGACAGCCAGGGTTTACTCCGGGCCGTATACACAGAAGGTACGGGATCAATTCACCACGCTGGTTGGGAAGGCCACAAAACAATTCCTCAATGACCAGGTCAACGAACGGCTGAAGAAAGCTCTGGGGAATCCTGGATTCCCGCAATCGGAGGACACGACTGTACCCACCGCTGTCACCAGTGCGCCCGTCGCGGAGGCAGACCTCGCCGAAGCTGACGGCCTGGAGACGACGCTTGAAGAAATCGAGGGCTACCAGATTGTGCGTGCAATCGTCTGCAGCGAGGTCAAGCCGATTCGCGTCGCCCAACGCGATGCAAAGTCCTACTTTGCCGTACTGCTTGATGACAACAACCGCAAGCCTATTGCTCGGCTGCACTTCAACCGAACCCAGAAGTACATCGGCATCTTCAACGACAGCAAAGAAGAAACGCGTGTGGCCATCAACTCGCTTGAGGAGATTTACGAACACACCGAGGCCCTCCGGGCGACCGTCAAGAGCTACCTGTGACCCCTGTTAGCAATCGAATGGCGATCATTCAGCGAGGATAGACGGCGTCGCGACAAAGATCGCGATGCCGTCTGCCTGGGACAACTCAGGACGCCGAGCGATATCCTCCAGGATGGCCTCCCTACACCTCCGCCACCGGTGCCGCGAACTGGGCCTCGTACAGCCGCGCGTAGGCCCCACCGGCAGCCAGCAGGGACGCGTGCGTCCCCTGTTCCACAATCTGGCCGGCCTCCATCACCAGGATGAGGTCGGCGTCGCGGATCGTGGACAGCCGGTGCGCGATCACAAAGGACGTCCGGTCGGACCGCAGCGCACTCATGGCCTTCTGCACCAGCACCTCGGTCCGGGTATCCACGGACGAGGTCGCCTCATCCAGGATCAACACAGAAGGCGAAGCCAGGAATGCCCGGGCAATGGTCAGCAGCTGCTTCTCGCCGGCGGACACGTTGGAGCCTTCATCGTCCAGCACGGTGTCGTACCCCTCGGGCAACGAGCGCACGAACCGGTCCACATACGTTGCCCGTGCCGCCTCCAAAACCTCAGAAGAAGACGCAGCAGGCCGCCCGTACGCGATGTTGTCGCGAATGGTGCCGCCGAACAGCCACGTATCCTGCAGCACCATCCCCATCCGGGAGCGCAGGTCGTGCCGGCTCATGGTGGTGATGTCCACCCCGTCCAAGGTGATCCGCCCGCCGTCGAGCTCGTAGAACCGCATCATCAGGTTCACCAGCGTGGTCTTGCCCGCCCCCGTCGGCCCCACAATGGCCACCGTCTGGCCCGGCTCCGCCACCAGGGACAACCCATGGATCAGCGGCTTGTCCGGCGAGTAGGAGAAGGAGACGTCCTCAAACACCAGCCGCCCGCGCGCAGCACCATCAGGGCTCTGCAAGGCAGCCCCCACAGGATCGGCGGACTGCTCCTCCGTATCAAGCAGCTCAAACACCCGCTCGGCAGACGCCACACCGGACTGCAGCAGGTTGGCCATGGAGCCGAGCTGCGCCAATGGCTGGGTGAACTGCCGCGAGTACTGGATGAACGCCTGAACATCGCCCAGCTGCATCGCCCCGGACGCCACCTGCAGGCCACCCACCACGGCAATGCCCACGTACACCAGGTTCCCGATGAACGTCATGGCCGGCATGATCAGACCGGAAATGAACTGCGCCCCGAAGCTCGCCTCATACAGTTCGGCGTTCTTCTGCCGGAACCGCTCCCCCACCTCGCGCTGCCGGCCGAACACCTTCACCAGCGCATGCCCGGTGTAGGTCTCCTCGATCTGCCCGTTCAGCTCGCCCGTGTTCTTCCACTGCTGGACGAACAGCTTCTGCGACCGCTTGGCAATCAGCGCCGTGATCCCCAGCGTCAGCGGAATGGTCACCAGGGCGATCAGCGCCAGCGTGGGCGACAGGATAAACATCATCACCAGCACGCCCAGCACCGTCAGCACGGACGTCACGGCCTGGCTGATGGACTGCTGCAGGCTCTGCGAAATGTTGTCCACGTCGTTGGTCACCCGGCTGAGCAATTCACCGCGCTGGATCGAATCGAAATACCGCAGCGGCAGCCGGTTGATTTTGGCCTCGATCTGCTCGCGGAGCCCGAACACCGTCCGCTGTACCACGCCGTTCAGCACATACGCCTGCCCCCACATGAAGGCCGACCCCAGAACATACAGCACCAGCGCCCACGTCAGCACGTTGGCAAGCGCGCCGAAGTCGATCCCGGCACCCGGGGTCAGCGTCATGGCGCTGAGCATGTCCGCCTTCTGGTTGTCCCCGGCCGCCCGCAGCGCCGCTATCAGCTGCGCCTGCGTCATCCCCGGCGGCAACTGCTTGGACACCACGCCGGAGAAGATCAGGTTGGTGCCCTCGCCCAGCAGCCGGGGCCCGATCACCTGCAGCACCACGCCGGCCACGGCCATGGCCAACACCAGTACCAGCCAGAGCCGTTCCGGCCGGAGCGTGCCCAGCAGGCGTTTGGCGGAGCCGGCGAAGTTCATCGCCTTCTCCGCCGGCACGTTCATCCCGGCGAAGGGTCCGCCACGTCCGGGTCCGCCGGCGGGACGGGGAATGCGTACGACGTCGGCCTGGCCGGGTCCCGAAGCGGAGGCACCTTTTGTGCCGCGTGCGGATGTGGGTCCCTGGCTCATACCGTCTCCTCCGCTGCCAGCTGGGACGAGACGATCTCGCGGTACGTATCCGAAGTCTCCAGCAACTCTTGGTGCGTGCCCTGCGCAACGATCCTGCCGTCGTCGAGCACCAGGATCTGGTCCGCATCAACAATGCTGGACACGCGCTGGGCGATGATCACCATGGTGGCCCCCGCAATGTTGCGCTTCAGCGCCTGGCGCAGCCGGGCATCGGTCCCGGTATCAAGGGATGAGAACGAATCGTCGAAAATGTACAGTTCGGGCCGCTTCACCAGTGCCCGGGCGATCGCCAACCGCTGCCGCTGCCCGCCGGAGACATTGGTGCCGCCCTGCGAGATGGGCGCGTCCAGCGTTTCGTCCATCTGCTCCACGAAATCCCGCGCCTGGGCGATCTCCAGCGCGCTCCAGAGCTCGTCCTCGGTGGCGTCCGGGTTGCCGTACAGCAGGTTGCTGCGCACCGTGCCGGAAAAGAGGTAGGGCTTCTGCGGCACCAGCCCGATGTGCCCCCACAACAGGTCCGGGTCCAGGTCCCTGACGTCCACGCCGTCCATCAGCACCGCCCCGGAGGTGGCGTCGAACAGCCGCGGCATCAGGTTCACCAGGGTTGTCTTGCCCGAGCCGGTGCTGCCGATGATCGCCGTGGTCTGCCCCGCACGCGCCGTAAAGCTGATCCCGGAAAGGACAGGCTGGTCGGCACCCGGGTAGGCGAACCCGACGTCGCGCATTTCCAGCTCACCGCGCCGAACCGCGCTGGTGGCCGGCTGCTCCGGCGGCAGGACGCTGGAATTGGTGCCCAGCACCTCACCGATCCGGTCCGCGGACACCGACGCACGCGGAATCATCACCGCCATGAACGTGGCCATCATGACTGACATCAGGATCTGCATCAGGTAGCTCAGGAACGCGATCAGGGTGCCCACCTGCATGGACCCGTCCTCGATCCGGAACGCACCGAACCAGATCACCGCCACGCTGGAAACGTTCAGGACCAGCATCACCACGGGGAACATCAGGGCCATCAGCCGTCCGGCACGGAGCGCAACATCGGTAACGTCCGCGTTGGCACCGGCGAACCGTTCCGTTTCCATGTCCTCGCGCACGAACGCCCGCACCACCCGGATGCCGGTGAGCTGCTCGCGGAGCACCCGGTTCACGGTGTCGATCCGTGCCTGCATCTTGCGGAACAGCGGCACCATCCGGGTGACGATCAGTCCGACGGCGATCAGCAGCACCGGGACGCAGACGGCAATCAGCCAGGACAGTTGGGCGTCCTGCCGGATGGCCATGATCACGCCGCCAATGCTGAGCATGGGCGCGGCCACCATGAGCGTGGCGGACATCAGCACCAGCTGCTGGACCTGCTGGACATCGTTGGTGGAGCGGGTGATGAGGCTGGGCGCACCGAACTTGGTGACTTCCTGTTCGGAGAACTCACCCACCCGTTCGAAGATGGCGCCGCGCAGGTCCCGGCCCAGGCCCATCGCCGCCTTGGCGCCGAAGTACACGGCGATGACGGCACACACGATCTGCACCAGCGTGATGAGCAGCATGAAGCTGCCGGTGGACAGGATGTAGCCGGTATCGCCCCGCGCCACGCCCTGGTCAATGATGTCTGCGTTCAGCGTGGGCAGGTACAGCGACGCGATGGACTGCGCCAGCTGGAAAACCACGACGGCGGCCAGCAGCGGCCGGTGCGGCCGCAGGTATTCGACGAGCAACTTCCAGAGCATACGAAATAGGCCCTCACCTGACGGAGTGTCCACAAAACGTGGTGCGAAGGTCAGTGTACGTCCGTGGAGAGCGGATGATCCTCACAGTTGGCTGGGAAAATGGCAGGTTCTCCCACGGCGTATTCGCCGGACGCGCCGGGGATCCGGCAGCACCGGTGGGTACTTCAGTATGAGAGAACTGGATGGGCGCCATAAGCCCGCCACCCCGCCAAAGGATGGAAGAAACAACGAATGCTTGCCGGCACACGGAACCCTTCCCAGCGCACTGCCAGGTTCGGAGCTGCCTTCATCGGCGTCCTGCTCATCGCAGTCAACCTTCGGGTGTCCTTTGTCAGCGTCGGACCGGTGCTGGTCAACATCAGCAGCGACTTGGGATTGTCCAGTGCCGCAGCGGGATTCCTCACCGGCCTCCCGCTCATCGCCTTCGCAGTCTTCTCACCCCTGGCCCCCGGATTTGCTGCCCGGCTGAGCCTGGACCGGGCACTGTGGATGTCCTTGCTGATCCTCGGATCGGGCATCGTGCTCCGCTCACTGCCGGTGCCCGGCTTCATCTGGGCCGGGACGGTACTGATCGGCGTGGCCATCGCGTTCCTCAATGTCCTGGTTCCCTCCCTCGTGAAGCGGGACTTCCCTTTGCGGGTCAGCCAGGTCACCGGCAGCTACACCGCCGCCCAGGCTGCGTTCGCAGCGGTGGGGGCCGCCGTCGTCGTTCCCGTGGCGCAGACCTCCCCGGCGGGGTGGCGGCTGGCCCTGGGAGCCTGGGTGGGGCTGGCCCTCATTGCCATGGCCGTGCTCCTGTCCTGGCTGCGCCGGCACGGGACAAGCGCCGTGCACGCCAAAAAGCAGGAACCGGCACACCGGTCGCCCTGGGGCTCAGCGCTGGGCTGGCAGGTGACTGCGTTCATGGGGCTGCAATCGATCGCCTTCTACGTCCTGATGGCGTGGCTGCCCACCATTGAGCAAAGCCGCGGGGTCCCCGCCGCCACTGCCGGCGTGCACCTGTCCGCCTTCCTGTTGATCAGCGTGTTCGCTAGCCTGGGGGCAGGCGCAGTCCTGCACCGGGGACCGGACCAGCGGCTGGTGTCCTTCACAAGCGGTGCGTTGGTGTTCGTCACCTTCCTGGGCCTGGCGCTCGCGCCTGACCTCATCCTCCTGTGGGTCCTGCTGGGCGCCGTCGGATGCGGAAGCCTCATTGTCATCGCCCTGTCGTTGTTCAGCCTCCGGACCGTGAACCATCCGCAGGCAGCATCGCTGTCCGGCATGGCCCAGTCCGTGGGCTACGGCCTGGCCGCGGTGGGCCCGGTGGCCTTTGGTGCACTCCGGGATGCCAGCGGGGACTGGACCCTTCCGCTGCTCGGCACCGCCGGAGCCATGGCCATCCTGGCGCTGGCGGGTCTGTTCGCCGGACGCGACCGCGTCATTACGGAATCAGCCGGTCGGCCCGGTATCGGTCAAAGAGCAAGGTAAAGGCATCCAGCGTCCGGCGATACCCCGTAAAGCCCGCATCCCGGCTCTTGCCCATGTCCGTCACTACCTCGATGCCGCGCCCCAGGTCTCCGTCCGTGTGCCACCAGCTCGCCACGCGGCCCAGGTCGGGTTCGCTGAGGTTGTTCTCCGCGGCGATCCGCCGCCACTGGTCCTCCCGGCCTGCCATGGACTGCCCAAGGGGACGCGGCGCGTCCTGGTAGCCCTCCCATTCCACACCGAAGTACGCGGCAAGCTTCGGCCACATCCAGCGCCAGCGGAACACATCGCCGTTGACGATGTTGAAGGGCTCGTTGGCGGCTGCAGGGGTAGTTGAAGCCCAGAGCATGTGCTCGGCCAACAGGCCGGCGTCTGTCATGTCGGTGAGGCCGTCCCACTGCGTTTTGGATCCGGGAAAGACAAACGGTTCCCCGCTGTCCCGGCAGAGGGTGGCCTGCGCCGCGAGTGTGAGGCCCATGTTCATGGCGTTGCCAACGGCGTGCCCAATAACCGTGTGGGCGCGGTGTACGGACCAGGTGAACCCCTGCTCGCCCGCCGCGGCCCACAGTTCGTCTTCCTGTGCGTAATAGAAGTTCCGCACCGGCAGGCGGGGCTCCTCCTCATGGAACGGCGTGTCCGGCATTTCCCCGGCGGCGTAGGCCTCAAACGGTCCCAGGTAGTGCTTGAGCCCGGTCATCAGGGCAACATGTGCCACCCCTTTGCCCCGCAGTGCCCCAAGCAGGTCGCGCACCATGCCCGCGTTGACGGCGATGTTCTCTTCCTCGGTGTCCCGGCGGGACCAGGCAGTAAAGAACACGTGGGAGGGATTTTCCGGAGCAAGCGCGGCGGCCAGCGACTCAGCGGAGGTCAAGTCTGCGGAAAGCCATCTGACGCCTGGCCGCCCGGGACCGGGCCTGCGGGACAAGGCAAGGACTTCCCAGCCTTCGCCGGCCAAGGTATCCACGAGCGCGGAGCCTGCAATGCCGGTGGCCCCTGCCACCAGGGCGGTCCGTCCGTTGCCCGCTGCTGTTCCTGATGCTGTTCCTGATCCGATGGTCATAGCGCTCCTCTTGGTAGGTGCTTGGTTTGCATCCGCGCCTCAGCGCGGCCTCACGCGTGGGCGGAGGCCCGCGCGCTGCGGTACGCCGGGACAATGGGCCACCATGGACCCTCTGGCGACAAGTCGGAGCGTCAGTCAGATATTCCAGCGCCGGCAAGCGGCGGACAGGAGGTGCCGAACAAATTGCGAGGGACGGGGCAATGACAGGCCGGGTTTCACCCATGGCCCGGGCGGGTCTCCAGCAGTCCCCGGTCCATGTTCAAATAGGAGGGTTGCACCGGCTGCCCGAGTCCAACCGCGGCCTCGGCCCAACGGAAGGAATAAGCACATGACCGATCCCCAAGACCATCCCCCGGTCCCCACTCCCGGGAGCGCACAGGGCCTGGACCAGAAGGTTGAGGGCGGGTGCCCGGTGGCCCATGGCAGTGCCACCGCCCAGGGCAGTGAAAGCGAAAACCCTGCGATCGATTCGCCGGCCCCCAAGGGACACCGGCCGCGAACCAACCAGGACTGGTGGCCCAACCAGCTGGACCTCTCCGTGCTGCACACGCACGGCCAGGCGAGCAACCCGCTTGGCCCGTCCTTCAGCTACCGCGAGGAATTCCAGAAGCTCGACGTCGAAGCCCTCAAGCAGGACATCAGCCAGGTCCTGACCACTTCCCAGGACTGGTGGCCGGCGGACTTCGGCCACTACGGCGGACTGATGATCCGCCTGAGCTGGCACGCTGCCGGCACCTACCGCGTCCACGACGGCCGCGGCGGCGCGGGCGACGGCAGCCAGCGGTTCGCCCCGCTGAACAGCTGGCCGGACAACGCCAACCTGGACAAGGCCCGCCGCCTGCTGTGGCCCGTGAAGCAGAAGTACGGCCAGAAGCTGTCCTGGGCGGACCTCCTGGTCCTCGCCGGCAACGTGGCCCTTGAGTCCATGGGCTTCAAGACCTTCGGCTTCGCCTTTGGCCGCGAGGACGTCTGGGAGCCCGAACAGATCTTCTGGGGTCCCGAGGACGCCTGGCTCGGAGATGAGCGGTACACCGGTGAGGGAACCATGGCGGACAACGTCGGTTCCACCGAAATGGGCCTCATCTACGTCAACCCCGAAGGCCCCATGGGCAACCCGGATCCCGTGGCTGCTGCCGCGTTTATCCGTGAGACCTTCAAGCGCATGGCCATGAACGACGAAGAGACCTTCGCACTGATCGCCGGCGGCCACACATTCGGCAAGACCCACGGTGCCGGCCCCGCAGACGCACACGTTGGCCCGGAACCGGAGGGTGCAGACCTTGAGGCGCAGGGCCTTGGCTGGCTCAGCACCTACGGCAGCGGCAAGGGCGGCGACACCATCACCTCCGGCCTTGAAGTCACTTGGACGGACAAGCCTACGCAGTGGAGCAACCGCTTCCTGGAGATCCTCTTCGAGTACGAGTGGGAACTCGTCAAGAGCCCCGGGGGCGCCCACCAGTGGATCGCCAAGGACGCTCCAGAGATCATCCCGGACGCGCACGACCCCAACAAGAAGCACCGGCCCACCATGCTGACCACGGACCTGTCGCTGCGCTTCGACCCCACCTACGAGCAGATCGGCCGGCGGTTCCTGGAGAACCCGGACCAGTTCGCCTTGGCCTTCGCCAAGGCCTGGTACAAGCTGCTGCACCGCGACATGGGACCGGTGGGCCCGCACATGCTGGGCCCGTGGGTTCCGGAGGCACAGCTGTGGCAGGATCCGGTCCCCGCCGTCGACCATGAACTGATCGATGAGCAGGACATCGCCGGGCTCAAGGCCAAACTCCTTGACGCCGGACTGACCATCCCGCAACTGGCGGGCACGGCCTGGGCGTCGGCTGCAACGTACCGCAAGACGGACCGGCGCGGTGGGGCCAACGGCGCCCGGATCCGGCTGGAGCCGCAGCGCGGCTGGGAAGCCCACGAACCGGAGCAGCTCGATACCGTGCTTCCCGTCCTTGAGCGCGTGCAGGAGGAGTTCAACTCGGCACAGTCCGGCGGCAAGAAGGTCTCGCTCGCGGACCTGATCGTCCTGGGCGGCGCCGCCGCGGTGGAGAAGGCAGCAGCCGACGCCGGGTTCCCCGTCACAGTGCCGTTCCGTCCGGGCCGGACGGACGCCTCACAGGAACAGACCGACGTCGAATCCTTCCAGTACCTGGAGCCGCGGGCCGACGGCTTCCGCAACTACCTGCGCCCCGGTGCGAAGATCCAGCCCGAGACCCTCCTGCTGGACAAGGCGTACATGCTGGACCTCTCCGCGCCGGAGATGACGGCGCTCTTGGGCGGCATGCGGGCCCTGGGCACCAACGTGGGCGGTTCCGGCCACGGTGTGCTGACGGACAAGCCGCAGGTCCTGACGAACGACTTCTTCGTCAACCTGCTCTCGCCGGGCACCAAATGGAAGGCCTCCGAGGCCGAGGAAAACGTCTACGAAATCACCGACGTTGCCACCGGCGAGCTGAAGTGGACGGCCACCCCGGTGGATCTGGTCTTCGGCTCGAACTCGCAGCTGCGGGCGCTGTCCGAGGTCTACGCGAGCGAGGACGCCAAGGAGAAGTTCGTGCACGACTTCGTAGCCGCCTGGGCGAAGGTCATGGAACTGGACCGCTTCGACCTGAACTGACCGGGATGACCTGACCCGGGGGTCCGGGCCGGCTGCATCACGCAGCCGGCCCGGACCTGCCTGAGAGCGGCCTACTGATCGGTCGGGAAGCTGATGACTGCCGTGGTTCCGCCGCCGGGTGACTCTTTCAGGCTCAATTCGCCGCCGTGCGCCTCGGCAATGCGGCGGCAGATGGCCAGCCCAAGGCCGGAACCGTGCCCGTCCCCCTGTCGGTGCAGCCGGACCAGTGGTTCAAGCACGCGCTGCCGGTCCGCCTGCGCAATGCCCTTGCCGTTGTCCGCCACCAGCACAGTGATGCCGTGGTAATTCGAAATGCCGCTGATCCGCACGTTGAGGTCCCGTTCCGGGCTCCGGTAGTTCATGGCATTGGCCACCAGGTTCTGCAGCAGGGTTCGCAACTGCCCCGGGTCCACGTCGAGCTTCATCTCCTCGCTGTCCAGGACGGCTCCGGGCCCGAAGGACAGGCCCAAATCCCTCGCCACCTCGGCCGCCACTTCCTGGAGGGATACGCGCTGCCGCTGGAGGACTCCGCCCATCCGTGAGTAGGTCAGGACGTCCTCGAGCATGGCCAGCATCCGGTGGCCGCTGGCGCTGATGATCTGCAGGTACTCGGCCGCCGGGTGGTCGCCCTCCACTTCGTCTTCCGCCATCTCCACGTAGCCCAGCGTGGTGGTGAGCGGCCCGCGCAGGTCGTGGCTGACGCGCCCGGCAAACTCCGCCAGCTTGGCATTGCTTTCCCGCACCTCGGTGAGGGCGCGGTTCAGCTGCAGCGTGCGCCGCTGCAGTTCGAGCAGCTGCACGGCCTGGCGGGACAGGATTTCCAGCATGTCCAGCTGGCCGGCATCCGGAGCCGCCGGTGAATCCGAGAAGACGCACAGTGACCCCAGCACGAACCCTGACGACATTTCCAGGGGCACGGAGGCGTAGAACCGGACGGCGGCGATCTCCCCTGTCACGAACGGGTTGGTCGCAAAACGCGGATCCAGCGAGGCGTCCCGGACAACGGTCATTTCCCCGGAGTGGAAGACTTTCGAGCACATGGAGTCCTCGCGGGAACAGACGCCGGCGTCAATCCCCACGGCAGCCACCTGGCGTTGCTCATCGGAGGTGAGGACGTTAATGACCCCGAACGGGACTCCACAGAGTTTGGCGGCCAGCTCCACCAGATTCTCGAGCGGCTCGGTGGACAGCTCGGCCTCGGTGGCCGAAGCGCCGTTCCCGGCGGGGAAGGCGAACCCGTACTCCTGCAGCAATTCGTCCCTGCCCAGCGGATCGCTGGGCGCTGCGGCCGTCGAGTGAGCACCAGCCATTACCGTCCCCTTCCAGACCGCAAAAGGGTCCCCGGGGAGATAGTACAGGGCAGCAGCGGCGTCCCGGGAATACGTCTCCCCGCTCCCCTGCCGCGGGCCGGGATCCCGCATTGCTCCGGCAGGCGGCATAGGATCCAGTCATGGCCCAACTCATCGTCCCGGACCCAACCCTCCACTCTTCCTGGCTGGAAGGAACTGCGGAGTTCCAAGGTGCCCACCTGGACGGTGCAGGCGCGGAGGGCTGGTCGCTGGACGATCTCCGGGACCCCGCCGTCTTTGGCCGCTTCGTCGATATCCTCATCAAAGACGCGCTGCCGGAGACGGTGCGAAAGCCTGGCTACGTGCCCTGCACCTACCTGTGGATTGCCGACGGCGGCACGTTCCTTGGGTCCTTGGCCATCAGGCACGGGTTGAACGACTACCTCCTCAACGAAGGTGGGCATATCGGCTACAGCGTCCGGCCCTCCGCAAGGCGCCGCGGCCATGCCGCGAAAGCACTTGCCGATGCGCTGCCCCTGGCACGGGCGCTCCGAATCGCGCGGGTTCTCCTGACGTGCGACGAGGACAACGCTGGCTCGCGTGCAACCATCGAGAAGAACGGCGGCCAATACGAGGACACGCGTAACGGCAAGCGCCGCTACTGGATCGACACCGAATAGCCGGCGAACGCGTGCGTGGGGTTCCGGGGCTCACCCATGTACCAGCAGTGGCGTTCCCGGCGGCCCCGTTTCTGCGAGCGTTTCCGGTAGTGGAACACTTCCACCCGGTGGAGCGAACGGAATAGGACTCCGTGGCTTGGGGAAAGCCCCCGCGCGAGTCTCGCTCCAGCGCGGGGGCTCCTTGCTTCCTGCCGGGGAACTGGCGATGGAAACAGTTATAAATTACCGGCCGGTAGTTTGTGCCAATCACAAATTGCCGCGGCTTTGGCCAATCTTGATCGAACTTTGAGGGTGGCTTCCCTGCGCCCTAATCGACGGGGATCCCTGCCCGCTGCTGCCTCAGGATGTAGCGCTGCAGCTTTCCCGACGGCGTCTTGGGCAGGTCCGCGACGAAGTGGATGCGGCGCGGGTAGGCGTGGGCGGCGAACTGCGTCTTGACCATGGTCTGGAGTTCAACCACCAGGTCATCACTGGCGGCGGTGCCCTCGGCCAGGACCACGTAGGCCTCGAGGACTTCACCGCGCAGTTCGTCGGGAGCGCCCACCACGGCACTTTCCAGCACCGCCGGATGCGTGGCCAGGACGCTTTCCACGTCGAACGGGCCAATCCGGTAGCCGGCCATGATGATCACGTCGTCATCCCGGGAGGAGAAGAAGTAGTAACCGTCCTGGTCCACCATGCCCGCGTCACCGGTCAGGTACCACTTGCCGTCCGCGCTGAACCTTTCCGCGGTCTTCTCCGGCGCATCCTGGTACCCGGTGAACCACATCATGGGACTTTCCGCCACGTTGACGGCGACGCGGCCCAGTTCGCCGGGGGCGGCCGGCCCGTCAGCGTTGTCCTTAAGGACCGCGCAGCTCCAGCCCGGCAGGGGGCGGCCCATGGAACCGGGCCTGAGCTCCGTCCTCACGTCGTCATGCCAGGCGTTGATGATCATCATCCCGTGTTCGGTCTGTCCGTAGTGGTCCCGCACCGGGACGCCCAGCACCTCCCGGGCCCAGCTGATCACCTCCGGGGTCAGCGGTTCGCCGGCGGAGGAGGCGCGCCGAAGTCGAAAGGGTCCAGTGCCGGCGTCGGCCTTGGCGCGCATGGTGCGGTAGACCGTGGGAGCTGCCGCGAAGTTGGTAACGGCAAGTGCCTCCAACACCTTGAAGCTGAGTTCCGGGGAGAACCCGGGGCGCAGCAGCAGGTTCCGCCGTCCCGCCGCCATGGGGCCGAGAATCCCGTAGTACAGTCCGTAGGCCCAGCCGGGGTCCGCGGCGTTCCAGAAGACGTCCTCTTCACTGACGTCCAGGCCAAGTTCGATGTACTGGCGGAACGCGGCCAATGCCCGGAGGGGCACCGGTACGCCTTTGGGCGCGCCCGTGGTTCCGGACGTGAAGATCAGCACCAGGGCACCGTCACCGCCTACGACCTCTGAAACGATCCCCGGCTGCTGCCTGGCCAGGAGGGGCGTGAGTGCCAGGTCCGGCTGGGAAGCTTCCGCGCCGGCGACGAGCACGGCGGCAGAGGTCTGCTGGATCTTCACCCGCTGGTCGGGATCCGTGATGACGGCCTTTGCCCCGGAGGCAGTCAGCCGTAATTCGATAGCCGGCCATGCGAAGGCCGTGAACAGTGGCACATGGACCGCTCCGCGCCGCCAGATGGCCAGGAGCATGACCACCAGGTCTGCCGACTTGCCCATCAGGGTGGCCACGGCATCTCCAGGACCAATGCCCAGCTCCGCGAGGGCGGCGGCTCCCCGCTCCGAGCGTTCCCGGAGCTCGCCATAGGTGATGTCCTCCGCGGAAAGATCAGCTGCCACCACTGTGAAGGCAACAGCGTTGGGATCGTGACTGTCGCACAGGAGACCGGCCGCGCAGGCATCGGCCGCACCGTAGGTGGCAAGAAGGGCATCAACCGAGGGAACCGGACGGGACATTCGTTCTCCTTCGAACAACGTGGCCTGGAAACAACGGCACCTGTAAACACCGTGGAACAAACCTACTGCACCGGAATGACCGGGACGTGGCAGGTTTCGCGATCCTGCGCCGACAGGTCAGCCCTTGGCGCCGGGCGGCCGGATGATCCGCCGCTGTGTGGCGGCAGCGATCGCTGCCGTGCGGTTATCCACGCCGAGCTTGCCGTAGATGTGCACCAGGTGCGTCTTCACGGTCGCTTCCGAAATGAACACCTGCTTGGCGATGGCGCGGTTGGACAGGCCCGTGGCCAGCAGTTCCAGCAACTGCACTTCGCGCGGGGTCAGCGAGGTGCCCGGGTTGCTGATCCGGTCCATCAGCAGTGCCGCGGCCCGGGGCGCCAGGACCGTGCCGCCCGCGGCCGCCTGCAGTACCGCCTGCCGCAACTGCTCCGGCGGAGCGTCCTTCAGCATGTAGCCGCTGGCCCCCGCCTCCACCGCGGCGAGGATATCCGCGTCCGTGTCGTAGGTGGTGAGGATGAGTACCGGCGGCGGTGCGTCGAGTTTCCGGATCTCGGCGGTGGCCGTAACGCCGTCCATTCCTTCCCCCATCTGCAAATCCATCAGGACCACATCGGGTGCCTCGTTCAAGGCAGTAAGCCGCGCCAGTTCCCTCAGCGCCGCCTTGCCGTCAGAAGCCTCGGCGGCAATGGCGATGCCCTCGGACCCGGTGAGCATGGCACGCAGCCCGGCGCGGACCACCGGATGGTCGTCAACCAACAGGACGCGGACCCCACTCACGGTTCCTCCACCGGGAGCCGGATGGCCACAACCGTGCCCTCGCCCGGCGCCGATTCCACCGCCAGGGTCCCGTTCAGGGCGGCCACGCGTTCCCGCAGCGAGCGCAGCCCGAAGCCGCTGCCGTCCGCTGCGCCCGCGGCACCACCCGCAGCCCCGGGATCGAAGCCCCGGCCGTCGTCGTACACGTCCATGGTCACCTCGTTGCCCAGGAAGGCAACGCTGACGACGGCGGTACTTGCCCGGGCGTGTTCGCGGACGTTCGCAAGGCTCGCCTGCGCGGCGCGCAGCAGGGCCACGCGGGCAGGCTGGGGCAGGTCCTGCGGTTCCCCATCCACCTCCAGCCGACAGCGCAGGGATACCCCCGCAGCCGCAGCGTCGGTCTCGGTCCTGCCGCACAACCTGTCCAGGGCCTCCACCAGCGTGGTCCCCTCCAGCTGGGGTGAAGACAGTCCACGGACAAAGCTGCGGGCCTCGGAGAGGTTGTCCGCCGCGGTCTGCTGCACCAATGCCAGCCGGGCGGCAGCAGTGGCGGAGTCACCTTCCGCCAGCGACTGCCCGGCGGCCCGCCCCAGCAGCACGATGCTGGATAGGCCCTGCGCCAGCGTGTCGTGGATTTCCCGGGCCAGCCGCTCCCGCTCGGCGAGGACCCCGGCCTCGTGCTGGGACCGGGCCAGCTCCTCACGCGTCCGCCGCAGTTCATCGGCTGCGCGCCGCTGGTTTTCGGCCTCGCGGTAAAGGGCCGCGTAAGCCAGGCCGGTAATCACGGAAAAAATTGCACCCAGGACAGGCCCCACCACCGCCGCCGCGTGTGGAACCGGGGAGCCGCTGGCGGCCCATTGGGAGCCGATCACCGCCGCCGTCATCAGCCCGATGGCCAGGAGTGCGCCACGCCGCGGGAGCAAATGAAGGTGCAGGAAAAAGATGGGGAAAGCAAGCCAGGCGAAGTCGGCGCTGCCGGCGAGCAGGAACGCCCACAAGGCCGTCACAAGGCCGAGCCACAGCACGCTGTACCGGCGGGGATCCACCACGGTCCGTCCCTCGGCATGGCGCTTTTCCAGGACCGTGCCGGCCAGGTAGAGGGCAGCAAGAACGACGGCGGCGGCGGCCCACACCCAGCGAAGGGCGCCTCCCGACATCAGCATCCGGACCAGGCCGACGGCCAGCAGCAGCGCGAACCCCGTGTGTAGTGTGACCCGCAGGACCCGCAGGATTGCCGCCGACGACGCGTTTTCCAGGGCGTTCAATGGCCCACGTTTGGGGATACCGCCGCGCACTTCCGGTGGTTGCGGCAGGGGCGTGGCAGGCATTTCACCAGCTTATGCCGGGAACCCGTGCCGGGAATCAACCAAAAGGTTGACTCCCGTATCAACCGTTCCATTCCCGCAGATCAACCATCCCCGCGATTCCCATGCAGGCTCCGGCCGGGAGAGTGGAACTACAGAACAATCCACCCCTGCAGAGAGAAGAACCAACGTGTTCCTGGCAATCCGCGATATCCGCTTCGCCAAAGGCCGGTTCGCCATGATGGGCGGCGTCGTAGCCCTGATCACCCTGTTGCTGGTCATGCTGTCCGGCCTGACGGCCGGGCTCGCCGAGCAATCCACCTCCGCCATCGCCAGGCTGGGGGCAACTGCCGCGAGGCCGGTGGACGCCATCGCCTTCGGCGCCCCCGGTTCAGGCTCACCCAAGGCGTCCTATACCGAGAGCTCCGTGACCGCCGCCCAGGTGGACAGCTGGCAAAGCCGGCCGGGTGTCCAGTCCGCCGAGCCGCTGGGCATTACGCAGACAAGGGCGCAGGCCGCGGACGGCTCGGGAACCGCAAATGTAGCGGTGTTCGGCGTCTCGCCGGGCAGCCCGCTGGCGCCCGTGGACGTATCTGCCGGGACGGCCGCCGTGGGCGCCTCAGTGGCGGAAGCCCTGGCGGTGGGCCAGGGGGACAAGGTGTCCCTGGGCGGCGTGGAGCTGTCCGTCGCCGCCGTGGTGCCGGACCAGTGGTACGCGCACACCAGCGTGGTGTGGACGGCCCTGCCGGCATGGGGCAAGGCTGCGCACGTGTCCGACGCCGGACAGTTGGCCACGGTCGTCGCCGTCACCTACGCGGACGGGGCCACGGTGGATGAGGCCGCGGCGAACGGCGCGGCACACACGGTGAGCGAATCCCGCACGGGATCTTTCCAGGCCCTGGGCTCCTTCAAGAGCGAGAACGGTTCGCTGACGCTGATGCAGGCATTCCTGTACGGCATCTCGGCACTGGTGATCGTGGCCTTTCTGAGCGTCTGGACCATCCAGCGCACCAGGGACATCGCTGTGCTGAAAGCCATGGGCGCACCCAGTTCCTACATCCTTCGCGACGCCATGACCCAGGCCGCCATCGTGCTGCTGGCAGGCGCCGGAGTCGGCGGAGCCGTGGGTGTTGGCGCCGGCTTGTTCGCTGCCCAGGCAGCCCCCTTCCAGCTGAACCTGGCCACCTCGGTGGTTCCCGTCGTCGGGATCGTTGCCCTGGGCCTGGCAGGTGCGGCACTGGCCGTCCGGCGCGTCACCAAGGTCGATGCGCTCCTGGCGCTCGGCGGAAACTAATCCCTTCTTCCCTCCTTTGAAAGGAACCCATCATGACCACAACCGCTCCCCTGACCCTGGTCAACGTCACCCTCGAATATCCCGACGGCGGCGGCACCACCACCGCCCTGGACCGTGTCAGCCTCACCGCGGAAGCCGGCCAACTCGTGGCACTCGTGGGCCCCTCGGGGTCCGGTAAGTCCAGCCTGCTGGCCGCCGCCGCCACCCTGGTCCGCCCCACAAGCGGCCAAGTCATTATCGACGGCACCGACACCATGGGCCTGGGGGACAAGGAACTGACAGCCCTGCGGCGCGGGAAAGTGGGCATCATCTTCCAGCAGCCCAACCTGCTCCCGTCGCTCACCGCCGTCGAACAGCTCGTCATCAGCGACCACCTGCGCGGAAAGTCCGCCAAAGCCGCCACGGCGCGGGCCGCCGAACTGCTGGACGTCGTCGGGCTGTCCGCCAGTGCGGGGAAACTTCCGCACCAGCTCTCCGGCGGCCAGCGCCAGCGCGTGAACATCGCGCGGGCGCTGATGGGCAGCCCCAGGGTGCTGCTGGTGGACGAGCCGACGGCGGCACTGGACCACGAACGGAGCGCCTCCATCATCGCCCTCCTGCGGCAGGTGACCAACGAATTCTCGGTGGCAACGGTGATGGTCACCCATGACACCGAGTTCGTGCCGCTGACCGACGTGGTGGCCACCATGCGGGACGGCAAACTGACAACCCCGGTCCTGGCAGGCGCCTAGGAGGCCACGACGCCGGCCGGGACCGGTTGTCTAGTCCTTCGGACCGTTGGCTGCCGCGGCGGCAAGGCGCGGGCCCAGCCTTTCGGCCATAAGCCGGTACCCTGCATTGTCCGGATGGAGGGTGTCCGGCATGTGGGCCAGCGCCTCGGCTTCCGTCAGCACCGCCCCGCCGTCCACCAGGTGGATCCGTGCTTCCCCGGACTGCCGCTGCAGGTGGGCGACCACTCCGGCTGTGGCCTCCCGGTAGTCGGCCAGGGTGGCACCGACCGCATTGGGTGTAGCTTCACGCGGAAGCGACAGGACGGGCGTGATCACCACCAGTGGAACGTCCGGATGGGCGGTCAGGATGTTCGAGATGAACCCCAGCACCTGGCTGGCATAGCTCCGCAACGAGAACGCCGCTGCGTTGTAGGAGTTGATGCCCAAGCACAGGGAGATGACATCCGCAGGGAGTCGCTGAATGGTCCTTGCTGCAGCCGGGTCCAGCTGGCATTCGCCGGCAAAACCCAGCGACTGCAGTTCCCACCCGAGCTTCCGGGCCACCAGCGCCGGCCAGGTCTCGGAAGGACCGGCCGCCTCCCGGCAGTGGGTGATGGAGCTTCCGTAGGCCAGCCACCGCTTGCCTGACTCTTGCACCGACTGGACATCCTCGCCTTGCAGGGATGCGTGGAGCACCCTGACCCGGCCGAACTGTGGGAGCCACAGTTGCACCTTGGCGCCGGCCGGCAGCGTTCCCAACTCCAGCGTGTGGCTCAGCCGACCGGCAGCGGCGATCCGGTGGGCCAGTTGGCCGTCAACCAGCACATCAATGGGAGAGCAGTCCGCGGTACCTTCCGCCTTGAGGGTCAGCCTGCCGGACGAAGCCGTCCACGTGGCCCGGACACCGGCCGTCATCTGTGCCATGTCCGCAAGCCCGTCAGTGAAGGGCGGCATCAGCAGTTCTGTGTCAAGCCGCCTGAACTCCTGCCAGCCCTCCACGTCCTGGACGACGTCGAAAGCCCCCGCCCAGTGCGCGTGCACTGATTCCACTTTCGTCATCCCTTCGGTGTCACCTGCAAACGGTCAAAGGCCACCTGTTTGCCGTCCCTGTCCAGTACCACCACGTCATCGCGGCCGTTCTGCACGTCCGCTGGGAGGATGAATTCCACCGTGTTACCAGTGGTGGGAAAAATCCAGCCAATCCGGTAGCTGCGCTTGTTGAGGTACACGTAATACCACTGTCCGTAGTCGAGGCCCCCGAGGACCACCTTCTGGCCGTTGCGGTACTTGTCCGCGGTGCCGAGGTCCCACGGAGGTGTCAGGCCCTCAAAGTCCTGGACTGTGAGCGCCGGAACGGATTCGGGCTGCGCGGGCTGCAGGTTGAGCCGGATGCCCCCGCCGGCCACCGACGCCGTGATGCGCTTGGCACCGTTGTCCGCGGTGGCCTCGAAGCTGACTGGTGCCAACTGGCCGGCCGCAATGTCCGCGGCACTCAGCACGTGGGCGCGGGTGGCGGTCACGTTACTGCCGGCAGCCAACAACTGTTCGCTGATGCCCGCGTCCGGGGCGGAAACCGCTGTCAGGTCCACGTTTCCTGCGTTGCCCAGGGTGTAGGTGTATGTGATGGTGTCGCCTGCGGAGGCGTAGCGGTCTCCGTCCAGGTCCGTCCATTCCGCGGCGACGGTGCCTTCCATCCTGGCATCGCGGACCTTCAGGTCCACCTCGCCGCCGTTCACGGCGTAGGTCCGGGTGGTCTGGCCGGTGGCGCTGACCTCCCAGGAGGTCTCGGGGACGAAGAAGCCTTGGCCCGCTTCCACGGCGGTGACAGTGTGGCGTGGCGTGGCACACGTGTAGGACTGGCCGGCGGGCAGCACGCTGTACCGGCAGTTCCCGGGGCCGTCCGGCATAAACGGGCTGAAATTGCCGGCCGTGGGGACCACTTTCTCCACCAGCGGGCTGGTGTTGGTCACGTCGAACTTGTAGGGGAACGCCTCCCCTGCGCCGTACGGCTGCGCAGCCAGGTCCCGGCCGGCGTCGCTGCGGCTGCCCGTGATGGTGGCGGCCACCAGGCCATCGCGCAGTGCCACGGCCGCGCCGGTGAAGGAAACCGTCCTGGTGAGCGACGGCGTCGCGCTGGCCGTGATGCTGAAGGTTGCCTGCGGCATGAAGTAGCCGCGGGAGATGTCCTCGGCCGTCAGAGTGTGCTTAGCCGTGGCGCAGGTGTAGGAGGCGCCCGCTGCCAGGTTGTTGTACCGGCAGTTGGGGGCCGACGGCGGCAGGAACCCGGCGTCGAAGGTTCCGGCGAGCGGCACTGAGTTGGCGGTGACGTTGGCCGTGCTCTTGATGGTGAACGTGTAGCTGAGCACGTCGCCGGCCTGGTACGGGCTGGCCGCGACGTCGCGGTCCGGCGCGGAGCCGGTGACGCTGAGGCCCACCTGCGGAGCCGCCGGGACCGTGGCGGTGAAGGTGGCCTGCGAGACCCGGCCGTCCGCCGTCGTGAACGCCGCGTTGAGGTTCTGCGGGCCGCTGGCATTGGACGGAGCGGTCAGGTCCACGGTGACGGTGGCGGAGGCACCGGGTGCGACGTCGGGCACAGCCACCGTGGTGGCGGACCAGCCGCTGGGGGTGTACACGGTGGCGGTGGCGCCGGAGAGCGTGGCGGTTTCCTGGTTGGTGACGGTCACGGCAACCTGTTTGGTGGCGCCGGGTGCGGTGGTGACGGCGGGGACGGACAGGGGTGCGCAGGCGTAGTTGAGCCAGGCGTCGTCGAAGGTGGAGAACTGCATGTTGTCCGTGTAGTTCCCTTCGTACAGGACGCCGAACCTGCCATCCTCCAGCCGGGTCACCGTGGAGTAGGCGGAGAACCCGGGACGGATGGTTCGCACCCCGGGCCAGGTGGCGCCGTCGTCGCACGAGACCCGGGCGGAGACGTTCTCGCGCGCGGTCTTGGAATTTGCGTTGGTGAAGACCAGTTTCCTGGCGTCCGCCGAGCCCGGGGCAGCGTTGGGGAACATGCGGGCGATGGAGCCGTTGTTGGCCGGATCCGGCAGCTCCGTGTCCTGGGTGACGGGACCGTAGGTGGCCCCGCCGTCGCTGGAAACCGCAACCTTCCGGTAGCCCTGGTTGGCGTTGTCCCGGGAGTTCAGCAGGACCTTGCCGTCGGAAAGCTCAACGGTCTTGTTCTCATCCATCCGGTCACCCACGCTGGCGCCCTTGTGCCAGGTGGCACCGTGGTCATCCGAATAGACGCTGTAGGCCTGAATGCGGTTGGTGCCGTCCGCCTGGCGGACATCGCCGGCGTACTGCTGGATCAGCCGGCCCTTGTAGGGTCCGTACTTGAGCTGGATACCTTCGCCGGAAGATGCGAAGTTGGACCGTACATCGCCCGCAACCGGGTTGGTGGCGCTGGTGCCCGGCTTGGTGACGCCGGTGATGAGACGGGGCTGGCTCCAGGTGGCGCCGCCGTCGGACGATTCAATCACGGCGGAGGAAATGACGTTGCGGTCCGCGTCATCGTTACCGAACCCGCTGCCGCCGAAGCCCTGGTCCTTGGAGTAGACAAAGAACGCGAAGACCTTTCCGGCCTCGGCGTCGTAGATATAGGACGGGTCGCTGTAGCCGTACTTCGGTCCAGTGGCATCCGCAACATGGCCGGCTGCAATAACCTGCACCGGTCCCCAGGTCCTTCCGCCGTCAGTGCTGCGGCGCTGCACGATGGAATTGGGGTTGGGGGCGTCGGCAGCACTGCCGGGCCGGCCGTCCCAGGCGGCGAGGACCACGCCGCTGCCGAGGTAGGTCAGCGCGGGGATCCGGTAGAAGAAGTTGGCGGCCGTTCTGTCCGCTGCGAGATTCACTTCCTGGAAGCTGCCCGGCGGAGCGGTAGGGCTGGTGGAGGGGGTGGGGGCCGCCTGCGCCGGCAGCCCGCTCCCGGCCAGCAGGGCCAGGGCCAGTGCGCCCGTGCCCGCGGCCTTCCCCATTGATCGTTTCTTGGTTCTTTTGGTGGTAATTCGCAAACCCATGTCCTTTCTGGACGCCGCGCTGCGGCTCGAATGGAAGTGACGACGCCGTCGAGGCTGCACACAAATGTGATTCTTGCTACATACGACGTCCTACCACCCTAAGGTGGAGCCACGTGGAAAGCTAGACTAAACATGTGACGTCCTACCTTTTTACTGAATGGCCCATTGCCGTGCCGGCTGTGGAGCGTATCCTCGCCACCCGCGGCCGTGGTGGATACCGCCAGTACCGCATCCCTGCGCTCGCCGTCACCACCAGGGGAACGCTCCTGGCCGCCTACGACGGCAGGCCGAACCTGGACGACCTGCCGAGCCCCATCGATCTGCTGCTCCGCCGCAGCAACGACAACGGTGAGACGTGGAGTGCGCAGGAAGTGGTGCGCCGCGGCACCGGCCTGGAAGGTTTCGGCGACCCCAGCCTGCTGGTCGACGCCGGGACCGGGCGGATCTTCCTTTTCCACGCCGCCGGAACACGCGCCGGGTTCTTCGAATCGACAGCAGGAATGGCCGCGGAGGACGAGTCCGTCCAGCACTGCGACCTGAGCTGGTCCGACGATGACGGCGTGACCTGGCAGCACCGGCGCCTCACCGCCGAGTTGAAGGGCAGCACCCCCGCAGGCCAGGACATCACAGGCATGTTCGCCGCGGCCGGCCAGGGAATCCAAGTCCATACGGGGCCGTTCCAGGGCCGGCTGGTGCAGCAGTTCGTGGTCCTGTGCGACGGCGCGATCATGGCAGCCTCGGCCTACAGCGACAACCACGGAGACAACTGGACGTTCGGGGAGCTCATCGGCGCCACTACCCATGGCGCCGCCCCGAACGAGAACAAGGTGGCAGCCCGGGGCGACGGAAGCCTGCTCCTGCACAGCCGCGCCACGCCGCGGCGGCTGGCTGCCACGTCCAGCAACGGCGGCCAGAGCTGGAGCACCCTGGTTCCAGTCGAGGACCTCCCGGACCCGAGCGATAACGGCTCCCTAACCCGCTTTGACGGCCTCCCTTCCGTGCCCCACCTTGCCACGCCGGAGACGGATCCTTGGCTGCTGGCCACCAACAACCAGGACACCAGCCTGCGGCGGAACACGGTCTTGAGCCTCTCGCCGGACAACGGCCGGACCTGGCCGGCACGGCTGGTCCTGTGCGCGGGCAGTTCCGCCTACTCCACCGCCACCCGGCTGCCGGACGGCAACATCGGTGTCCTGTACGAGCGCCAGGGGTACCGGGAGATTGTGTTCGCCTCCATCCCGGCAGGGCAACTGACGGACCAGTTGCCGGCGTCCCAGACCCCACCCGGCAGCAAGGAACTGAACCCTGGCCTCACTTTCAACATGGAACTGCGGTCCGTCACACCGGGCCTGCCGTCCGAGTGGCGGAACCTTGGCGAATTCCATGTCTTGGCGGCCGATTGCGGCGACTGGGGCCCGGCGTCCAAGGAGATCGGCCAGGGCTACTCCGCCGGGCAGGCCCAGGTCCTGGGCACCCGGGAGGCGCAGGACCTCAACTACGGCCCCATCATTCCCGGGTACAAGGCCGGGGACATCCTTGCTTTCACGGGCAGGGCAAGGAACGACGGCGACACAACGGTCACGCAGGTCCGTCTCGCCGGGCCCGGAGCCGGTGATTTTCCGGCCATCGACCTGCCGCCGGGCGGGGAGGCGCTCTACTTCACGCCCTCATACACCGTGACGGCAGAGGATGCCGGGCGGGACATCCTGGAACTCGAGTTTTCGGTTGAAGGGATGTGCGCTGCCTCGCCGGTACGGCGACGCAGGACGTTCCGGTTCGATATCACCACCGGCTGCGTCAGCCCGGAAGATCCCCTTCAACCAGCGCACACATCTGCCTGAGCCGCTCCACCCTTTCCTCGACGGAGAGCCCCTGGCGGGGCAGGCCGATCTTGAACCCATGCATGGGTACGTTCCCTGCGGCCTTGTTGCAGCGGCTAATTTCCGCGCGGTTCAGCAGGGAGCTGGACGGCGCCCCTTCAACTTCCACAGGCGGGAGGTGGGCATCGATCCAGGGATAACCAAATTCCGTCTCCTCCGGGGAACACCCGGAGAAGATCAGGCCCGCCAGAACCCCTGCCTCGCGGGCGTGCGCGATGTGCTCCACGGCGGTGCCCCGGTCCCGGGTTTCGATGACCGACCGTGCCCAGTTGATAACGAGTCCCACCCGGCCGCCCGCCTGTTCCCGGAGCGAGCGGAGCACGTCCACTTCCTCGCCGAACGGCAGGAAACCCTTCTCGGGCGTGCCTTCGGGCCGGGGCGCATCACAGTGCTCCACCAGCAGCCTGGTGGCTCCCCACTCCCATTCGAGGACCTGCTTCAGGGACTCCGCGAACCTTGACGGGTCAGCGCCGGGATACGGGGCGGAGTGCAGCTCGACGGCCTCCACCTCCCGGCCCTCCTTCTTCAACTGGAGCACCAACGCGTGGATCCCCGCGACGAAGTGCAGCGCTTCCGTCCTGCCCGCGGCATCGCCGGACGCAAGTCCGAACGTTGGCGACGCCTTGAGCCGCTGCATGGTGCCGGGAATGGCGGTAACTACAGCGGACCAGTTGCCCGGAGCGCCGGCGGGCCAGCGGACTCCACCGTATGGCCCATAGGGAAGTTCCAATCCGCGGACGGAAGGTATTCCGGCGAGCGCTTGATAAAACTGCTGCCGCAATTCGTCAGGGTGGGCAGCGTAGGCGCCGACGATCAGGGACATGGAACCTCCAATTGCATTGCCATGCGGGAACCACGGCCACGGCCGCGGGGAAAAGTCCACTTGACGTTGCCTGTGATGGGACTTACAGTTTTTCTTACGAGCTAGGACATCCTACATCCGATAAACATCCTTCTGAACGGTGAGGCACATGAACAACATCAAGAACCTGCCGCTGGTCGATGACGCCAGTCGCCGGAACTTCCTGAAGCTCGGCGGGGCCATGGGCCTGGCCGCAGCCTTCGCCAGCTCCCTGGCCGCGTGCGGCGGACCCGCCGCGACCACCACGGGGGCAGCTGAAAACACGGCGCCGATCAATAAGGACCTCACCATCGAGGCCGGCATCTCCTACGCCCTCTCCACCGGCTTCGACCCCATCTCCTCCTCCGGCGCAACCCCGATGGCCGCGAACCTGCACGTCTTTGAGGGCCTGATCGAGCTGCACCCAGCCACACGGGAGCCCTACAACGCCCTTGCCGCTTCCGATCCCAAGATGGTAAATGCCACTACCTACCAGGTGGCCATCAGGGACGGCGCGGTGTTCCACAACGGCTCCCCCGTTACCGCCGAGGACGTGGTGTTCTCCTTCACCCGGGTAATGGACCCGGCCAACAAGTCGCTGTTCTCGCAGTTCATTCCGTTCATCCAGGAGGTCAAGGCACTCGACGCCAAGACCGTGGAGTTCACCCTGAAGTACGCCTTCCCAGGCTTCGGTCCGCGCATCTCCGTGGTGAAGGTGGTACCCAAGGCACTGACCAACTTCCCGGTGGGCTCGGACCAGCTGAAGTCCTTCGACGCCAAGCCCGTGGGCACCGGACCCTACAAGCTGATCTCCGCAGTCAAAGACGACAAGATCGTCTTCGAGGCCAACCAGGCCTACAACGGACCCATGCCGGCACTGGCTAAGGGCATGACCTGGCTGCTGCTCTCCGATGCCGCCGCCCGTGTCACCGCCATGCAGTCAGGCCGCGTCCAGGCCATTGAGGACGTCCCCTACCTGGACATGCAGGGCCTGAAGTCCGCAGCCACCGTTGAATCGGTGCAGTCCTTCGGCCTGCTGTTCATGATGTTCAACTGCAACGCTGCGCCCTTCAACAACAAGAAGGTCCGCCAGGCCCTGCACTACGGCCTGGACAAGGACTCCATCATCAAGAAAGCCCTGTTTGGCAATGCCAAGCCGGCCAGCTCCTACTTCCAGGAAGGCCACCCGGATTACGTCAAGGCCAAGAATGTGTACGGCTATGACGCCCAGAAGGCAGCGGACCTCCTCAAGGAAGCCGGCGTCACCAACCTGGAGTTCGAACTGCTCACCACGGACACGGCCTGGGTCAAGGACGTGGCGCCCCTGATGCTCGAATCCTGGAATAAGATCCCCGGCGTCAAGGTCACCCTCAAGAACCTGCAGTCCGGCGCCCTTTACACGGACCGCGTGGCCAAGGGCGACTACACAGTTGTTGCCGCACCGGGTGATCCCTCGGTGTTCGGCAACGACGCGGACCTGCTGCTGAGCTGGTTCTACGCCGGCGACACCTGGATGAAGAACCGCGCCTTCTGGGGTGCAACCCCGGAGCGCGCCCAGCTGGTGGACCTGATGTCCAAGGCGGGCCAGGCCACCAAGGAAGACGCCAAGAAGCTGACCGGCCAGATCGTGGACCTGGTGTCCGAAGAGGTTCCGCTGTATCCCCTGTTCCACCGCCAGCTTCCCAGCGCCTGGGATGCAAAGAAACTGAGCGGCTTCAAGCCCCTTCCCACCACCGGAGTGTCCTTCGTTGGTGTGGGCCGCACCGCCTAGCCCTACCCACCGGAGACTACATTGAGCACCATATTGCGACTGCTGGGCCGACGGCTCGCAGCCCTGCCGCTGATGGTCCTGGGCATCACCCTGCTGGTGTTCCTGGTCCTGCAGGCAGCCCCCGGAGACCAGGCAAGCAGCGCCCTGGGCGAGGGTGCCAGCGAGGAAGCCAAGGAACAGTACCGCCAGGCGAACGGCCTTAACGATCCGCTGCTGCTGCAGTATGTGCGGTTCCTGGGCAAGCTCCTCCAGTTTGACCTGGGCGTCACCACGCCCCCGGCCAAATCCGTGGCGAGCATGATCGGCTCGGCGTTCCCCTTGACGCTGCAGCTGACCTTCCTGGGCGTCATCATCGCCGTTGTGGTCTCCTTGGTGTTCGGCATCATCGGCGCCTTGTACCGGGATAAATGGCAGGACCAGCTGGTCCGTGTCTTCTCGATCGCCGCGGTGGCAACGCCGTCGTTCTGGCTGGGCATCCTGCTGATCCAGTGGTTCGCACTGGGACCGGCAGCGATGTTCCCGTCCGGCGGCATTGCCACCCCGGAGTCCGGCTTCGGCGGGTGGCTGAACTCCATGGCACTGCCCGCCCTGGCCCTCGGCATCCCGGTCTCGGCGTCCCTCATCCGGGTGGTCCGCACCTCCATGGTGGAAGAGCTGGACCGGGACTACGTCCGCACGGCCATCGGCAACGGTGTGCCGTACCGCGAGGTGGTCTCCAAGAACGTGCTCCGCAACGCCCTGGTCACTCCGGTGACCGTGCTGGGACTGCGGATCGGCTACCTGCTGGGCGGCGCCGTCGTGATTGAAATGATCTTCGCCTTGCCCGGCATGGGACAGCTGATCCTCAACGGCATCACCAACCTGGACGTAAACCTGGTGCAGGGCGTGGTCCTGACCATCTCCGTCACCTTCGTCCTGGTGAATATCGCCGTGGACCTGCTCTACCTGCTCATCAACCCCCGAATCAGGACCGTGTGACCCATGCGCAGCAAACTCGCTGAACGTCTGAGCGCCCCCGGCCTCCGCCTCAAGGCCCTGCCCTGGGGCTCCCGGCTGGCCCTCGCCTTCCTGGTGGTGATCGCCCTCGCCGCCGTCTTCGCCCCGGTCCTGGCACCGCACGATCCGCTGGAAACCTTCATGCCCGCCACTCCCCCGGGCGCCGAGCACTTCTTTGGCACCGACCGGCTGGGCCGCGACATCTTCTCCCGCCTGCTCTTCGGATCGCAGTCATCGCTCATGATCGGCCTCGGCGCCGTAGGCCTGGCAGTCCTGGCGGGTGCCCTCCTGGGGTCACTGGCGGCCACCTCCAGCAAGGCCGTCAACGAACTTCTCATGCGCCTGATGGACATCCTGATGGCCTTCCCCGGCATCGCCCTGGCCGCGGTGCTGCTGGCGGCCTTCGGCAACTCGGTGCCCACCATCATCATTGCCATCGCCATCATCTACACCCCGCAGCTCGCCCGGGTGGTCCGCGCCAACGTGCTGTCCCAGTACGGCGAGGACTATGTCCGTGCCGAACGGGTCATCGGCGCCGGCCGGTTCTACATCCTGGTCAAGCACATCGTGCGCAACACCGCGGCCCCCGTCCTGGTGTTCGCCACGGTGATGGTGGCGGACGCCATCATCCTCGAGGCCTCTTTGTCCTTCCTGGGCGCCGGCGTCCAGGATCCCGCCCCGTCCTGGGGCAACGTGATCTCCTATGGCCGCAACCTCGTGCTGTCCGGCGGCTGGTGGGCCACCACCTTCGCCGGCCTCACCATCCTCCTCACCGTCCTGGCGCTGAACATCCTCGCTGAGGGACTCACTGACGCCATGGTCAACCCCCGGCTGCGGCGCGCGCCGGCGGTGAAGGACGACGACGGTGCTGCCGCTTCGGTGGCCGGCGCCGCCGTCACCGGCTCCGCGGTGGACACGGAAGTGGCTACCTCAGTCGCCCAGCCGTCGGTCGTGGAACAGCACGAACTCGACGGCGTCCGCGAGGCAACAGCTGCGAATGCGGGCGAGCGCGAGCTGGCCCATTCCGCCCTCCTGACCGACCGCCGCGTGGCGGCGGCCAACCCGCACGCCCTGCTGGACCGTGAGCTGGAACTGCTCGCCGCCGTCGAGGCCACCCGCACGGACCGGCTCCCCCAGGTCTCCGCGGACGCCCGGACCGTCCTCGAGGTCAAGAACCTCTCCATCCGGTTCCCCGGCCGGTTTGGCGAGACCGCCATCGTGGACGACGTCTCCTTCACTGTCCGCGAAGGCGAAACCATGGGCCTGGTGGGCGAATCCGGTTGCGGGAAGTCCATCACGTCGCTGGCCGTCATGGGGCTGCTGCCGAAGACGGCACGGATCACCGGTTCCATCCGTTTCGACGGCAAGGAACTGCTGGACCCGGACGCAAGCCACAGCAACGCCAAGGCCTACCAGGGCCTGCGCGGCGAGCAGATCGCCATGGTCTACCAGGACGCGCTCAGCTCGCTGAACCCGTCCATGAAGATCAAGGACCAGATGCTGCAGCTGACCCGCCGCGGCGGCCGGAAGACCCCGGCCGAGCTGCTGGAAATGGTGAAACTCGATCCCGTCCGCACCCTGGCCAGCTACCCCCACGAGTTGTCCGGCGGGCAGCGGCAGCGCGTGCTGATCGCCATGGCCTTGTCCCGTTCACCCAAGATCGTGGTGGCGGATGAGCCCACCACTGCCCTGGACGTCACCGTCCAGAAGCAGGTGGTGGACCTGCTCAACGAACTGCGCGAGCAGCTGGGATTCGCCATGGTGTTCGTCAGCCACGACCTCGCACTGGTGGCCTCCCTGGCGCACCGCATCACGGTCATGTACGCCGGCCAGGTAGTGGAATCCGCCCAGGCCTCCGAGCTGCTGCGGAACCCGAAGCACGAATACACCCGTGGCCTGCTGGGCGCAGTGTTGTCCATCGAGGCAGACGCCGCCCGCCTGCACCAGATCTCGGGCACAGTGCCGTCGCCGACGGACTTCGCCCCCGGGGACCGATTCGCGCCCCGCTCCCTGCGCAGCGACGCCGACCCCAACCAGCAGCTGGTCCTCACCGCCGTGGCTTCGGCAAACGGCGGCGACTCGGACCACTTCTGGGCCAGCCACCTGAAGGAGGACGCCAAGTGAGCGCATCCACCGGTTCGCCGGTCATCGAACTCAGGGACGTCAAAGTCCACCATCGCACCCGCACAGGCGGGCTGTTCCGTCCCGGGACCGTCAAGGCCGTCAACGGTGTGGATTTCACCATCAGCCGTGGGGAAACCGTGGGCATCGTGGGTGAATCCGGCTGCGGCAAGTCCACCCTCGCGTCGGTACTGGTGGGCCTCCAGGCCCCCACGTCAGGGCAGGTCCTGTTCCACGGCAAGCCCGCCATCAAGCGGAACGCCGCCATGCGGAAGGAGTTCGGCCGCTCCGTGTCCGTGGTGTTCCAGGACCCGGCCACCGCGCTGAACCCGCGAATGACCATCCAGGACATCCTCACCGATCCGCTGCAGGTGCACGGCATCGGCAACGCCGCCAGCCGGGCTGCCAAGGTCCGGGAACTCCTCGCGCTGGTAGGCCTGCCCGCCTCAGCGGCGGAAGTGACGCCGTCGCAGGTGTCCGGTGGGCAGCGGCAGCGCGTGGCGATCGCCAGGGCCCTGGCACTGGATCCGGACATTATCGTCGCGGACGAGCCGACATCGGCCCTGGACGTCTCCGTCCGCGCGCAAGTCCTGAACCTCCTCTCCGACCTGAAGACCCAGCTGGACCTGGGGATGGTGTTTATCTCCCACGACATCCAGACCGTCCGCTACGTTTCCGACCGGATCTGCGTCATGTACTTCGGCGAAATCGTGGAGGAAGGACCCGCAGCCCAAGTGTTCGACAACCCCACCAACGACTACACCCGCAAGCTCCTCGGCGCAGCCCCCAGCCTGCTGCACACCTAGACCACCCATCCTTCTCTTCTACCAACCCAGTTATCGGAGTTTTCCCGTGTCTTCCCAGTTCTCCGGCGTCATCCCGCCCGTCGTCACCCCCCGCCACGCAGACGGCAGCATCGACACCGCGTCCCTGCACAACCTCACCAACCACCTGCTCGACGGCGGCGTGTCAGGGCTGTTCGTCCTCGGTTCCTCCGCCGAGGTGCCCTACATGACCAACGCCGAGCGCGACCTGGTTGTCAGCACCATCGCCGAAGCCAACGCCGCAGCCGGCGCCAAGGCAGTTCCGCTGATCGTGGGCGCCAACGAGCAGACCACCAACCGGGTCATCGACGAGGCCAAGCGCGTGATCGACCTCGGGGCCGACGCCATCGTGGCCACCTCCATGTACTACGCAATTGGCAACGCCGATGAGACCGAGACCCACTTCCGCAGCATCCACGCTGCCGTCGACGTTCCGGTTTTCGCCTACGACGTGCCGGTCCGCACCCACTACAAGCTGCCCACCGATCTTCTGGTTCGGCTGGGCCGCGAGGGCGTCATCGCGGGCGTCAAAGACTCTTCCGGTGACGACGTTGCCTTCCGCCAGCTCCTGCTCGCAGCCCGGGACATCGACAACTTCGACATCTTCACCGGCCACGAGGTAGTGGTGGACGGTGCGCTCCTGGGCGGCGCCCAGGGTGTAGTTCCCGGCCTGGGCAACGTCGACCCAGCAGGCTACCGCAAGCTGGTGGATGCGGCCGAAGCCGGGGACTGGGCAAAGGCCGCGGCCGAACAGGACCGCCTGGCGGACCTCTTCGAGATCGTCTACACCCCCAACGGACGAGTCTCCGGAGGGGCGGCCGGGTTGGGTGCCTTCAAGACGGCGCTGCAGATCATGGGCGTCATTGAAACCAACACCATGAGCGCACCCATGCAGGCGTTGAACGAAGAAGAGACCACCGCGATCAAGGTCATCCTCGAACGCAACGGCCTCGTCTAGGCATCCCGATGATGTATGCAGTTGGTGTTGACCTTGGGGGTACCAAGACCGCTGCCGGAGTGGTTTCGGCCGACGGGGAGGTGCTGTTTTCGGACACGGTTCCCACACTGAGCCGCGACGGCGGGGAGGCCATTCTCGACGCTACGGCCAAACTTGCCGCCGGACTGATCAAGAAGGCGGCCGACGACGGGATCACCGTTGAGCGCGTAGGCGTCGGTTCCGCCGGGGTCATCGATGCCGGGCGCGGCGTGGTGGTGTCCGCCACCGATGCCATCCGCGGCTGGGCCGGGACGGCACTCACCGCGGGCCTGGCCACACGGCTGGGCCTGCCGGCGTCGTCCGTCCGGGCGGTGAACGATGTCCACGCCCACGCACTTGGCGAGGCGTGGGCTGGAGCCGCGGCGGGAACCGCAAGCTCACTCCTGGTGGCCTTCGGCACGGGCGTGGGCGGCAGTTTCGTGCTCGGCGGACGCCCGCTGTTGGGGCAGCGCCATGCGGGAGGACACGTGGGTCATTTCGCGTCGCCCTACGCGTTCCACGAGGGCACCGCCATCCCGTGCGTCTGCGGCGGAGCCGGGCACGTCGAGGCCGTTGCCTCGGGACCCGCCATCCGCGAGGCGTACCTGCGGCTGGGCGGCACGGAGCCTGTCACGGACGCCCGTGCCGTCTTTGCCCTCGCCGGCCGAAGCGATGCCGCCGCCATCCGGGCCGTAGGAATCGGCGCCGGAGCTGCCGGGCAGGCCATGGGCGGCCTGGCCAACATCCTGGACCCCGAGGTGGTAGTTGTCACGGGCGGACTTTCCGACGCCGGCGCCCCCTGGTGGCGGCCGATGGAACGGGCCCTCCGCGCCGAACTCCTGCCTGCCCTGGCCGGGCTCCCCGTCCTTCCGGCTACACTCGGCAGCGCAGCCGCTCTGGTGGGCGCGGCACGGCTGGTCCTCCTTCCGCCCGCCTGAAACGTCCTCACACGTACCCGCCCAACCGCCACACTTCCAGAGGAACCCGTTATGCTCCTGACCCCCGAAGCCCTCGAATCCCTGCGCGGACGGCTCATCGTGTCCTGCCAGGCGTATCCGGGTGAGCCGATGCGTGATCCCCGGACCACAGCGCAGGTGGCCGCTTCAGCAGTGGTTGGCGGCGCAGCGGCAGTCCGGGTGCAAGGCCTCGCCGATGTGCAACACACCCGCTCCGCCGTCGAGGTGCCGCTCATCGGGCTCTGGAAGGACGGGCACGACGGCGTGTTCATCACCCCAACGCTCCGGCACGCTGTGGCGGTGGCCAACTCCGGGGCCCATGTAGTGGCAATCGATGGAACCCGCCGGGACCGGCCGGACGGCCTTACCCTGGCGCAGACGGTAGCCGGCATCCATGCAGAGTCCCACGCCCTTGTCATGGCCGACTGCGGCTCGTTCCAGGACGCAGCTGCCGCCGTCGAGGCCGGGGCCAACCTGGTGGGCACGACGCTGGCCGGGTACACCGGTGAGCGGCCCAAAACCTCCGGCCCGGACCTGGACCTGCTGGAGGAGATCGCCGCGGCCGGCTTTGGTGTCCCCCTGATTGCCGAGGGCCGCATCCATTCCCCCGCCCAGGCCCGGCTGGCTTTGGACGCCGGCGCTTTCGCCGTGGTGGTGGGAACGGCGATCACCCACCCCGCCACCATTGCCGGCTGGTTTGTGGACGCGCTGGCATGACGGCTCCTGACGGGCTGCTGCTCACCGGAACGCTCCTGACGGATGGCACCACCGTGCCGGACGCCGCCGTCGCGGTTGTAAATGGACGGATCGCTTATGCGGGTCCGCGGACCGGACTTGCCACTGCGTCGCTGCCATCGTTGCCTGAACGTGCGCTGCCTTCCGGGAACATGATCCTCCCGGGACTGATCGATCTGCACTGCCACGGAGCGGCCGGCGGGGACTTCCCCGGCGGTGAACTCGATGCCGCCCGTGCTGCCGCAGAATTCCTCCACCGGAGCGGCACCACCACGCTGCTGGCAAGCCTGGTCACGGCTTCCCGGGAGGACCTGTTGCGGGGCGCGGCAACGCTGCGCGTCCTCGCCGAGGAGGGCATCGTCGCCGGGATCCACGCCGAAGGCCCTTTCCTGTCGCACGCCCGTTGTGGGGCCCAGGACCCACGCTTCCTGCTGGAGCCGAGCCTCGGGTTGCTTGATGAGCTGGTCGGGGCGGCCGGCGGGCACTTGCGCACCATGACGTACGCGCCGGAACTGGCTGGGGCAGCCGACCTTGTGCAGGCCCTCGTGGCGCACGGCGTTGTTCCGTCGCTGGGGCACACGGACGCAGATGCGCGAACGACGGCGGACTCGCTCATCCTGGCAGCAGGGCTGATGGCGGCTGGACGCACCACTGGCGCGCGGCCCACGGTCACGCATCTGTTCAACGGCATGCCTCCGCTGCACCACCGGAGCCCCGGCCCGGTCGCGGCGTGCCTCCGCCTTGCCGCAGCCGGCACGGTGGCGGTGGAGTTGGTGGCCGATGCGGTGCACCTGGACCCGGAGACTGTCGGCATGGTGTTAGCCCTGGTGGGCGCAGGCAACGTGGTCCTGGTGACCGATTCCATGGCCGCCACCGGGTTGCCGGACGGCGACTACGACCTCGGACCTGCAGCCGTCCGGGTCACAAGCGGCGAGGCGCGGCTCCGCGGCAACGGCTCCCTGGCCGGCGGAACCGCAACCCTGCTGGACGTAGTACGCCGGACCATCGCCGCAGGCGTGGACGCGGCAGGGGCCGTTCTGTCCGCTACCGCCGTGCCTGCCCGGATCCTGGGACTTTCAGATGAAGTGGGCAGTCTCCGTACCGGGCTGCGCGCCGACGTCGTAGTGGTCGATGCCGGCTTCAATCCCGCGCTGGTTATTCGTCACGGAAAAGTCCTGGCGCCACAGTGAGTCTTCGAGGAAACTGATGCGGCGTTTTACGGCACCTCGAATGTGGCGGTAAGCCTGGCCCGTCCTATCGCATGGCTGAAAAGCTGGAAGCCCAGGTAGGCGGGGCTTGCATCGGCAGGGATGTCGAGTTCGTCCACATCCACTGCGTGGACCACGACGTGGTAGTGGTGGGGACCGTGCCCCGCAGGCGGAGCCGCGCCGACAAATCCCCGGAAACCGGCATCGTTCGCCAGTTGCACCGCTGGCTTGGGCAGGCCGTCCTCGGCGGCACCCGAAGGAAGCGATGTGGTGGACGCAGGCAGGTTGAAGGCTGCCCAATGCCAAAACCCACTGCCAGTGGGAGCGTCCGGGTCCAGAACCGTCACGGCAAAACTCTTTGTCTCCGGCGGGAAGCCCTCCCAGGACAGTTGTGGAGACCTGTCTTCTCCGCCGTCGATTCCCATCTTCCCGCTAGCCTGGGCAACGGGAAACGGCTGCCCGTCCCGGATGTCGGTGCTGGTCAAGGAGAACTCGGGAAGCTGGGGAAGGGCGGCGTACGGATCGTGCGACATCTCTTTGGTACCTTTCCTAGACAACGGGATTCGAATTACCGGCAAACACGATGGAAACAGGTTTACTGGTGCACACTCTAACGCCGGTTTCGGTGGATAAGCCGAAATAATCAAGTGGAAACCGGTTCAGCCCAGAACGCATGCCGGCTGTGTGGCCGGGTCCGGTACCTCCACCTGGATGTCCCGGCACACCAGGGGCCCAGAACAGCGTAAACAGTGCAGGCGGAACGTCAGACGCTGATGGCGGGGCCGGCCACGCGCACTCTAACACCGGCCTTTTCGGGCGCAAGCTGCGAGGCTGCTGATTCGTCTGCCACCACGGTGACATGCGGATGGCGCTGCAGGACTGACGCCGGGCACTCAGCGGATACAGGACCACTCAGTGCCTCGGCCAGGATCGCTGCCTTGTCCTGCCCGTGGACCACCAGGAGAAGGTGCCTGGCTTCCATGATGGTCCCCAGGCCCTGGGTGATGCACCGCTCAGGGACCTCCGACAGGGAACCAAAGTAGCGGGCGTTGGCCTCCCGGGTACGGGCGGCCAACGTCTCGACACGGGTACGGGAGTCGAGCGCTGACCCCGGCTCGTTGAAGGCGATATGTCCGTTGTGGCCAATGCCCAGCAACTGCAGGTCGATGCCGCCGGCGGCACGGATTGAAGTGTCGTACTCGACAGCTGCGCGCTCAGGGTCCTCCGCACCGCCGGCAGGCACCCGCACGTGCCCGGGGTCCAGGCCCAGGCGTTCGGTGACCTCACGACGGACAACCTCGCCGTAGCTTTCCGGATGCCCGGCCGGCAGCCCCACGTATTCGTCAAGGGCAAAGGCCCTCACGCGCGACAAATCGAGCCGGTGGCCGGCGAGGGCTGCGTAGACAGGCAGCGGGGAGCCTCCTGTGGCAACACCGAGGACCGCGTCCGGCTTGCTGCGGACGACAGCGGCAATGATCCCGGCAGCGACAGCACCAATGGCGGCGGCATCAGGGACGACGAAGATTTCCAAGGCGGGGCCTCTTTCTGGGGGTTGGACTGCAGCAGGGCATGCAGCGGCCGGGCCGGGACGGGCCAGCCCTTCATGGACATAGTGGTGGTGGCCGAAACGCCACCTCACGTGGCCGTTAGGCGGATGCCACGTCCTTGAGCTTTTGGCGGATACCGTCAAAGTGTCGCTGGAGCCGCTCGGCAGCGAGGGCTTTGTCCCTGCTGGCAACGGATTCGTAGATATCCCAATGGATACGGACCTGCTCATCAAGGTTGACCGGCCCATGGCCCAGGGCTTCATGGATCTGCCGGTATACCTGCCAAAACACGTCCATGAGGTTAATGAGGAGTTCGTTGTTCAGCGGCGCGTAGAGCTTGCGGTGGAATTCCGCATCATGCTCAGCCAAGGGCTCACCCTTCGCGGCAGCCTCCTGCATGGCCTCCATCGTCCGCCGGAGATCGGACAGGTGCTCTTCCGTCAGCAAATCGATGGCGGAGCCGATCAGACCGGACTCGAGCGCCTGGCGTACATCGATCAGCTCCATGGCTTCTTCGCCCTTGTGCCGAAGGGACAGCCGGCCGCGGAATGTCAGTCCCGACACCAGGGCGCTGAAGTTGTTCGGGGCAACGAACATGCCAAAGCCATGGCGGATTTCAATGACACCAAGGGCCTGGAGGACTTTGAGGGACTCCCGGACGGTGTTTCGTCCCACGCCGAGTTCGCCGGACAGCTCGCTCTCTGTAGGGAGGGCGTCCCCGACGTCCAGCCCGCGCTCAAGAATGAGCTCCATGATTCTGTTCTGGAGGGCGTGGGAGCGGATTTGCGCGCTGAATCTTGCGGGGGGAACCGCTGCTGATGCTACTGTCACGTCATCTCCTTCGACCGCGCCCGGCGGCGGCCTCTCGTCTGGGTTCAGTGTACAGGAGATGGGACGTCCTTCATCCGGTCATTGGTAATGAATCTTCAGGGGTTGGGTCGCAGTCCCTGGGCGCGCTGCTTCATCCTTCGGAGACCGACGCCCCCACCGCGCAGAATTGATGCGATCTTGAGGCAAACCTTGCCATCCCTAGACGTTGCAGGTCCACGCTGGAGCCAAGAGAGCAACCAGCTTGTGGGGAGCAGGAAGTCATGGCAAGCAGAGCAGCACTGGACACCGACGTCACAACCGTGGGAGGCGTGCTGACCGACCAGCAGCCCCTCGACTTCCACACGCTGGGGCTCGCCGGCTGCATTGACCGGCTGACGGCACCCCTGCGGCAGCGCGGAACCGTGGTCCACTGGGATACTCCGCACTGGGGCATTGAGATCCCGGCAGGCTCCGCATCCCTCCTGTACCAGTCCGCCCGGGAAGCCCTCAGCAACGCCTTCAAGTACTCCGCGGCGCACACGCTGACCATTCAGCTGGCGGCCGTTGACCATGGCATCAGGCTGGTGGTGGCCGACGACGGCACAGGCTTCGACAGCAGCCTCGCCACGTGCGGGCGGCACCACGGTTATGGCCTGCGGCTGATGGCCGTGGCTGTGCAGGAGGCCGGTGGCGCCATAGACATCAGCGCCTCACCCGGGAGGGGCACCAGCGTGACGGTCACGCTGCCGCTGGACTGACCCGAAGGTTCCAAACCGCAGGCGCGAGGGACGGCCTGCCCATAGACCCGGAGGCCCGCCGTTGCTGGGACGGCGGGCCTCCGTATGTCCAGGGAGAGGAACCTAGCGGGAGAGTTTTTCCGCGTCCGGCTCCAGGTCGCCAATATGGCCCGGCGCGTTGGCAGCGAGGACCCTTGCCACGAATGCCGCATATTCGTCCATGAAGTGGCCCAGGAACTTCGCGGTCGCTTCATCCTTGACCTCGCCGTCGGCGCCAAAGACATCAGGCTTGTAGCTGATGTAGGCCTCCGGGGAATTCAACTGGGGCGCATCAAGGAAGCTCAGGACGCTGCGCATGGACGACTGCATCACAGCGGTGCCGATGCTGCCGGGAGAGGCGCCGATGATGCCCGTGGGCTTGCGGGCAAATGAGTTGGTCCCCCAAGGACGCGAGCCCCAGTCAATGGCGTTCTTGAGCGCGCCGGGGATGGACCGGTTGTATTCGGGAGACACGAACAGGATGCCGTCGGCAGCCTCGATGGCTTCCTTGAGGGCGCGGCCTTCGGGCGGGAAATCGGCATCGTAGTCGTAGCTGTACAGCGGGAGGTCTTTGATGGGGATCTCGGTGAATTCGAGTTCTTCGGGGGCCAGTTTGATCAAGGCCTTTGCCAGGGTCCGGTTGATGGAGCCGCTCGCCAGGCTGCCCACGAAATATCCGATCTTGTATGTCGCCATGAGTGATCCTTTCCAACAGCCGGTCCACGCCGGCTGGCTGAGTGTGGCTGGAAATGTGCCGGCCCCGCACCGGACGGGAACGGCGGCTGGTGTTCACTGCTTCATCAGTCCAGCACATACAGGACGCCCCGGCCAGAGGGCGCACGTTGTCCTTGAGGCTCAACGGCGATGGGGATGCCCCGACAAGCCAAACCACCCCCGTCCGCGACACCCGAACCGTGGACCGCCCCTTGCGGGGATAAATCGCACCTACTAATTTGAAACGTATCAGAAAGCGTTTTCAGCGCATGCGCAACGGAATTGGATGACATGACGGACAACGTCCTTATCAGGTGGATTGACGGGCAAGCCCCCACGGAAATCAGCGGCGGGACCACGTGGGGCATGCCGTTCCCCCGCGGCTCGGTCCAGGGAACAGAGGCGCTGGCGGTGACGGATGCTGCGGGCACCCCCGTGCCCAGCCAGGCGTGGCCACTGGCCACCTGGCCTGACGGATCGCTGAAGTGGGCCGGCGTCGCTCTTCCCGCGACGGGATCGCCGTCGGACACCTACCACGTGACGGCCGACGCCGGCACAGCCAGCGCGGCCGGCCAGCCGCCGTCGGACGGCAGCTCAGTCACGGTCACCGAAAGTGCCGACGCCCTCGCCGTGGACACGGGTGCACTGCAGATGGTGATCGACCGCGTCGGCCCGTCCCTGTTCCGCAGCCTCTCCCGCCATGGTGAACCTGTTGCCCGGGACGCCCGGCTGGTCAGCTTCCTGCAGGACGGCGTGCCCGAAGGCGCCGGGACTGCCAGCCGCGACGCCTTCACCGGCGAGGTCACCGCCGTCGTCCTTGAACAAAGCGGACCCGTGCGCGCCGTGGTGCGGCTGGAAGGGCGGCACCGCCAGGACGGCGCCGGAGGCAAAGGGCGCAGCTGGCTGCCCTTCGTGGTGCGCTTCTACTTCTACGCCAACGCCCGCAGCGTGCGCATGGTGCATTCCTTTATCTGGGACGGCGACGCCGGGCGGGACTTCCTGGCCGGACTCGGGGTGCGCTTCACCGTGCCGCTGGAGGCCGAACTGCACAACCGGCACATCCGCATCGCGGGAGCCGACGGCGGGTTCCTCACCGAGGCGGTCCGCGGCCTGACCGGGCTCCGCCGGGACCCGGGCGCTGACGTACGCGGCGCCCAGGTTGCCGGACGCACCACTCCCCCGGCGGAGACGTGGAACCCTGAGGTTTCCCGCCGGCTGCACCTGATCCCCGCCTGGGGCGACTACACGCTCAGCCAACTCAGCGCCGACGGCTTTGAGCTCCGCAAGCGCACGGCAGCCGGCCATGGCTGGGTGGGAATTTCCGGCGGCACCCGCGCCGCCGGATTCTGCTCGCTCAGCGATACCCGCGGCGGGCTGGGAGTAGGGATCAAGGACTTCTGGCAATCCCACCCGGGCCAGCTGGACATCCGGGGAGCGGCCGGCAGCGAAGCCTCCCTGACGGCTTGGCTGTTCTCCCCAGAGGCCCAGCCCATGGACCTGCGGTTCTACCACGACGGCATGGGCCAGGAGACGTTTGGGGAGCAACTCGAGGGCCTCGAAATCACCTACGAGGACTACGAGCCTGGCTTCGGAAATCCCACCGGCATCGCCCGCACCCATGAATTGACGCTGTTCGCCTACGGGGCCACGCCGTCAACGGAGAGCCTGGCCGCGGACGCGGCAGCCGCCTCTACCCCGGCCCTGCTGCAGGCCACCCCGGAATACCTGCATTCTGCCGGAATCTTCGGCGACTGGTCCCCGGTGGACCGGAGCACCCCGGCCCGCGCCCGCCTCGAGGACCGCCTGGACTTCCTGTTCGATTTCTACGCCGGGCAGGTGGAGCAGCGCCGCTGGTACGGGTTCTGGAACTACGGCGACCTCATGCACACCTACGACCTCGACCGGCACGTGTGGCGGTACGACGTGGGCGGCTACGCCTGGGACAACTCCGAGCTCTCGCCGGACCTCTGGCTCTGGTACTCCTACCTGCGCTCCGGCCGGGCGGACATCTTCCGCTTCGCCGAGGCCATGACCCGGCACACCGGCGAGGTGGATGTCTACCACCTTGGCCCGTGGAAAGGCCTGGGTTCCCGGCACAACGTCCAGCACTGGGGCTGCAGCGCCAAGCAGCTGCGCATCAGCACGCCGGCCTATCGCCGCTTCTACTACTACCTGACGGCTGACGAGCGCACCGGCGACCTGCTGTCTGAACTGGTGGACAGCGACCAGAACTTCCTGGGCCTCGACCCGGTCCGGAAAGTCCGCCCCGACGCCGCAACCTACCGGCCCAACAGGGGCGCGTTGGGCGTGGGCCTCGGGACTGACTGGGGCTCGCTTGCTGCAACATGGCTCACGGACTGGGAACGCACCGGCAACCCGCGCTCACGGGACCGGCTCCTGGGCACCATGGCGGACATCGGCGCGCTCAAGTACGGGTTCCTCACCGGCGAAGCGCTGTACGACCTGGACAGGGGCAGGTTCGACACAGGCCGGGAGCAGATTTCGGTGTCACACCTCAGCGCGGTGTTCGGGCTGGTGGAGATCTGCAGTGAGCTGGTGGACCTGGTGGATGATCCGGCGTTTGAACGCGCCTGGCTGCAGTACTGCCGGCTGTTCCTTGCCAGCAAGGAGGAGCAGGTGGAGGCCGTGGGCCAGGCGCTGGAGGGCATCTACCTCACCCAGGCGCACAGCCGCCTTACCGCCTACGCTGCCGCACGGCTGCAGGATGCCGGGCTGGCGGCCCAGGCGTGGGAACACTTTGCCGGGGGCGGCGAGCACCTGAACCACGGGGCGGCGTTCTCGCTGCGGAAAATGGAGCCGCCCTTCGTCCTGCTGCCGGTTGATGAAGCGCCCACGGTCTCGACTAATGACGCGGCGCAGTTCGGTCTCGCCGTCATCCAGAACCTGGCGCTGGCGGGCCGGCACCTGGACTGACACTCATGCGTTGCACAAAACCTCGACGGCGGCACCTGGCGGGTGCCGTCGTCGTCCGTTTCCCCTCACGCCCACGTTGGACTCTGGAAACATCCGCGATCAAAAGGTATGTTACTAAGCATGCTGATGATTCTTCCCGAGTCATTGGTTTCCGGTAGCAAAGCGAAGGAGACGTTATGAGCACGAAGGTGGAAAAACGCATTCTGGTGAACGTACCGGTGAGCACCGCTTATAACCAGTGGACCCAGTTCGAGGAATTCCCGCACTTCATGGGCGGCGTCAAGAGCGTGACCCAGCTCAGTGACGACCGGCTGGAATGGGTGGCCGAGATCGGCGGCGTCCGCAGGCAATGGGAAGCCAAAATCCTGGAGCAGATCCCGGATCGGCGTGTGGCCTGGGCCGCCACCGAAGGCGCAACGAACGCCGGTGCCGTGGACTTCGAGGATGTCGGAGGCGGCCAGACCTCGCTCCGGCTGACCCTCGAATACGAGCCCGAAGGCATCGTCGAGAAGGTGGGCGACAAACTCAACGTCGTTGACCGCCAGGCCGAATCCGACCTGCAGAAGTTCAAGGCATTCATCGAAGACGAAGGCTATGCCAGCGGCGCGTGGCGCGGTTCCGTCAACGCCGGAACCACTGTGGGCACGCCCGGTGTTGAACACGCAGGCGCTTCCCGCGGCGATTCCGGCAAGGCAGGAATCTCGGGCAAGGTTGCGGCCGGCGTAGGCATCGCAGCGGCAGCAGGCGCAGCAGCGGCGATGGCTGCCGGCAGCAACAAGGACGACGCCGAAACGCGCGACGTCACGGTCACGCAGACCACGCCCGCGGTCCCGGCAGAACCGGTGGTTCCCGCAGAGCCGCTCACCACCGGCGCCACCACCGGCAGCGCCTACCCGGGCACGGGGACAACGGACACCACAACGGCAGGCACGACGTCGGGGGCCGGCTCCTCCGGTTCCGTCGCCGATCTGGGTGATGACAGGATCGGGCACGCCTTTGACCAGACCAATGGCCTGGTGGACACCACTGGCGAGTCCGACGAGACGGCTGCCGGCGAGAACCTGAGCGCCGGCGAACGGCGCGGGGACGACCGCAACGCCGACGGGGGCCTCCCGCCTGTGGGTGGCAACCTCGGCGGCCACTGACCCGGCCCCACCCAAGAACCAGCGCCGCCCGCCTTCCTCCCAGGGCGGGCGGCGCTTCCGCGCCTTCGGGTAGGTCTACTACTTTTGGGCTGCCGCTTGGAGCAGCGGCACGGTGCGGGTGGGCATGACTTCCACCAGGGACATGGCCGTACTGGTACGGACGACGCCGTCAATCGCCAGCATCGCGTTGGTGATCCTGTGCAGGTCGGCGGGGTCCCTTGCGGCCACCTTTGCGAGCAGGTCCGCATCCCCGGTGGTGGCGTGCATTTCGATGATCTCGGGGATGGTCTGCAGCGCCGCCACCGCAAGGTCGCTGGAGGACTGGCTGATGGAGATCGAGATAAAGGCGATGAGCGGCAGGCCAAGGGCCTCGGTCCGGACCCGCTGGCTGAAGGGCGCCAGGCTGCCGTCGTTGACCAACCGTCGGAGCCGGGCGTGCACGGTATTGCGGGCCACGCCCAGCGTCCGGGAGAGGGACAGGACGGTAGCCTGCGGGTCCCGGTCGAGTGTGAGGAGGATCTCTGCGTCCAGGGCATCAATAAGGTGCATATTGAGCATTTTGCCATCTGGCTGACCTCCAACCACAGGATCTGTCCTGTGGGATCCTGCCCTGTTGCGCAGACGTCCTGAAATCGCTGATCATGCTGTCCATGACCAGCACCCTTCCCGAAGCCACGGCACCGACGGTCCGCGCCGCCGTCGCCCAGCTGCCCGCCTACGTGGCAGGCAGGAGCGCCCAGTCGGCCCTGACCGCCGCCCTGGCCTCGAACGAAAGCCACTTCACCCCCCTGCCCTCCGTCGTCGACGCGATTGCTGCGGAGGCCGGCAGGATCCACCGGTACCCCAGCATGGGCGCAGTGGAGGCACGGGAAGCGATCGCCGCGCACTTCGGCGTCAATGCTGACGAGGTTGCCGCCGGACCGGGAAGCTCCGGGGTGCTGCAGCAGGTCATCTCGGCCGTCTGCGGACACGGCGACGAGGTGGTGTTCGCCTGGCGCTCGTTCGAGGCCTATCCCATCCTGGTGGCGGTGGCCGGCGCCGTATCGGTCCCCGTCCCGCTGCTGGCGGACGAACACCACGACCTTCCCGCCATGGCTGACGCCATCACTGAGCGCACCCGGCTGGTCATCCTGTGCTCGCCAAACAACCCTACCGGCGTGTCCATCAGCCCGGAGGCACTGGAGGCATTCCTCCAGGCCGTTCCGCCACGTGTGCTGGTGGTCCTGGACGAGGCCTACATCGAGTTCCAGCGCGGCAACGGCATCGACTCCCTGGACTTTTACCGCCGCTACCCCAACCTGTGCATCCTGCGCACCTTCTCCAAGGCATACGGGCTGGCAGGCCTACGGATCGGCTACGCCATCGCCCGGCCGGAAATCGCCGAAGGCCTTCGGCGCACGGCCGTCCCCTTTGGCGTCAACAGGATGGCCCAGGCCGCCGCGGTGGCGTCGCTCGCTGCGGAGGACGAGGTTCTTGAGCGCACCGAGGCGGTGGCCCAGGAACGGACCCGCATGATCGGAGCCCTTCGCGGCCACGGCTGGGACGTCCCGGACAGCCAGGCCAACTTCTACTGGCTGCGCGCTTCCGACGGGCTGCGCGGGCAACTCCTCGACGCCTTGGCCCAGGCAGACATCCTGGCCCGCGGCTACGCTGCCGACGGCGTCCGGATCACACTGGCAGACAAGCCAACCAATGACCGTGTGCTTGCCGTCCTGGCGGACCGCGGAAAGTTTGCGGCCCAGTGAGCACCTCCACGGAAACACGCGCTGACGCAACCACCGCTGCCCCGGCCACGCACCCTGAAGAGCCGACGGCGGGAGGTTCCGTTCCGCCGTCGGCCGTCCGCCATTCGATGGTTGAGGACGTCCTGGGCATCCTGACGGGCACCTTCGCCGCATCGCTGGGGCTGTTCCTCCTCAAGTCGAGCGGGGCCGTCACCGGCGGAACCGCGGGCTTGGCCCTGCTGGTCAGCTACTCGGTTGCACTTCCGTTTGGTGTGATCTTCTTTGCCGTGAACCTGCCGTTCTTCGCGCTGGCCGTCTGGAAGAAAGGCTGGAACTTCGCGCTCCGCACGGGGGCCGCGATCACGCTGGTGTCCCTGATGGCCAGCGTGCACCCCGCCGCCTTTGGGTCCCTGGACCTCGACGCGGTGTATGGGGTGCTGGGCGGAAACCTGCTGGCCGGAGTCGGCCTCCTGATCCTCTTCCGGCACCAGTCAAGCCTGGGCGGTTTCAGCATCCTGGCGCTGCTCCTGCAGGACAAGTTGAACTGGCGTGCAGGATACGTGCAGATGGTCCTGGATGTGGCCATCGTCCTGGCTTCGCTGGTCCTCGTTGCACCATTGGTGGTGCTGCTGTCCGCTGCCGGCGCCACCCTGCTCAACCTCGTCCTCGCCCTCAACCACCGGCCCGGGCGCTACACGGGCAACTAGGCACCGGAAAGCAGGCACCGGCCCCTTTATTTCCCAAAAGCCGGCTGAAATATCTGCCCGGGGACCGGTGTTGGCGCCACTATGACAACAATCGGAATCATCGGTGCAGGACATATTGGAAGCCAGGTGGCACGGAAGGCCGTGGAGCAGGGCTACGACGTAGTCATCAGCAACTCCCGCGGGCCGGAAACCCTCCAGGACCTCGTGGCTGAGCTCGGCCCCAGAGCCAAGGCGGCAACGCCGGCTGAAGCCGCCGCCGCGGGCGACTTCGCCGTGGTCACGGTGCCGCTGAAGAATTACAAGGACGTCCCGGTGGAACCGCTGGCCGGCAAGATCGTGATCGACACGAACAACTACTACTGGGAGCGGGACGGCAGGATCCCCGCCCTGGACAACGGCGAAGCCACCACGTCCGGGATGCTGCAGGAGCACCTCCCACAGTCGAAGGTGGCCAAAGGTTTCAACCACATCATGGCCAAGGACATCACCACTGATGGCTCACCCGCCGGCAGCGAAAACCGGCGCGCCCTGGCCACCGCGAGCGACTACCCGGAAGCTGCCGAACTGGTGACGCGCCTGTACGACGAATTCGGATTCGACACTGTAAATGTGGGCCCGCTCTCCGAAAGCTGGCGCGTGGAACGCGACCGTCCTGCGTACGTGAAGCGGCAGAACGCCGTTGAGCTGAAGGACAACCTGGAAAAGGCTACGCGGACCATCTGACCCGTCAATCCGAAGGTTATCGATACGGGACTGGCCGGCAGTTGCAACTGCCAGCCAGTCCCTTGTTCCTGTGCTGCTTCCGGCCTACTTCCAGGCAGGAACCAGCACCACTTCGAACGGGCTGGCCGGCCGGTTGAACTGGGCGTTCACAGCGGCCACGGTATCGTCGAACTTGGCCACAGTCGTCGGAATGTCGAACGCCCCGGACTTGATCGTGTTCCTCTCATCGGCGGAGGACAAATCGCTGGAAAGATCCAAGCGCTTGATCTGGTTCAGCTGGTTCTGGACGGCCCAGACGTTATCGCCCTCCACCAGGATGCCGTCCACGAACGGAACATCGGCACCTTTAATGACGGCGCTCCTGCCGTTTTTCGGATTGACGGTATACAACGCCCCATTGCTGGTGTGCGCCACAATGAGGGTCTGGCCATCCTCAGTGGACGCAATGCCGTTCAGGTTGAATCCGGGTTGAAGGTCCGCTGCCGGCCCGCTCAGTTTCAGGGTCTTCACCTTGCCCAGCTCCCCGTGCTCCCCCACCGGCAGGAAGTAGAGTTCGGCCGCGGCAGAGTTGGTGAACCAGGCGCCGTCCGCGGTCAGTGTGACGTCGTTGATGAATCCCTCTGCCAGGTCGAAATCGGCAACGGGCTTGCCGCTCCGGGTGTTGTAGACGAATGCCTTGCCGGTGCCGCCGCCCGCCACAAACAGCAGGTCGTGGCAAGTATCAGCCTTCAGGCCCACGGCGGCACGCCCCGCAGGGGCATGGATGAATCGGGTGGCAGTACCCTTGCGGAGGTCACCGCGGAAGATGTCTCCGGTGGTCAACTCCCCGGCGTAGAAAGTCTGGCCCTCCCCTGCCGCGATGCCTTCTGCGGAGGTGGCGCCGTCGAGCACGATTTCCCCTGCTGGCGGCGCTGCTGAAGCCGGAAGGGCTGTGGGGAGAAACAGCGAAAACAGGGCGGCAAGGCCCACGGCCGCGTGGCGGCGCAGTGTCTGGCGCATGCTGGTTTCCTTATTCTGGAATGATGCGCGCGGGGCCCCATCTGCGGAAGCTCCGCACGATTGGTACAGCCATTGTAGGCGCGCGAATTGGGCATGCGAAGGCGCCGGGCTACCCAATCTGCTTACAATCGAACCCTCTGACCACTACCGAGGGACCCATGAAGAAATTCGCCACAGCCCTGTTTGCCGCCGGCCTCATTGCTTCCGCTACGGCCTGCACCGCCACACACCAACTGACCACCGCTGAGACCTGCGAGCGGATCCAGGCCGTTGTGTCGAACCCCGCCAACAACGCCGGCAAGACGGGCATGAACAACCTCGCCAACCAGATCCGCCCCATCCACGCGGTTGCCTCGGACGACCTCAAGCCTGCACTGGGCCAGATCCTGGCGTACACGGATGAACAGGCCAAGGAGAACCCGGACAAGGACAAGCTGGCCGATCTCCAGTCGGGCTACCAGGAAGCCGGCACCACCTACAGCAAGTTCTGCGGCCAGGGCGGCGCCCAGTAGCCTGCTGACCCGGCCCGGGCGCCGCGTTGGTCGCCTGGGCTGGGCTAGAGCGTAGCCGGGTCCGTGTTTGCGCCGCACAGGATGACCGCCACCCGTTCATCGCGGGCCGGCACGTAGGCTCCGGTGGTCAATGCGGCGTAGGCGGCTGCGGCGCCGTGTTCCACCACGATCCGGTAGTCGTTCCACAATGCGGAGCGGGCTGCGACGATGTCCGAGTCCGTGACCAGGACACTTTCGACGCCGCAGCGGACCGCCACTGAGAAGGCAATCCCGCCGGCACGCCGGGCGCCCAGGGAGTCGGCAGCGATGCCCGATACCGGGACGTCCACCGGCTTCCCGGCAGCCAGGGCAGCGTGCAGCGTTGGCGCGGCCCCAGGTTCCACCGCAACCACTTTGGCGGAACCTTCGACGGCGGCGGCTACCCCGGCCATCAGCCCGCCACCTCCCACTGCCACCAGGACGGTGTCCACGTCCGGCACCTGGTCCAGCAGTTCAGAGCCGACAGTTCCGGCGCCGGCAACGATTTCGGGCTGGTCGTAGGCGTGGCAGTAGACCGCGCCGGTTTCCTCGGCATGGACCACGGCGGCCTGGTAGGCGGCCGCGTATTCCGCACCACCCTGGACCACGGTGGCGCCGATCGCCTTCAGCTTGGCGACCTTGACGGCCGGCGCGGCTTCCGGAACGAACACGGTGGCCGGTACGCCCAGCTGCTTCGCTGCATACGCATTGGCCAGTCCGGCATTCCCGCCGGAGGCAACCACGATGCCCACGTCTGCCCGCAGTTCCCCGCGCTCCCGGCTGGCCAGAATCCGGTTGAAGGCGCCGCGGGCCTTGAACGTGCCCGTGTGCTGCATGAATTCGCACTTGAGCCAGACCTGGCCGTCGGCCAAGCCACGGTCCGCCGCCACGACGGGCGTCCTGCGGAGAAGGCCGGCCGTCCGCCGCTCCGCCTGGTCAATATCGGCGCGGGTGACCATGCTCAGACTTCGTCGTCCCAGGTGCCCGGTTCCTCCAGCGCCTCCTCCGGTTTATGGTCCCGGGCGGCTTCTTCGCCTCCGACGTACGACGCCGGCACGGTTCCGGGCGCGTGGGCCTGCTGTTCCTCGCGGATGTTGGCTGCCCCCGGCTGTTCGGGGTGCTGGCCGGACTGCGGAGCCCTGGTGGCTTCTCCCTTGGCTTCGTCCGGGTCGCCCGGGCCCCGAAGGTCTGCGGTGTTCTGGGGATCGTCGCTGGAAACGGTCATGGTCCTGCCTTTCACCTTGGGAACTTCCTGTTTGGCCGGGGGGAACCCGGCCCGTCCTCCAGCCTACGGTCTGGTCACCTCCCTGGCCGTTCCCGCGCGAGGTTAAATGGCGCGCCACCACGGGATTCATTGGAGGCGCGCCCGGCGAGCTGCCTCCCGGCGTCGTATCCTGCTGTGGAGCCACAGACCCGGAGCCTGACATGACTTATATCCAGATCATCCCCCTGGTGATCCTCGTGGTGATGTTCGTCGTCGCCACCAGGTGGCCACTGAACATCGGGGTGATGGGGCTGGTGGCCTCGTTCGGCGTCGGCTATTTCCTGCTGGGCTTGTCGGACAAGGAGATCCTGGCCGAATTTCCGGCCAGCATTGTCCTGACCATCATTGGGGTCACTTACTTCTTCAGCATGGCGCAGCGGAACGGCACCATCGGCATCATCGTGCAGGGCTGCGTCCGGATGGTTCGCGGAAAGACCATGCTGCTGCCGTGGGTGTTCTTCCTGATGGCCGCCGCCCTGACTTCCCTGGGCACCTTCTCACCCGCCGCCATCGCTTTGCTGGCTCCCGCGGCTATCGGTTTTGCCTACGAGTCGCGCATCCACCCCGTCATGATGGGCGCGTTCATTATCAACGGCGCCCACGCGGGCGGCTTCTCCCCGCTGTCCGTGGCCGGAGTCCTGGTGCATGACATCTCGCTGAAGAACGGTTTTCCCATCTCCCAGGGCAGCCTCTTCAGCGCCAGCTTCGCCCTTAACCTGGTCCTCTCGGTGCTCACCATTGTCCTGTTCGCCCTGTTCGGCAAACTGCGTGACGGTGCCCCCAGGCAGCATGTGGACACCGACACCCCGCCCGTCGGACGCCCCCACGGCCAGCAGATCATAACTTTGGTCCTGATTGCCGTGATGCTGGTGGCCACCCTCGGTTTCCACCTCCCCATCGGCTTCGTGGCCCTCTCAGCCGGGCTGCTGCTGGCGTTCATCAACATCCAGGAACACAAGACTTTCATCGGCGGCATCTCCTGGTCCACCGTCCTGCTGGTGGCAGGCATGATCACCTATGTCTCCCTGTTGGAGCATGTGGGGGTCATCGACACCTTGGCCCAGCAGGCCCTGGCCCTGGGCGCCCCGCTGCTGGTCGCGCTGGTCCTTTGCTACGTAATCGGCGTGGGCTCTGCCTTCGCGTCCTCCACGGCATTACTCACAGCGTTCATCCCGCTGGCCGGCCCCCTCCTGGCCACGAGCTCGCTCAGCGCCTCCGGAACCGTGGCCGCGCTGGCCATCGCGGCCACCGTCGTCGACGTCTCCCCCTTTTCCACCGATGGTGCGCTGGTGGTGGCAAACGCGCGGGACGACGACCGGCAGCGGGTCTACCGCCAGCTCATGTTCTACGCGGGCGGCGTGGTGCTGGTGGCCCCGGCGCTGGCATGGGCGCTGCTCATCCCTACCGGGATCATCTAGGGCCTGGTTTCCAGCCCCACCCAGCCAGCAGGGTGAGGGGGGCTGGAACGGGTGCGGGGACTTGGCCGCCGCTACCGGGAGGCGGTGGGAGAGGCCGACGACGAGGCGCCGCTGCCCGAGGACATCGTCGCCGAAGAGGTGGACGAAGCAGTGGACGCCGACGAGCTGCTGGGCGAGGACGTGCCCATTGAGCCGGACGAACTGGTGGAGGACGGGCTTGACGTTGCGCTGCCGCCCTCGGCCTTCTTCAGCACGTCGTTGATGAGGCCCTCGAGTTCCTTCTGGTCCGTGTCACCAAGGTCGGTGCCGCTCTTGGTAGCCACCACCAGCAGGCGCCCCTTCGCAGCGGAAACCTGCATCAGCTTCTGCTGATTGTCGCCGCTCCGGGTGCTGACGGTTGCAAAGGTCTTTTCAGCGTCAGTGTCGGCCTTGAGTTCCTGGCTTGAAACGTCGTATTTCTGCCCGAGCGCCGAGACCGAGAATTTAGCGCACTGGTCCATCTTGCCGCTGATGTCGCTGAGGGTCTTTACTGCGTCGGGGCCGCCACTTCCGGACTGGGCAGACAGGCTGCGCGGCTGCTGGCCTTCGGAAAGTGCGACGGCGACATCACCGTTCTCAACTTTGTCCAGCAGGCCGGCGGTGGCGATGTCCTTGCAGTCCTTGGGATCGACGGTTGCGGCGCTCATCAGCAGGTTGGCGATGTTGCTGCCCTGGGCAACCTGGTCCTTGGAGTACAGCTTGAGCTCATTGCCGTCGTCGTCCTTCATGCCCGAAATCAGGTTCCGGAGCTCATACTCCGAATACACTTTGGCTTCGGCAGTCTGGCTGGCGGAAGCTGACGCCGTCGACGAACTGGAAGGACTGGCAGTTCCACTGCCCCCTCCCGAACAGCCGGCCAACGCCAGCATTGCCGCAGCCACAACTCCAAGCGCAGATACTCTTCGCATTAGGTTCACCCTCCCAAATAGACAGCATGCTTAGTACTTTCACTGTAGAGGTTCCCTTTGGAAGTGTGAAGTAACGCCGCCAGGAGGGAATTGGGGATCCACGTTAAATGTCAGTGGGTCGTTGGATGATGTCCATATGGAATTCAGCGGCGGTGTTGGGGTGGTGTTGGAGGGTGTTCGTGCCTCTGTTGCTGCCCTGGATGCGCTGGAGCGGGAGGACGCTTCCCTGGCAGCCGGTTTAGATGTTGGTTTCGGTGTTGGTACTGGTGTTGGTGCCGGTGTGGATGTGCTGCAGCGGCGGTATGAGATCCGGTTGGAGCGGCTGGAGGTTGCGTCCCGCTTGGAGGCGCAGCTTGCGGGGGTGAAGGCACGGGACGTCGCCGACGCCGTCGGGTTCCAGAAGGCGATGACCCCGCCGGACGCCTCGGTCCAGGACCGCACGTACGGGCAGATGTCGGTGGTGGAGGAGATCGCCGGGGTCCTCACCATCAGCTCCGCCGCTGCCGGGGCGTTGGTGGAGCAGTCCCGCCGGATTTGTTCCCTGCCGCTGGTGTTCCAGGCCCTGTCCGCCGGGACCATGTCCTGGCAGCACGCCCGCGTCGTCGCGGACGAAACCGAAGGCCTTGACGCTGTCGGGGCTGCGGCTTTGGTGGCGCATTTCTTCGACCCCGACGCACCCGATCCGGCCCGGGGTGCCGCGCCCGGTGAGCTGGTCCCGTCCCGGTTCCGGGCCAAGGTCCGTGGGTGGCGGGAGCGCCATCATCCGGAATCGATCGAGAAGCGCCATGCGAAAGGGGTGGCGGATCGTCGGATGGAATACACCCCCGACCGGGATGGCATGGCCTGGGTCTCCCTCTACCTTCCCGGGGACACCGCGTGCGCCATCTGGAACCGGACCACCGCGACCGCCCGCGGCCTCCAGGGACCAGACGAGCCCCGCACGCTTAGCCAGCTCCGCCCCGACATCGCCGCATCCCTGTTGCTCGGTGCCGTCCAAGCGTCGGGTGAGGGGTCCACCGGCACCGCCCCGGGCACGCAGGGTGTCACCGGGATCGGGAAGGTCCCTGCGCCGCGGGCCGACGTCCTGGTCACCGTGCCTGTGTTCGCCCTTCTCGGCCTTACCGACGAACCAGCAGTGCTGGATGGTTTCGGCCCGATTCCGGCGTCCATGGCACGGAAACTCGTCGCCGGTGGGGCGGAGTCGTTCTACCGGGTCCTCGTCGACCCGCGGGACGGGGCACCCCTGGAGATCGGCAGGAAGAACTACCGGCTTACCGGGTCCATCAAACGCTGGATCAGGCTGCGCGATGCCCAGTGCACGTTCCCCGGCTGCACCAACAAGACCCCCGACAACGAAACAGACCACCTCCAAGCGTGGGAACACGGCGGCACCACCAACGTCAGCAACCTGGCCCAGCTCTGCCGTAAGCATCATCGGCTCAAACATCACAGCCAATGGGCCCCCGGCCCCGCCACGAGCAAGGACCCACCGGGCTGGACCTCACCCACCGGGCGCTTCTACAAACCCGACCAGCAGGATTCAGAACCAACCCACTGGCCACCAGGAACCTGGCCACCGCCACTTCAATGGGCCGCGCCCCGTGAATGCCAGTGCCTGGCGGCGAGCCTCGAAAACCTTCCGCAGTGGGAACCCGACGACGACGGCACATCCATAGATCCGAGCGACCTGTCACCCGACGATCCACTCTGGGCCGAACTCCTGGCCACGCCACTCGCGCTGTCATCGCAAGGGTGAACCCCGCGCTGAGGCCCATCCCACCCATCAGCCGCTTCATTACCCGGCCCCGGCAGTACAGCTACGCTGCTTCGGGCGCTCCTGCGATCCGCCGTCGACGTGCCATCCGTTGCGCCTTCTCCTTGGCGGCCGCGGCCCGGAGCCTGGGGACAACCTCCATGGCGATGGGCTGCCCATGGCCGGGGGCAAGCAGCCGGGGCCCCAATTCTGCCAGCCGGGCCACGGAGTCCATCGCCGTCCTGCGGCTCCACGTGGTGTACCAGGGCGGACCGGAAACATGTGATGCCCGGAGCAGGAGACCGCGCGCCGAGTTCAAGTCCACGGTGGTTACCGCATCACCGGTCATCAGGACGCCATCTTTGGAACGCCAATACGCCACGTGTCCGGGGGTGTGCCCCGGCGTGGGAACGGCGGCCCAATCGGGCAGGCCGGGCACCTCGCCGCTTCGTGGAAGGCCATGCACAACGTCGGTAATGTCACCTGCGGCCTCAATCCGCCGCCGGACGCGGGCAGGCAGGGACCATACAAAGGGTGCAACCAGCCACCGGTCCAGCGGCATTGAATATCCCGGAACGTAGCGGCCGGCAGCCATCGGCAGTTCGGCGCGGTGGACATATGCCGGAATCTTCCAGGTCCGGGCAAGTGTCCCAGCAGCCCCGGAGTGGTCAGGATGCAGGTGGGTCAGGAAGATGGCTGCAGGAACTTCGCCGGGACCGAGCAGTTGCTCCACTGCCGCGCGCAGCGGTTCCGCACTGGCCGCCCATCCGGAGTCGATCATCGCCCATGAGGGGCCGGATCGGACCAGGTAGACGTTTGATGCCAGCGGGCCAGAGCCAGTGGTCATCAGCACCACACCGGAAGCGATCTCCTGCGGTTCCGAAACACGCATCACCGTGACCTCACCCAGCTCCGAAGACTGCACTGAAGTGGGCGTACGGGGGGCACGAAGCCCCGCGGAATTGCCCCGTTGATCTGCGGCGGGGCATGGCCGGACCATTCCACTCCACTGGGCCTCGCCATACCCCCAGTTTTACGCCGGTCCGCCGTCGACGGTAGGGCCGAACGGCCTCTCTAGCCGTCCGCCCCGGGCAGGCATACTTCGACGAGATCCCCCGTTACCCGGGTTTCGAACAGCGGCTGCCGGGAAGTTGCCGGGCCGGACCTGACCTCGCCGGTGCGCAGCGAGAATGTGCTCCGGTGCCACGGGCAGACGACGCACGGGTCCCCGCCGTCGTCTTTGATCTTTCCTTCGTGAAGAGGCCCGGAAAGGTGGCTGCAGACGTCGGACAATACGTTGACCGTCCCGCCGTCGCGGTGGACCAGCAGGGGGATGCCGGCGACATCGCGCTTGTGCAAGCCGCCCTCGGGCAGCTCCGCCAGGGGTGCCAGGGGGTGCCAGCCGGCGGGGAAACGGTGCGGAATTTCCTCGCTGTGGTTTACTCCGGCCGCCTGGCGGTAGGAGAGGTGGCCGCCCAGGAAACCCCCGGCGCCCACCGTCGCGAGCCCGAGGTACGCGAGCACCTTGCCACTGCCTACTCCGCCGGTTGCCCGCCGCACGAGGGACGCCACGTAGAGGCCAGTGGCGGTGACGTTTGCCGCGGCGTGCACCAACCCGACCCGCTGCTGCTGCGGGTGCAGCTGGGACCAGTCGGTAAACCCGGCGAGCGCAGACGGAATCACGGTGGCGGCGCCCACTCCTATGAGCAGCCTGGCCGCCTTCTCACCCCCCGGTACCGCATCGAGCACGCCTGCGGAGACCCAGGCGCCGATGGGCACCTGGACGGCAAGGGGGTGAACCGGGTGTCCAATGGGGACGCCATGGAGGACATCCCGGGCCCACCGGGGCTTGATGACCTTCAGGACGACTTTCCGGACGCTCTTGGCCAGTGGATCGAGCCACTCGGCCTCCTCGAAGCGGGTGACAAGCTCAAGTGCGGGCAACGGTTTCATGTGTCCTCCCTTACCCCGATTACTGCAATCCACTCACCGCAACGGCGACCCCACCACGGTGAACCGGTGGGCTGCTGCCTGCCCGGAAAGGAGAGGCATCGCCTCGGCGATCGCGGCCCGTGTGCTGTCCAGCTGCAGCGACGCCTGGTGCGCCTCAGCGGACTCCCACAGCTCGGAAACGAACACGGTATCCGGCATATCCGCATTGACTCCCACCTCATAGAGCAGGCACCCGGCTTCCCTCATCCCGGGTTTCGGCCGGAGCAGGATCGCCACCAGGGCATCCCGCTGGCCGGGCTTCGTTCCAAGCATTCCCATATTCGCGAAGGTCATAAGGACAGTCTGCGGCAGGAGACCGGGAGTCGGGGAGGGCAGGCCTTGTTGGGCACTCAGCCCAGGCATTTAATCCATACGCTGTATTATTGCGTTGGCCTTTCCATTCGGCGGCCTACCTGCGATCAAAGGGCGTTCCTTGGCAAACACAGGACTTGGCGTGGCCGGCTCAGGGGAACGCCGGTACGGCCGGACACCTGCTGCGGAAGCGGCCACTGCTGCCCTGCTGGGAGTCCTTGGAGGAATCCTGGGGCTGGCACCCTGGCTGATCACAGGAGCACAGCTTCCTGTTCAGAACCTCTGGGGAGCGGAAACACAGCCCCGCGATATGCCACTTGCCCTCCTGCCGCTTAGCCAGTACCGCAGCACTACCCTCGTTGCCCTGCTCACCGTGGGTGCATCCGCCACTGGGCTTGCCCTGCGCGCGTTGAGGCCTGCCCGCCGCGGGGCCGCTGCTGCATGTGCAGTGGGCGGTGTGCTCCTGGTCCACGGCGGGGCTGCCGTCCAGTCGTTCGCAGTGCTCAGCAGCGGCCTGGACCCGGAGCCAAGGTCTTCCATCTACATCGCCGGCCTGCTCGGCGGCACCATAGCCGCGATAGCGGCCGGAGTGGTTGCCCTCCTGGTGCTCGCCTCGCCGTCCCGTCCCGTCGCGGCCTTGGGCGTTGGCCTGATGGCGGTGCCGTTTGCTTCATGGCTGGCAGCTGCCGCCGCATTCCTGGCCAGCCCGGGCGGGATGCCAATTTTCCTGGCAACCGTGTGGCACTGGCTTCCTGCCGTCCTTGTGGGCGCCGCATTGTCCTGGTGCGGCTTCAAACCTTCCGCCCGCCTGTGGGTGTGGGCGGCAGACCTTGCACTGCTGTGGCTGGTTCCTACCCTGTTCACCAGCGTCAATTACGTCCTGGGGACCCGCGTATACCTCGGCAACTTCTCCGAGATGGCCGTCCTGTCGCGCGAAATCCTCGCCGCCACTTTGGGCCCTGCAGGCGGAGCGGGACCCATCGTGCTGCTGGCACTGGCTGTGGGGCTGGTCGGGGCGCTTTTCCTCGCCGTTCTGGAGCGGAAGAGCAGGCGTTCCGAACCAGCACCGCAGGGCGGTGGCGGTTAGCGGTAGTCCGCAACACTCACTCTGCGGCGCCCAGGCTTCCACCATGAACGACGGCGCCACTCGCCGTCGTATCTTCCTTCAGCATCCAGCCCACGCGCTTGACCGTCCTGAGCATCACGGCACTCTCGACAATTTCTATGCCGGGCACCTTCTGCTGCAGCGCCAACTCGGCGGACATGACGTCTGCCAGCGTGTGCAGCCACATGATGATCACGAAGTTGGTGGGGCCGGTAGTGGAAGCGCTCAGCCGCACGTTGCTGATGCTGCGGATCTCGGCGGCGGCTGCCTCGTGCTGGCCCGCCGGGACGTTCACGAACCATTGGCAGGTTACCGGAAACGACGAGTACCTCTGGGCGATTTCGCAGCGGAAGGACAGGATGCCGCTGGCCAGGACCCGGTTCAGCTGCCTCTGCACGGTGGCGGGATGGCGGCCAAGGGCGCGGGCAATCTGGGCAGCTGTGGCACGGCCGTCGCGGGCCAGGAACGGCAACAGGTCAAGGTGGCTCTGCGGAAGCTGCCCCGCAATCCGCGCCGGTTCGAGGCTTGCAGGTGGTCCGAGCGTGCGAAGGGTGGCCAGCTGGGAACGGCTCAGGACATTCAGCCGCCAGTCGTCCCCGCTGCTGTGCAGCCGGGTGCACAGGGCCACCTGGTACTTGGTCAACCCATCAATGGTCTTCAGGTGTGAAACCACGCGCTCGCTGAACTCCTCCAGCGAGCGGGTAATGACTGTCAACATCAGGTCCCGGTTGCTCGCAGCCTCCTCCACAGTGACGATCTCCGGAACCGCAGCAAGCTGCGCCGTGACACTGTCCCGCCGGTTCATCTCGCAGTCAACGGCCACATAGGCCAGGAGCATCTGCTTCGGGTCGCCCGCCAGGTGCGCTGTCGCCCATGCCGCCCCCTGGGACGTCAGGCGGTCCCATCGGGCCGCGAGGGTGGTGGCGTGCACGTCCAGCACCTTGGCAGCGTCAGCCCAGGCGATTCTCGGGGATGCCTGCAGCACCTGGATCAGGGCAAGGTCGTCCTCGCTGAGCTCCATCTGCACCTTTCTCTCCCTGTATAAATCGTGCTTGAACCTGTCGGTTGACGAATAATTTCTGCGCTTTGCGCAAATGTGAACCATGCCACTTCAGAATAGTCCCCAAGCCCTGATGCCGATTGCCAAGGAGTAACACATGCCCATTACCGAGGACGCCAAGGACCTGCAGGATGACCTGGTACGCCTGCGCCACGACCTGCACAGGCAGCCGGAAATCGGCCTCCACCTCCCGCGGACCCAGGAGAAGGTCCTTAAGGCCTTGGATGGGCTCCCCTTTGAGGTCACCCTCGGCAAAGAGACGACGTCGGTCACCGCGGTCCTGCGTGGCGGCAATCCAGGTGCCGGCGCGCAGCGGCCGGCCGTGCTGCTCCGCGCCGACATGGACGGGCTGCCCGTCCAGGAGAAGACCGGTGTCGACTTCACCTCCCAGGCCGACGGCGCCATGCACGCCTGCGGCCACGACCTGCACACCTCCATGCTCGCCGGAGCCGCGACCCTCCTGGCGGAGAAGAGGAACCAGCTCCAGGGCGACGTCGTCCTTATGTTCCAGCCGGGTGAGGAAGGGTGCGATGGTGCCAGCTACATGCTCCGGGAAGGCGTGCTGGACGCCGCCGGTCCCCGCGTCCAGGCCGCCTACGGTATGCACGTGTTCTCCTCACTGGAGCCGCACGGCACCTTTTGCACCAAGCCCGGCGTCATGCTCAGCGCCTCGGACGGGCTGGAAGTCACGGTACTCGGCGCCGGCGGCCATGGTTCGGCTCCGCACTCGGCCAAGGATCCCGTCACCGTGGCTGCCGAGATGGTGACGGCCCTGCAGGTCATGGTCACCCGCCAGTTCAACATGTTCGATCCCGTGGTCCTGTCCGTGGGCGTGCTGCACGCGGGGACCAAACGGAACATCATCCCGGAGTCGGCCCGCATCGAAGCAACCATCCGGACCTTCTCGGAAGCATCCCGCCTGAAGATGATGGACGCCATTCCCCGCCTGCTGAAGGGGATTGCAGCCGCGCACGGCGTGGAGGTCGCCGTCGACTACCTGCAGGAGTATCCCCTCACCATCACCAGCGAAGACGAAACCCACACCGCCGAAAAAGTGATCACCGAACTGTTCGGCGAGCGCCGCCTCTCACGCTGGGCCACCCCGCTCAGCGGCTCCGAGGACTTCTCCCGGGTGCTGGCGGAGGTGCCCGGCACCTTCGTGGGACTCAGCGCCGTTGCACCGGGCGCCGACCACACCGCTTCACCCTTCAACCACTCACCGTACGCAACGTTCGACGACGCCGTGCTGGGGGACGGCGCCGCACTTTACGCAGAACTCGCCATCTCTCGGCTGGCCATGCTCTCCCGGGCCGCATAGGCGCCCCTCCCCTATCCGGCAGCAGTGCTGCTGCCCCCATCCAAGAACGAAATGACCAGGAAGAAGACCATGTCCGTTGCAGTAAACAAGCCCCGGGCGGGGCGCATGTCCACCGCCAAGACCGTCGTCGGCACCGGCATCGGCAACGCCGTTGAGTGGTACGACTGGGCCATCTACGCCACTTTCACCCCCTTCATCGCCAGCCAGCTGTTCAGCAAGGAGGACCCGGCGTCGGCCGTACTGTCCACCCTGGCGATCTTCGCCGTCGGCTTCGTGGCCCGGCCCTTCGGCGGCTTCCTCTTCGGCTGGATCGGCGACCGGGTGGGCCGGAAGACCTCGATGACGTTCGCCGTAGGCCTTGCCTCGCTCGGCAGCCTGATGATCGGCGTCGCCCCCACGTTCGCCAGTGTCGGCGCGTTCGCCTCGCTGATGCTGCTGGTGGCCCGGCTGGTGCAGGGCCTGGCGCACGGCGGCGAGCTGCCGTCGTCGCAGACCTACCTGTCCGAAATGGCACCCAAGGAGCACCGCGGCTTCTGGGCTACCCTGATCTACACGTCCGGTACCGTGGGCATCCTGTTCGGCACATTGCTGGGCGCCGTCCTGAACATGTCGTTGAGCACCCAGGCGATGAACGCCTGGGGCTGGCGGATCCCCTTCCTGATCGGCGCCGCCATGGGCCTGTACGCGCTGATCATGCGGTCGCGCCTGCACGAGACCGAGGCGTTCCAGGACGAGGCGGTCACTACCAAGCGCGCTCCCATCTGGCCGCAGATTGTCCGCTACCGCAAGCAGGCCATGCAGGTCATCGGACTGACCGTGGGCCTGACGGTCATCTACTACATCTGGGGCGTCGTTGCGCCCAGCTACGCCACCACGGCACTGAAGATCGACCGCGGCGAAGCACTGTGGGCCGGCGTGATCGCCAACATCGTCTTTATCGCCGCCCTGCCGGTGTGGGGAAAGCTCTCGGACCGGATCGGCCGCAAGAAGGTCCTCTGGGCCGGAGCCATCGGATCAGCGGTGCTGCACTTCCCCATGACCTGGCTGCTGAAGGATTCCGCCTGGCAGCTGGCCGTGAGCATGTCCGTGATGCTGGTCTTCGTGGCCGCGAGCGCCGCCATTGTTCCGGCCGTGTATGCCGAGCTGTTCCCCACCTCCATCCGCACCGTGGGCGTCGGCGTCCCCTACTCCATCTGCGTGGCCGTGTTTGGCGGTACCGCCCCCTACCTGCAGCAGTGGCTGGGATCCTCGCTCGGGGCGCCGCAGGTGTTCAACATCTACGCAGTGCTGCTCCTGGTGGTCAGCGCAGCGTTCGTGTTCACGATTCCTGAAACGAAGGGCAAGGACCTGACCCACTAGCTCACGGATTCCCAACATCCCCGGCGCGGTTTTCCGCGCCGGGGATGTTTGGCGTTTCCGGGGAATCGCGGCAGCCGGATCGAAGGGCGGCCGGATCGAAGGGCAGGCAGGTTTGGTGGCGGCCTGGCTACGCCGCGGTGGGAAGCACCAGGAGGTAGCCGGTGGCCAGGCCACTGCTCCAGCGCCGCGGTTCACGGACCACGAACTGCGTGGCCAGCTGCTCCGGAGTCAGCAGGGTATTGGGTGCCGGCGACGGGCCCCACTGGCCACTGCCGTAGGGATAGAGCGGATCGAGGACGCGGATGCCGGTCACTGAAAAATCGGGGAACTGGCGTGGGTCGCCCACCGATTCAAATCCGCTCATCACCCAGGCGTGGCGGCCGCTCCACATCACCAGGCCCACCGGCCTGCCCGTCTCCGTGATGGCACGCGCCGCCGTCCGCACCGCTTCCCCATAGTCCGGGACGCTCACCACCGCGTACGGCCCCATGCCAGCCTCCGTCAGCACCTGCGCCCAGCCAAAGGGATTGGCACCGTTGAACGAGTCTGAGGAGTGGGCGCGGGCCCTCTCCCACAGCTCACTCTGCTGCGTGCGGTCGGCCCAAGTGCCGCCGCCGGTATCGTCAATCAGGTTGTGCGCCATCTGGATGCTCGCTGCAACGCACCAGTCGAATGTGTACTGCGGGACGAAGTCGCCTTCCCGGTACAGGTTGAGGGCGAACGGCTGGGGTGCGGGGGCGGGAGCCGGCGTAACGTCAGGTACTACCGCTGGGACCGCCGCCTGCGGAGGAGCGGGGGCGGCGGCGGCCGCATCCGGCGCGGAGCTTGCGGAACCGGCCGCCGTGGCGGACACCGAGGCGCTCGCCCCGGACGAAGGGGCCGCGGATCCGGGCATCGCCTGCCCAGGGGCCGCCGCCGGCGTGCAGCCGGCGACCACGGCGGCCAGAGCCAGGAGCCAGGCCAGAAACCGGAGGCGGGCAACGGTCATATTCGCTCCAGTTCCTTCACGGTGGGCGGGCATACCTGCTACCAGTCTCCTGCCCACGACTCCCCTTGACTACCCCTGCCTCACTTCCCTACACTTTTCATAAAGCAGAATCTAAATTCCACAAAGCGGAAACGGTAACCAGGCCGGAAGCAAGGGAAGATAGATCAAAGCCCCTCCTCGGAAGGACCTACGATGACGTACACAGTGAACTGCTCCATCCTCCTCACGGAGCTGCCCCTGCTCGAGCGCCCCGCCGCCGCCAAGGCTGCAGGCTTCGACGCTGTTGAGTTCTGGTGGCCTTTCGAGTCCTCCGTCCCGGCCGACAGCGAAATCACCAAGTTCGAGAACGCCATCACGGACGCCGGCGTCCAGCTCACGGGCCTGAACTTCGACGCCGGCAACATGCCCGGCGGCGACCGCGGCCTGGTTTCCTGGAAGGGCCGTTGCTCTGAGTTCAAGGACAACATCGACGTCGTCACCGGCATCGGCGAACGCCTTGGGTGCAAGGCCTTCAATGCCCTCTACGGCAACCGGCAGGACGACTTCACCCCCGAAGAACAGGACGAGCTCGCCGTCAAGAACCTGGCGGCGGCAGCCCAAGGGGTCGCCCGCATCGGCGGCACCGTCCTGCTCGAACCCGTCAGCGGCGCACCCAAATACCCGCTCCTGACCGCCAACGACGCACTCGACGTCATCTCCCGCGTCAAGGAAGAGACCGGCGCCGGGAACATCAAGCTGCTCGCCGACTTCTACCACTTGGCCGTCAACGGCGACGACGTCGAATCCGTCATCGAAAACCACGCCAAGGACTTCGGCCACATCCAGATCGCCGACAACCCCGGCCGCGGCGCCCCGGGCACGGGCACCCTTCCCCTGGGCGAATGGATCTCCCGCAGCCGCGAACTCGGCTACCAGGGCTACATCGGCCTCGAGTACAAGGAACCGCAGGAAACCGCCTTCAGCTGGGCCATCCGCGAACACGTTGCCCGCTAGCCACCGCCGCACACACGCAAGACCTCAAGACTTCAGAAAGAGAACCATCATGAGCAACGTTGCAGTCATCGGACTCGGAATCATGGGCCTGCCCATGGCCATCAACCTGGTCAAGGCCGGCCACACCGTCACCGGCTTCAACCGCAGCCAGGACAAGATCGACAAGCTGGTTTCCGAAGGCGGCCAGGGCGCCACCAGCATCGCGGACGCCGTCAAAGAGGCCGACGTCGTCATCACCATGGTGCCGGACTCCCCCGACGTTGAGGGTGTTGTCAGCGGCCCCGACGGAGTCTTCGCCAACGCCAAGCAGGGCACCCTCTGGATCGACGCCTCCAGCATCCGCCCGGACGTCGCCGTCCGCCTCGCCGCAGACGCCAAGGAAGCCGGCATCCGCCCCCTCGACGCCCCGGTCTCCGGCGGCGAACAGGGCGCCATCGACGCCGCCCTCTCCATCATGGTCGGTGGCGACAAACAGGACTTCGACGACGCCCAGGACGTCCTGAACGCCGTCGGCAAGACCATCGTCCATGTGGGCCCATCCGGCTCCGGCCAGACCGTCAAGGCCGCAAACCAGCTGATCGTCGCCGTCAACATCGAGGTCCTGGGCGAGGCCATCGCTTTCCTGGAGGCCTATGGCGTGGACACCGACGCCGCACTCAAGGTCCTCGGCGGCGGCCTGGCCGGCTCCAAGGTCCTGGACCAGAAGGGCCAGAAGATGCTGGACCGCAACTTCGACCCCGGGTTCCGCCTGGCCCTGCACCACAAGGACCTGGGCATCGTCACCTCAGCTGCCCGGGAAGCCAATGTCGCCATCCCGCTCGGTGCCGTGGCCGCCCAGCTCGTCGCCGCCACCGTCAACCAGGGCGACGGCGCATTGGACCACTCCGGACTCTTCAAGCAGGTCCTCCAGCTCAGCGGCAGGAAGTAACCCTCACGCCGCCCAGCCGGCCGCCCCGAAAACGGGCCACATTGACACGGACACGCCGGCCGCCGTCGTAATTTGCGACGCCGACACTCCCAAAGTGCCCCGCCACCGCCGGGCCTTCCTTCAGCACACCCAAAAACAGACTTCCCAAGCTTTCAAGGAGCACCCCCATGAGCAAGATGCGTACCGTTGATGCAGCGGTGGCCATCCTGGAAAAGGAAGGCGCCATCGAGGCGTTCGGCCTGCCAGGCGCCGCCATCAACCCCTTCTATTCAGCAATGCGCGCCCACGGCGGCATCCGCCACACCCTGGCCCGCCACGTTGAGGGCGCCAGCCACATGGCCGACGGCTTCAGCCGCGCCAAGGACGGCAATATCGGCATCTGCATCGGCACCTCCGGTCCCGCCGGTACAGACATGGTCACCGGTCTCTACGCCGCCTGGGCCGACTCCATCCCCATGCTCTGCATCACCGGCCAGGCTCCGGTGGCCAAGCTGCACAAGGAAGACTTCCAGGCCGTGGACATCGAGTCCATCGCCAAGCCCGTGACCAAGATGGCCATGACCATCCTGGAGCCCGGCCAGGTTCCCGGCGCTTTCCAGAAGGCCTTCCAGCTGATGCGTTCCGGCCGCCCGGGCCCCGTGCTGCTGGACTTGCCCATCGACGTGCAAATGACCGAGATCGAATTCGATATCGACACCTACGAGCCCCTTCCCGTCGAGAAGCCCAAGGCATCCCGCAAACAGCTGGAAAAGGCCCTGGACATGCTCCTCGCCGCCAAGCACCCGCTGATCGTGGCCGGCGGCGGCATCATCAACGCAGGCGCCTCCGCGCAACTGGTTGAGCTTGCCGAGACCCTCAACGTTCCGGTCATCCCCACCCTGATGGGCTGGGGCACCATTCCCGATGACCACCAGCTGATGGCCGGCATGGTGGGCCTGCAGACCAGCCACCGCTATGGCAACGAGAACTACCTGCAGTCCGACTTCGTGATCGGCATCGGCAACCGCTGGGCCAACCGCCACACCGGCGGCCTGGACACCTACACCGCCGGCCGCAAGTTCGTGCACATCGACATCGAGCCCACGCAGATCGGCCGCGTGTTCTCCCCTGACCTGGGCATCGCGTCCGACGCCGGCGCGGCGCTGGCGGGGCTGGTTGAGCTCGCCAAGGAGCGCAAAACCGCCGGGTCCCTGCCGGACTACAGCGCCTGGGTTGCCGAGTGCCAGGAACGCAAGGCGTCCCTGCACCGCAAGACCCACTTCGAGAACATCCCCATCAAGCCGCAGCGCGTCTACGAGGAGATGAACAAGTCCTTCGGCCGCGACACCACCTACGTGTCCACCATCGGACTGTCCCAGATCGCCGGCGCGCAGATGCTGCACGTCTTCGGTCCGCGCAAGTGGATCAACGCCGGCCAGGCAGGGCCCCTGGGCTGGACCGCCCCGGCAGCCCTCGGCGTCGCCCGCTCCAACCCGGACCAGACGGTGGTGGCGCTCTCCGGCGACTACGATTTCCAGTTCATGATCGAGGAACTGGCCGTGGGCGCGCAGTTCAACCTGCCGTACATCCACGTGGTGGTGAACAACTCCTACCTGGGCCTGATCCGGCAGTCGCAGCGCGGCTTCAACATGGAGCAGAACGTGTCCCTGGCGTTCGAGAACATCAACAGCTCACACCTGTCCGAGGACACCCGCGGCTACGGCGTGGACCACCTGAAGGTGGCCGAAGGCCTCGGCTGCAAGGCCGTCCGCGTGGAGGACCCCAGCGACCTCGCCGCCGCGTTCGACAAGGCCAAGGCCCTGATGGTCGAATTCCGGGTTCCCGTGGTGGTGGAGGTGATCCTGGAAAAGGTCACCAACATCTCCATGGGCGTGGAAATCAACGCCGTGAACGAGTTCGAGGAACAGGCGGAATCCGCCGCCGACGCTCCCACCGCCATCCTGGCCCTGCAGGCCTAACCATGCGGATCGTGATTGCCCCGGACAAATTCAAGGGTTCACTGTCAGCCCCGGAGGTGTGCAGCCACCTGGAAAAGGGCCTGCAGCGCGGGGCCGGCGGAAACCTGGACATCGTCCGGATTCCGGTGGCCGACGGCGGCGAGGGCACCCTCGACGCCGCCGTCGGCTCCGGCTTCACCCGCCGCACGGCAACGGTCACCGGCCCCACCGGACAACCGGTGGAGGCGGACTTCGCGGTCCGGGGCCACGAGGCCGTGATCGAGATGGCGACGGCGTCCGGGCTCGCCCTGGTGCCAAGCGTCCGGAACGGACGCCGACCGGATTCGGCGGATGCCACCACGGCCACCAGCCTGGGCACCGGACAGCTCATCCGCGCAGCGCTGGACGCCGGCTGCCGCCGGATCATCCTCGGTGTGGGCGGCAGTGCCAATACCGACGGCGGCGCGGGCCTCCTGCAGGGCCTCGGCGCCAGGTTCCTGGACAGCAGGAACAACGAACTCTCCCAGGGCGGGGCTGCGCTGGCCAACCTGCACAGCATCGATTTCACCGATTTCGAGCCCCGCCTGGTGGACACCCGCTTTGTGCTGGCGTCCGACGTGGACAACCCGCTGCTCGGTGCCCAGGGCGCCGCGGCGGTGTTTGGTCCGCAAAAGGGTGCCGCGCAACAAGACGTCGGCATGCTCGACGCCGCCCTGGCCAGGTTCGTCGAAGTCCTGGCCAGGGAAATCGGATTCCGCGCCGTCAAGGCCGCCGAGGCTCCAGGAGCCGGGGCAGCCGGCGGGGTGGGCTACGCCGCCATCGCCGTCCTGGCCGCAACGCGGCGGCCAGGCATCGACGTCGTCCTTGAATTCACGGGGCTGGCGGACCGCCTGGCCGGTGCCGACCTGGTGATCACGGGCGAAGGCAGCCTGGACGAACAGAGCCTGCTGGGCAAAACGCCGATGGGTGTGGCCCGGGCAGCGGCAGGCCAGGGTGTTCCCGTCGTCGCCGTCTGCGGCCGGACCACCTTGGACCAGGACCAGGCCGCGGCTGCCGGGTTCGAGGACATCCATGCTTTGACGGCGCTCGAAACCGATGTAGACAGGTGCATAGCAGAGGCAGGGCCGCTGCTGGAGCAGCTGGGCACCCAGATCAGTGCGGGGCTGGCGGCCAACAGACCTGCCACCGCAAGTACCAAGGAGGACCTCCGTGTCTGAAGAACGCTTTGACCTCGTCATCCGTGGCCGGCGCATCCTGACCACCGCCGGCATCGCCCCGCGCGAAGTGGGGGTGCGCAACGGCAGGATCGTGGCCATCGAGCCGCTGGGCAACGGCCTGGCCGGCGCCGAGGTCATCGAACTGGCCGACGACGAGACGCTGCTTCCGGGACTGGTGGACACCCACGTCCACGTCAACGAGCCCGGCCGCACCGAATGGGAGGGCTTTGCCTCAGCCACCCGCGCCGCGGCAGCCGGCGGCGTCACCACCATCATCGACATGCCGCTGAACTCCGTACCGCCCACCACCACCGTGGAAAACCTTAAGCTAAAGCGCGAGGTGGCCGAGGACCAGGCCTTCATCGACGTCGGGTTCTGGGGCGGCGCCATCCCCGGCAACAAGGCCGACCTCCGTCCGCTGCACGACGAAGGCGTCTTCGGCTTCAAGTGCTTCCTCCTGCACTCCGGCGTGGACGAGTTCCCGCACCTCGAGGCGGACGAGATGGAGGAGGACATGGCCGAGCTGAAGTCCTTCGATTCGCTCATGATCGTCCACGCCGAGGACTCGCACGCCATCGACCGGGCACCGCACCCGGGCGGGGACCACTACGAAACCTTCCTGGCCTCCCGCCCCCGTGGCGCCGAGAACAAGGCCATTGCCGAGGTCATTGAGCGGGCCCGCTGGACCGGTGCCCGGGCCCACATCCTGCACCTGTCGTCGTCGGATGCGCTGCCCATGATCGCCAGCGCAAAACGCGACGGCGTCAAGCTCACCGTGGAAACGTGCCCGCACTACCTGACCCTGATGGCGGAGGAAATCCCGGACGGCGCCACCGCCTACAAGTGCTGCCCGCCCATCCGCGAGGCCTCCAACCGGGAGCTGCTGTGGCAGGGCCTCCTGGACGGCACCATCGACTGCATCGTCTCGGACCACTCCCCCTCCACGCTGGACCTGAAAGACCTCGAGAACGGCGACTTCGCCGTGGCCTGGGGCGGCGTCTCCTCCCTGCAGCTGGGCCTGTCCCTGATCTGGACGGAGGCGCGGCACCGCGGCATCCCGCTGGAACAGGTGGTGTCCTGGATGGCGGAACGGCCTGCCAACCTCGCACGGCTCACCAACAAGGGCCAGCTGGCGCTGGGCTATGACGCCGACTTTGCCGTGTTCGCCCCCGACGAGGCCTTCGTGGTGGACGTGTCCAAGCTCAAGCACAAGAACCCCATCACCCCGTACGACGGCAAGGCCCTGTCCGGCGTGGTGCGCAAGACCTTCCTCCGCGGCGCCGCAGTGGACGGCCAGACCCCCACGGGCAGGCTGATCCGCCGCGGCGGCGTCTAGGGACGCGCCATGGCAGTGGAAGCACACCATCCCCGGACGGCAGTACCGCATCGGGTCCATCAGCCGGTTCCGGCCCGACGGGCCACCGCCCACGGGCTGGCCGTCTGGGTGGTTCCGGCCGAAGGAACCACCCCGGACCTCCTGCGCCACGCCGCCCAAATGGTCCTCGCCAGGGCCCTCGAAACTGCTCCGGAGGCGGAAGTCCATTGGCCTGCCGCCGGAGCCCCCATGTCCGGGGTCTCCGCCGGGACGGAAGGAGTCGCAGCCGACTCCTCTCACGCTCCTTCCGCAGCGGAGAACCCCGGCGCAACCGGGCCCGACGGCGGCACGCGCCTGCCGCCGTCGGCCGGCCCCGTCAGCCGGGTCGCCGTGGACCTTGCCGCCGACTCCGTCCTGCTGGACGGCAGCCCGGTGGCGCTGACCGGCGTCGAATACAAGGTGCTGCGCTACCTGGTGACGCACCTGTCCCGCACGGTAGGCCGCGAGGAACTGCAGGAGTTCCTGGAATCGCTGAATTTTCCCGGCGCCACCGCCCGTTCCATCGACGTCTACGTGGGCAGGATCCGCAAGAAACTGGGCAATGCCCGCCACGCCGTGGCCACCGTCCGCGGCGGCGGCTACCAGTTTGTGCCGGGCCCGCACGCAGCCGTTCGGGGTCCGGCGGAATACTGCATATGACGCGCTGGTTTGTATCAGTAAGCGGTGACCCGCTTCACTTGATGTTTGGCCATCACTGACCGAGTCTTACAAAGGAACGCCATGAGCCCCACCCTGACCACCAAGCTTCAGCCCGGTACCCCGGCTCCTGATTTCACCCTCCGGGACGCCCAGGGCCGCGAGACCTCGCTGGCCGATTACCGTGGCAAGAACGTCATTGTCTACTTCTACCCGAAGGCGGCAACCCCCGGCTGCACCACCGAAGCCTGCGATTTCCGCGACAGCCTGGCCTCCCTGCAGGGCAAGGGCTACGAGGTAGTCGGCATCTCCCCGGACGCCCAGGAAGCCCTGGCCGGCTTCAGCGGTGACTTCTCCCTCACCTTCCCCCTCCTGTCCGATCCCGACCACGCGGTTGCCCTGGCCTACGGCGCCTGGGGCGAAAAGCTGGTCCACGGCGAAATCCATGAGGGCATCGTCCGCTCCACCGTTGTGGTGGACCCTGAAGGAAACGTCACCCTGGCCCAGTACCAGGTGCAGGCCGACGGCCACGTCGCCCGCCTCAAGGAAGCCCTGGGAATCTAAACCCGCCACCATTTCCCGCAGCATTTCCACGGACGCCCCAGCACCTTGCGTGCTTGGGGCGTCCGGGCTTAATCCGCAGTTTCCATTGCCGCCTGCGCATACGACGCCGACACCCGGCGGTAGACCGGGGAAAGGAAGGCGAGCAGGGCGGCCAGGATCATGATAAGCCCGGCCACCAGGAATACCAGGGCGATGCCGCGCGAGGTGCCCTCGCCCAGGAGTGGCGCCAGGAGCGCGGCACCGTCCGCGGACCGGGCGTACGGGATGATCCAGTACTGGGCAATGGGGGCGATGAGGAACGCCGTGACGGGAGCGGCGGCGGACTCGAAGGCCATGGCGAAGCCAAAGACGCGTCCCTGCCGTTCCAGCGGCACCATCCGCTGGATGACCGTCTGTTCAGCGGCCTCCACGAATGGCACCAGCACCAGGTACAGCCAGATCCCCAGGATGTAGAGCCATGGCCACTCCCGCAGCGTGAACACGGCGCCGAGCACTCCCATGGCCGCCACGGCAACCAGCAGGGTCCGCAACGGGTTGGCGCCGAGCCCGAATTTCCCAATCAGCGCGCCGCCGATGATGAATCCCGTGGATCCAACCGCGAAGACGGCACCCCACATCTCCACCGAAAACATCTCCAGCCCGTAGGGGTCCATCAGCGCCATGTAGACGCCGCCGATGAAGTTGTTGAACGTGGAAAACACGATCAGCGCGAACAGCCCCGAGATGGCCAGGACGGCAGTGAACGAACCCCGAAGGTCGAAGCCGCCATGGGCGTCCGATGCCGCCACGTGTACCTCCTCGGGTATCCGAAGGGTCAGCAGGTGCGCCGCAGCCAGCGCCGTGAGCACCAGCGCGACGGCGATGGTCCAGCCCATGCCCAGCAACCCGATGGACAGCCCGGACAGCAGGGAGGTGACGATGAACATCAGCCCCTGCACCATTCCCACCAATCCGTTGGCATTCGCCCGCCGCTCCGGCTCGATGAGGATGGTCACCGTGGTGGACAGGGCGATGTTCCGCATGTTCTCCACCACGGCGCCGATCAGGATGATCAGCGTAAAGATCCAGAACCACGGCTGCCCCAGGTCCAGCAGGGACGGGGCAGGAGTGAGCAGGAACATCACCCCTGACACTAAGAACATCACCAAGGTGAAGGCGGCGGCGAACCGCATCACGGCCAGCTTCCGGCAGCGGTCCACGAACGTGCCGAAGCTGATGCTGGACAGGGCAATCAGCAGCATGTAGGCGCCGCCCACCACACCGGTGGCAATCACGTTGCGCGTCTCCAGGTACAGCCAGAACGTCAGCGCGAACCACAGGTAGCTGGTGGTGATGTTGGCCAAAGCCGTGTTGACCAGGATTCCGGCGAAGGTGCGGGAGCGCTCAGCCGGCGTTCGCAGGGCGGCGGCAACGGTATCCGGATCCGCGGCAGCACTGCCCGGTTCCTGCTGGGTCATGCGTCCCAGTGTAGTGACGGGCAACAGGAGCCAACAGGTGGAGATCAGTCCGGCAGGCGGTTCCCGGCCAGCGGCGGCTAGGATCGCAGCATGGCCATTGAGGTGCGACCCGCAACGGTCTTCGAGGACGTCAAGATCCTCGTGGGCCCCAAACGGCCCGACGCCACCGTCTGCTGGTGCCTGAGCTACCGGATTCCCTCGAAGCAAAACGTGTCATTGCGGGGCGAAGAGCGCGGGGAACTGGTCCGGGAGCTGGTGACGCAGGATCCGCCGCCAGGCGTGGTGGCGTACGACGACGGCGAACCGGTCGGGTGGGCAGCGGTGCACCCTCGGGCGGACACCAGCTTCGCCCGCAACAGGCGGATTCCCCACGTTGACGACCAGGACGCCTGGTCGGTGTGGTGCCTCCGCGTCCGGCCCGGCCACCGCGGCAAGGGAATCTCACACCATCTGCTGGGCGGTGCCGTCGCCATGGCCCGCGCTTACGGGGCTCCCGTAGTGGAGGGCTATCCCGTGGACAACGGCGGCCACAAGGTGGACCTCACCATGGCATACGTGGGTACCCGCAAGCTCTTCGAGGCTGCTGGCTTCACCAAGGCTGCGGACACCACCTCGGTGCTCAACGGCTTCCCCCGGGTGCTGATGCGGCTGCAACTGGAATAACAGCGCTACTTCCGGCGCCAGTACTTTCGCCAATCGACTTCCATGGCCCACAACGCCAGCAGCATCGCGTCCATGGTCATGAGTCCAGCCATCAGGTACGACCAACCGACAAACAAACTCACAGCAATCTCCTGACTATCCCCAGCCAATCGATTGCTGCTAAGTGTGGCACCTACAGGGCGGGTACGGAATGCCCTCGGCCCGCAGTCTTTAAAAGGCCCTCCAGCCTGCCATGCGCCTCGGTCTCCAGCTTGAGCCGATGCGTGAGTTTCTCCACCTGCCTGGACATGTGTTCCCCCACCTGCAGCCGGTCCCCGGGCCAACTGGAGACCTCCCGGGATTCGGCGAGGGCCTGCTCCAGTTCCCTGGCAGCGGCCCGCACCTTCCGTGAGTGGAAGAAGACGCGCAGGAAAGCCCTGGCTTTGTCCATTCCGTTTTGTTTTACGTGTTCCATTGGCTTCCCCGCCTTCGGCAACCTTGTCAGCTTCCGCGCGGTCGTCGTCGTACCCTGGTTCCTGGAAAGCTGCTGCGTTATGTCGAGTGTGACCGGCGTTCCTCAACGTCCCGGCAAGCGGACCCCAAGATTCCCGCAAGATCGGGGTGTGCGTGGTTCCCGCACGATGCACTTGTCAGCGACGTCACCGGAAACTGTGAAGCCTAAGACATGCCCTGTGCGCCTTAATACGGTAGAAGTAGAGCATGGTCTCTCCCTCCGAATCCCGCCGTGCGGTGGTCATCGAAGATGATCCGGACATCCGCGGACTGCTGGTCCGTGTCCTGGTCAAGCAGGGCTTCGATGTCACCCACGCGGGCGCCGGCCTGCCGGGCGTGGAGGAAGTCCGCCGCCGCAAGCCGGACCTGGTGACGCTGGACCTGAACCTGCCGGACCTTGACGGGCTGGAGGTGTGCAAGCTCCTGCGCGAATTTTCGGACGCGTTCATCGTGATGCTCACCGCCCGGGCAGACGAACTGGACAAGCTGACCGGCCTGGACAACGGCGCCGACGAATACATCAGCAAGCCGTTCAGCCCCCGTGAACTGCAGTCCAGGATCAATGCCCTGTTCCGGCGCCGGCCCTCCGCCGCCGCGGAGTCCGCTGCCCGGGGCGAACTGGAACGCGCCACGGAGGTGCAGCAAAGCCTCCTGCCGAAAGAGGACATCCGGGTGGACGGCTACGACGTGGCAGGCCTCTTCCGGCCCTCCCGCAACGTGGGCGGCGACTTCTACGACTGGTACCAGACCCCTGACGGGCTCCACCTGACCTTCGCTGACGCGATGGGCAAGGGCATGGGCGCCGCTTTGATCGCGGCCACTGTCCGCGCCGTCATGCGTTCCACCGGCCTGCGCCAGGACCTCGACGCCGGGTTCGCCTCCGCCAGCAAGGCGATCGCCGCGGACCTGGACTCCTCCAACTCCTTCGTGACCCTGTTCCACGCCCGCCTGGACGCAGCGTCCGGCAACGTCAGCTACGTCGACGCCGGGCACGGCCTGGCCCTGCACGTCCAGCCCGCCGGGCCGGCAGACCGCCTCCCCTCGGGCGGACCACCGGTGGGAGCCTGGCCGGGGACGCAATGGCCGCAGGCCAAACTGGAACTGGCACCGGGCGACTCGCTGGTGGTGGTCAGTGACGGCGTGCTGGACGTCTTTGAGTCGGTCGAGGACTTCACCGACGCCGTGCGGCAGGCCACGCAGTCGGCAGGTTCGGCGCAGGAAGCCACGAACTCCATCCTGGCCCTCGCTCCTGCAGAGACCGCCGAGGACGACGTCACGGTGGTCGTGGTCCGCCGCCTCCCCCACGGAGTTGCCGCGTGACCCGCTTCTGGACGCGCCTGGTGGTGGTGCTGACTGTCCTGACCGGCCTGAACTACATTGCCTGGCGCTGGATGTCCTCGCTCAACTGGGACGCCTGGTGGATCGCCCTCCCCCTGGTGGCGGCCGAAACCTACAGCCTCATCGACGTCATGCTCTTCGGCATGACGGTGTGGAACCTGAAAATCCGCAAGGGCGCCCCCGATCCGCCCCATGACGCCACTGTGGACGTCTTCATTACCACGTACAACGAGGACCTGGACATGGTCCTCACCACCGCACTGGCGGCCCAGAAAATCCGGCACCCGCACAGCACCTGGATCCTGGACGACGGCGCACGGCCCGAGCTCAAGGCCCTGTGCGAACAGCATGGCCTGGGCTACGTCACCCGGAGCGGGGACTGGACCAAGGACCTGCCCCGGCACGCCAAGGCGGGCAACCTCAATAACGCCCTCATGGTCACCCACGGTGAGTTCCTGCTGATCCTGGACGCGGACCAGATCCCCGAGCCTGACATCCTGGAAAAGACTTTGGGCTACTTCAACAACCGCCGGGTGGCCCTGGTCCAGACACCCCAGTACTTCAGCAACGTTCCGGACAGCGACCCCCTGGGCAGCCAGGCGCCGCTGTTCTACGGCCCCATCCAGCAGGGCAAGGACGGCTGGAACGCCGCCTTCTTCTGCGGCTCCAACGCCATCCTGCGCCGCGAGGCGCTGATGCAGCTGGGCCTGGTGGGCTACGTCAAGGAGACCGAGAAGAGCATCCGGCGCGCGCTGGCCGCCTCCCGGGCAGCGATCAAGCAGGCCCGGAAGTCGGCGGACGTGGAGTCGCCCCTGGTGGCGGACGTCCTGGACGAGGTGGAGGCCGCCACCCGCGAAGCACAGGAGCAAGTGGACGCAGGCCAGCCCCTCAGCGAGGTCACGTACCGGGTCCGCCGCCGCGTGGACGCCGCCGTGCAGACCCTGGTCCAGGCCGACGTCGCAGCCCTGCAGGCGGACCTCGAGGAAATCGCTGCCATGGAACTGGCCCATGTGGGCGAGTCCGGCGTCCCGGTGGTGGCGGACGACGCCGTGCAGCGGATGTCGGCCCGCGACTGGTCACCCCTCGGTGCCCTGGAATCCGTCCAGGCCGTGCTGGATGCGCTGACCGTGGAACGCAGCAACGAGGCACAGCCCGTGATGCCGCTGGCCACCATTTCGGTCACCGAGGACATGGCCACGGCGATGCGCATGCACGCCATGGGCTGGGAGAGCGTCTACCACCACGAAATCCTGGCGTACGGCCTGGCGCCGGAGGACATCGCCACCATGCTGACCCAGCGCCTCCGCTGGGCCCAGGGCACCATCCAGGTGCTGCTGCGGGAGAACCCGCTGGTGCAGAAGGGCCTCAAGCTCGGCCAGCGCCTGATGTACTTCGCCACCATGTGGACCTATCTCAGCGGCTTCGCTGCGGTCATTTACTTCGCGGCCCCCATCATCTACCTGCTCCTGGGCATCCTGCCGGTCAGCAGCCTCAGCTGGGACTTCTTCATCCGGTTCATCCCGTTCATGGTGGTTAACCAGCTGCTGTTCGCCGTGGCCGGCCGCGGGATCCCCACCTGGCGCGGGCAGCAGTACAGCCTTGCGCTGTTCCCCACCTGGATCAAGGCGTGCACGACGGCGGCCCGCAACGTTTGGTTCGGCCGTCCCCTCGGGTTTGCCGTCACCCCCAAGGCGCGCCAAAGCGGCGGACCCAGCTGGAGCCTGATCCGGCCCCAGATCGTGGTGTCCATCCTGCTGGCCGCCGCCGCCGTCGTCGGGATCGTCCGCCTGGCCACCGGGCTGGCCGAGCCTCTGGGCACCCTGGTCAACGTCGTCTGGGTGGTCTTTGACCTAGTGGTCATGAGCATCCTGGTCCGCGCCGTCCTCTACAAGGGGTACGAACCGGCCGCAGAACCTGAAAACAGAGAGGAATCCTGATGGAGTTCAGTTATGAGGTCAAAGACTCGTACGCGGAGGTCAAGGCGGACGGACGGCTCAACATGGTCTCCGCGCCGAAGCTGCGCGAGTTCGTGACGGATGTGATCGCGGGCGGATCCAACCGGGTCGTGGTTAACCTCGAGAAGACAGCATTCATGGATTCCTCGGGCCTCGGCGCCCTGATCGGCTGCCTCAAGGCCGCGCGCCAGGCCGGGGGCGACCTCCGGATCGCTGCCGTGCAGCCGCAGGTGAACATGGTGCTGAAACTGACCAGCATGGACAAGGTGCTGACCGCCTACCCCACGGCCGAAGCAGCGTTCAGCAATGACTGAGGTCCTGGCCTCGCGCAGCTTCCGCGGACCGGCTGCCGAGGACGCCATCGAAGCCGTCCACAACGGCCTCGACAGCCTCTGGCGGGACGTCCCCTTCGTGGACGACATGGACCAGATGACGTTCACGACGGCGGTCATCGAGTCAGCGTCGAACATCGTCCAGCACGCTGAGCCGGCCGGTGAGCAGCAGGTGGAGCTCGGGGTGGAGACCACCGTGCAGCCGGCGCTGCTGCAGGCACGGGTCAGCGCTTACCACGCGAAGCCGCCGTTCGGCCCGATGGAGGCCTCCACCCCGGACGACAACGCCGAGTCCGGACGCGGCCTGGCGCTGATTGAAGCCCTGGTGACTACAGTGACCTTCGAGCGGCAGGACGGCACCAACACCTGGGTGCTGTCCAGGACGTCCTCGCAGGGATAAGCGCTGGCCAGTCACATCGCAGCCGGACACCCTTTGCTTGACAGCACGCAGGAGCTGCCCTTGAATATTACGTATGCTGAAATAACAGTTCCATGATGCGGAAGCCTGCCGGTAGTATTGCCACAAGCAGGTGTCGGACTCTCCGGCGTCCGCATAGCCGTCACCATGGATGCCAGCATCACCCCAAGGATTACTGCCAGCATGAAGCTTGCCGAATTCAACAGCGCGGATACGGCCTCCGCCCAGGCCCTCCTGCGGCCCTGCATCGACGTCAGCCGCTGGGTGGAGGCGGTGGCCGGAGCCCGGCCCTTCGCCGCCCGCAGTGAGCTCCTGGAGTTCGCCGCCGAGGCCGCCAGCCCCTTCACCCCGCCAGAGGTTGAAGCCGCCATGGCCCACCACCCCCGGATCGGGGAACGCCCGACGGCGGCCAGCACCGAGGCCTCCATGTCCCGTTCGGAGCAGGCCGGTGTGGACCCGGCCGACGCTGCTGTCGCCGAGGCCCTGGCGCGCGGGAACCGGGAGTACGAGGAGAAGTTCGGCCGCGTGTTCCTGATCCGGGCCGCCGGACGCAGCGCCCAGGACATCCTGGCGGCACTGAACCAGCGGCTCACCAACTCCGCGGAAGAAGAAGACAGGATCGTGGCCCAGCAGCTGCGCGAAATCGCCGTACTGCGGCTCGAAGGACTGATCAGCGAATGAGCGTCTCCCACGTGACCACCCACATTCTCGACACCGGTGCCGGACGCCCGGCGGCGGGGGTCGCCGTCGTCCTTTCCCGAAACGACGCCGGCACCTGGCGTGAGCTGGCAGCGTCCAGCACTGACGCCGATGGCCGGGCCAAGGACCTGGGGCCGGAGCGCCTGGAACCTGGCCATTACAAACTGAACTTCGCCACCGGCGCCTATTACGCGGGCCTGCAGACGCAGACGTTCTTCCCGGAAGTGGACCTGGTCTTCGAGGTCACCGGCCCCGAGCATTACCACGTGCCGCTGCTCCTAAGCCCGTTCGCCTACTCCACCTACCGCGGCAGCTAGGGCAATCCCGGCTGCCGCAACCGCCGGGAGCCTGACGCAATGTCACGCCCATCACATCAACCGGCATAGGATCAGGAAGTATGGCTCCTAAAAATGAACCGGAAACCGATACCGATGCCGACGGCGGCCAGTCCGGCGGGGTCCAGTCCGTGGAGCGCGCCCTGACCGTCCTGGAGATCCTGGCACGCGAGGGACATGCGGGCGTGAGCGAAATCGCCGAAGAAATGGGGATCCATAAGTCCACCGTGTCCCGGTTGATGGGTTCGCTGGTGACGCGCGAGATGGTCCATCAAAACAGCGAGCGCGGGAAGTACCAGCTCGGTTTTGGAATCCTTCGCCTGGCCAGCTCTATTCCCGGCCGCCTGAGCCTGGTTCGTGAGGCACGGCCCGTCCTGGAAAGCCTGGCCGAGCAGTTTAAGGAAACCGTCAACCTCGCTGTCCTGCGCTCCAACTACGCCGTTAACGTGGACCAGGCCATGGGTCCCTCAACCCTGGCCACCTACGACTGGGTGGGAAGCCTGACCCCGCTGCACGCCACTTCCAGCGGCAAGGTCCTGCTTGCGGCGCTGGAGGCGGACGAGCGCGAGCGCATCCTGAAGGAGACCGGACTGTCGGCGCGCACCTCCCGCACCATCACCAGCCGGAAGGAACTGGACGCCCAGCTGCTCGACGTGGCGGCCAAAGGGTACGCCGTGGTGCGTGAGGAGTTCGAAATCGGCCTGAACGCCGTGGCGGTACCCGTCTACAACCACCAGGGCACTGTGATCGGTTCGGTCAGCATCTCCGGGCCGGCGTTCCGCTTCGACCCCGAAAAGATCCCGGGCCTGCTGGAAACCCTCAAGGATGCTGGCCTCAAAGTCAGCGCGAATATGGGGTACACGCACCGCTGAAAGACCCCTGACTCACCATCACAATGGCCCCGAATCCCCAAAAGGCTCGGGGTCATTGCCTGTCTGCACGCCGTTGCCCGGGCCTTCCATTGCGGCAAACGCCTACCGAAAGCACCCTCCACGCGGCGCCTCCTGCGCAACTTGAATCACTAAATGCAACATGCTTAGCCCTGACAGCCGGCGTGTCAAGACCCTTGCGCAGTTGTTATCTGCCGCCCCGTAACATCGCGGCGTTATCCGGAAAGCCTTGACAATATGAGTGGTATAAATCACTCTGTTGCGTAATACGAAGTCCGTTGCGTCATCTCCTGGGAAACCAGTTTCGGCAGAAGAACTCCGTTTTGCCGGGCATGCCGCCCACCAGCGTCACCCAATGGCAGGTAAGGCACACAGGAGCCGTGCCTCTCCTGCCACAGATTCCCCCTAAGCACGGCCCGAATACCTCCCCAACGTCGGTACCAGTGCCAGCTCCGGATTCGCGAAGCATCAACACCTGGCACAGCTCTGCCTTCGGCCCAGCCATTGATTACAGCCTCCACACAAGCAGGAGTACAGCAATGAACAGCCCCGCGATATCGGTCCGCAACCTTTGGAAGGTCTTCGGACCAGGGGGAGAGAAGATCCCGGGAAACCGGGAACTGGCCACCCTCGGCTCCGCAGAATTGCTTGAACGCACCAGCTGCGTAGCCGCGGTCCGCAACCTGAGCTTCGACGTCGCAAAGGGCGAAGTCTTCGTGGTCATGGGATTGTCCGGCTCAGGCAAATCCACCCTGATCCGTTGCCTTACCAGGCTCATCGAGCCGACGTCCGGACAGGTCCTGGTGGACGGCAACGATGTCCTGCGGGCAGGCGTGGCTGAACTTCGGGAGCTCCGGCGGCGGAAAGTATCGATGGTTTTCCAACACTTCGGCCTGCTGCCGCACCGCACGGTCCTGGACAACGTCTCGTATGGACTGCAGATACGCGGAACGGCGAAGAACGAACGCCACACCAAGGCCAGGGAAATCATTGAACTCGTTGGGCTCAAAGGCTACGAACAGCACTACCCGGACCAACTGTCCGGCGGTATGCAGCAGCGCGTCGGCCTGGGGCGAGCCCTTGCCGGAGATCCGGACACCATCCTTTTCGATGAGCCCTTTTCGGCTTTGGATCCGCTCATCCGGCGTGACATGCAGGCAGAAGTCATCCGGCTCCACAAGGAAATGGGCAAGACCATGGTGTTCGTGACCCACGACCTCGCCGAAGCGCTGAAACTCGGAGACCGGATCCTGATCATGCGCAACGGAGAGCCTGTCCAGTGTGGCACCGGTGACGACCTTGTAGGCTCCCCGGCGGACAAGTACATCGAGGACTTCGTCTCGGAAGTCCCCCGTGCCGACGTCTTGACCCTTAAATGGATCACGCGGCCGCTGGCCGACACCACGCCCAGGGATGCAGCAGTGCTCAACTCCAGGATGATCATCCGCGACGCCATCCCGGCTGTCATGCACTCCGCCTGCCCGGTCCTTGTCGAAGAGGGCGGCAGGATTACCGGACAGATCGATCGCGACAGCATTCTTTCCGTGCTGCAACCGGCAGAAGCGGCGGCCTGATGTCTGCCCTCCTCGAAAAACAGAAAACCGTCCCGGCTGCCCCCATCATCCTTGAATCACGCCGCAGGCCGAGCCGAAGGACAGTCCTCCTGCTGGCCGCCGGCGCACTCTGGATCCTGGGATTCCTGCTCCTCAACGGCACGGCCACCCTGGCGTTGCCAGCCTCGGAACTGACGGACCTGCACCGCTCGCTGAACCAATTCAACGCCTGGGTGGCGGCAAACCGGGCTGACAACCCGGTCTTCCTTTACTTTTTCACGCCGCTTCGGACCGCCGTGGATGCGGTGGCGAACCTGTTTACCACCACCTTCGCAGCAACGTCCACCGGCCTGCGCCTTCCGGAAATCGGTTGGCTGGGAACGGTAGGCCTGCTCACCTGGATCGCACTGGCTGTCGGCAACGTCCGGGTAGCCCTGCTGACGGCTGTGGTCTTTGTCTTCTTCGGATTTCAAGGCCTGTTCGTGGAAGCCACGTACACGTTCGCCCTGGTTCTGACGTCCGTGCTCCTGACCCTGCTGGTGGGCATCCCGCTTGGCGTACTGTCCGGCATCTACGGCAGGGTAGCCCGGGTCATCACCCCCGTGCTGGACTTCATGCAGACGCTGCCCACCTTCGTCTACCTCGCCCCGCTTGCCCTGGTCTTCCTGATCGGACCGGCATCGGCAGTGATCGCCACGGTGATCTACGCTGCTCCACCCGTCATACGCCTTACCGCACACGGTATCCGCCGCATTCCAGATAACACCCGCGAAGCGTCCGACTCGCTCGGCACCACGGGCCTGCAACGGCTGCTGACATTGCAGCTCCCCATGGCGCGCCGGACCATCGTGATGGGCATCAACCAGGGGACCATGGCCGCCCTGTCCATGGTGACCATCGCCGCCCTGATCGCCGCTCCGGGCCTTGGCCAGACGGTGGTCCGGGCCCTGCAGTCCCTGGACGTTGGTACTGCAGTCAATGCCGGGCTCTCCATCGTCCTGCTGGCCATCGTGCTGGACCGGGTGACCACAGCAGCCAGCCGCCGCGCGGAACCCGGCGCAGCCGCCAAACGCCGCCTGGGCCGCAAGGCCCGTGCCGGACTCCTCGGGATCGCGCTGGCTGTGGTCCTGGTCATGGTGCAGTTGTCCAGGACCATGCTGTGGGCAGCAGCCTTTCCCCAGGACCTCAATGTTGGACCGGCCATCGTCCAGGCCGTGAACACCGCCAGCCACTGGCTGCAATCGAACGTGTCGCTGTTCACGGTATCCCTGCGTGAAGGTGTTACCGGAACAATCCTCAACCCGTTCCAGTCGTTGCTGACCGAGACGCCCTTCTTCATCCTCGTCGCAGTGGTCGCCATCGTGGCCTACGCACTGGGCGGCTGGAAGCTCGCGGCCGTAACCACTGCCTGCCAGGGAGTCATCATCTACCTCGGACTCTGGAGCGACGCCATGGTCACCCTCGCCGGAACCCTCGTTGCCACCGCCGTGGTAATGGTTTTGGGAATTGTCTTTGGCGTGGCCATGGGCCGGTCCAGCCGCGTCGACCAGCTCATGCGGCCCCTGCTCGACGCGGGCCAGACCATGCCCTCCTTCGTCTACCTCGTGCCCTTCCTTGGCCTCTTCGGAGCCACCCGCTTCACTGCGATCATCGCGGGCATCATCTACGCCGCCCCGGTCGCCATCAAGATCACCGCCGATGGAATCGCGGCGATCTCACCGACTGTCGTCGAGTCGGCGATCGCCAGCGGTTCGACGCCGTGGCAGGTAATCACCAAGGTGCAGCTGCCCATGGCGAGGCAATCCCTGGCCCTCGCTGCCAACCAGGGGCTGATCTACGTGTTGGCCATGGTAGTGGTAGGAGCCCTGGTCGGCGCCGGCGGCCTCGGATACGACGTCGTGGCAGGCTTCGTCCAGAGCTCCATCTTCGGCAAGGGCCTTGCCGCCGGCCTGGCCATCGTGTTCCTCGGAATCATGATGGACAGGATGACGCAGGCTGCCGCCGCCGCTCCGACGCGCAGAATCCCCGCGTCCACGCCCGCCACGTAAGCGTTCCACCCCCGCTCACGCCCCAATGCCCCTGCAAACTTGCCTGCTCCCAGGCGAGAAGTCCCGTATGCCCTAACAAGGAGACCCACCATGAAGAAAGCTGAAAGGCTGATAAAACGCACCTTGCCGGCAATGGCCGGAGCTGCCGCCGCAGCCCTGTTCCTCGCAGGCTGCGGCGGAGCATCGGTAAACCAGGCCGCTGCGGCAGGCGGTGCCACGGGAACACCCTGCGGCAGCGTAAACGTCGCAATGAACGCGTGGGTGGGTTACACCGCCGACGCAGCCGTCTACAGCTACGTGGCGAAAAACAAGCTCGGCTGCAGCGTCGTCCAGAAGGACCTCAACGAGCAAGTCTCCTGGCAGGGCTTCGCCTCCGGGGAAGTGGACCTCATTATCGAAAACTGGGGGCACGCCGACCTGGCGAAGCAGTACATCACTGACCAGAAGGTGGCCGTCGATGCCGGACCAACCGGAAACGAAGGGCACATCGGCTGGTACGTTCCGCCATGGATGGCCGAGAAGTACCCGGACATCACCGACGGGCAGAACCTCAATAAATACTCTTCGATGTTCACCACCTCAGAGTCTGGCGGAAAGGGGCAGGTCCTTGACGGCGATCCCGCCTTCGTCACCAATGACGAGGCGCTGGTGAAGAACCTGAACCTTGACTACAAAGTGGTCTTCGCCGGATCGGAAGCGGCCCTCATCCAATCATTCCGGACTGCGCAGCAGAACAAGACACCCCTTCTCGGCTATTTCTACGAGCCGCAGTGGTTCCTTTCCGAGGTTCCGTTGAAGAAAGTGAACCTGCCGGCGTGGACCGAGGGCTGCGACGCCAACCCCGAAAAGGTTGCGTGCGACTATCCGACCTACAAGCTCAACAAGGTCATGTCCAAAAAGCTGGCGGACAGCGGCTCACCGGCCGCCAAGCTGGCCAAGGCATTCACCTGGACCAACGAGGACCAGAATTCGGTTGCTACGGATATCCAAGGCGGCATGACGCCTGAAGCGGCGGCAAAGAAGTGGGTGGATGCCCACCAGAGCGTGGTGGATGGTTGGCTTAGCTGACAAGCGTTCCCATTGCCGTACCAAGGGGAGCGGCCCGGAGGAGTTTAGTACCCGGGCCGCTTTCCCTTGGTTTTCCAGGGTCACACCCAGATCTGGTAGCCGGAGGACTTGTCGAAAATGCGCCGGGTGCTGATGCCCTCGGCGGCGATCCAGAGCACCGAGCCGTCCTCCGCAGCCTGGTCCACCACCCCGCTGGCCACGTGCTCCCCCCGCAGCCACACCTGGACGCTGCGGCCGGGCAGGCGCGCCCAGTCGGCCCGGAGGCCGAGAGCCGTTTTCGACGTGCCGCCGCCCTGGCCATCCTGTTCGAGGTCAGGGTCGGTGGCATCACGTGGGGCTTCAAGGGTTGTCCGGGAATCCACTGGCCACTCCGATCGCCGGCGCCGTCGCCGCTCGAATCCATCACTGATATTTGATTGATATATCAATCTGGATTTCGAGTATGGTCCAGGTCACACTCCCTGTCAACAGGTACCCGGGGCGAAAGGCGCTAGGCCTTGAAAAGCGCCTCCCGGACCGCGCTTTCGAATCCGCTGACGTGGGCCCGGGCAAGCTCCGCGGCCCGCTCCTCATCCCCGTCGATGACGGCGCGGAGCAGATCGAGGTGTTCATGAACGTGGTGTGACAGGTCCGGCAGCCGGTCAATGACCATGCACCAGATGCGCGTTGCCAGGTTGTCATAGCGGATCAGGATGTCTTCCAGGTGCGGGTTGGCGGCGGCGGCGTAGATGCCCTGGTGCACCCGGGCATCGAGCTGCAGCGTCTCTGTCACGGTTGCCGAAGAGACATCGAACGCCTCAACCTTTTCGAGGGTGGCACGCAGCTCGTCCCGGACCGCGGGGGAAGCCACCCGTGCGGCACGGGCGGCCGCAAGGGGCTCGAGCTGGGCGCGGATCTCCGAAATAAAGGAAAGGTCGGTCACGTCCACCCGGGTAGCGAAAGTGCCACGGCGTGGGTAGGTCTTCACCAGCCGGTCCAGCTCCAGCCGCTTCAGGGCTTCGCGTACCGGAGTCCGGCCGACACCCAGATTCTTGGCCAGGAGCTCATCGTTCAGCAGCTCTCCGGGCTTAATTTCAAGGGTCAGCAGCCAGTCGCGGATGCTCTCATAGGCAACGTCAGCCAGGGACTTCTTCCCCATGGCATCAGCCACCGCCAAAGCTTCGAATGCCATGCTGAGCCCCTTCTTCCCAACCAGAAAACCTATTGACCTCGCCTGTAGACCAGTATACGCTGGCACCCAATCTAATATATCAGTCCGTTGCTTTTGAATATATCTAGAAGGAGCAGGGTATGACCCTCATCGAAACAGCCCCAGCAACCACCACCCTGCCGGCACTCAAAGAAGAGCAGCCGCAGAAGTTCGTGCTGACCCTGTCCTGCAAGGAGCAGGCAGGAATTGTGCAGGCCGTCACCACGTTCCTGTTCGAGCGCGGCTTCAATATCGACGAGCACCAGCAGTTCGACGACAGCCTGCGCGAGACACTCCACCTGCGCACCGCGTTCTCCGGCTCCCCCAACTACACGCCTGCCATGCTCGAGGAAGAGTTCGCGGGCATCGCCAGCCGGTTCGACATGAAGTTCAGCTTCCACGACCAGACCGCCAAGCGCGTCCTGGTCATGGTGTCCAAGTTCGGCCACTGCCTCAACGACCTCATCTTCCGCTGGCGGGGCGGCAGCCTTGGCGGCGAACTGGTTGCGGTCGTTTCCAACCACGAGACCCACCGTGCCATGGCGGAAGCAGCAGGGCTCCCCTTCATCTACGTCCCCGTCACCCCTGACACCAAGGCGGACGCAGAGCGCCGGCTGCTGGACCTGGTGGATGAGTACGAGGCCGACCTCGTAGTCCTGGCCCGTTACATGCAGGTTCTCTCCGACGATCTCTGCCGGGCACTGGAGGGCCGGGCCATCAACATCCACCACTCCTTCCTCCCGGGCTTCAAGGGCGCACGCCCCTACCACCAGGCCTACGACCGCGGCGTCAAGCTGGTGGGCGCCACCGCCCACTACGTCACCGCCGACCTGGACGAGGGTCCGATCATCGAGCAGGAAGTCATCCGGGTGGACCACACCTACGGCCCGGCGCAGCTGTCCACCGTGGGCCAGGACGCCGAAGCACTGGCCCTCTCCCGCGCTGTCCGCTGGCACTGCCAGCACCGCGTACTGCTGGACCAGACCAGCACCGTGGTGTTCCGGTAAGCAGCCCCCGCCCGCAGACATAACCCGTAAAGCAGCAGGAGAGACTCCCTTGGAATCGTCACCACGCATTGTCATTATCGGAGCCGGCATCGTCGGCACCAACCTCGCGGATGAACTCGTCACGCGCGGCTGGAACAACATCACCGTCCTGGACCAGGGACCCCTCAACATGCCCGGCGGCTCCACCTCGCACGCCCCGGGACTGGTCTTCCAGACCAACCCCTCCAAGTCCATGGCCCTGTTCGCCAAGTACACCGTGGAGAAACTGCTGTCCCTCACCGAAGACGGCGTCAGCTGCTTCAACCAGGTGGGTGGCCTGGAGGTTGCCACCACCGAAACCCGCCTCGCTGACCTGAAGCGCAAGCTCGGCTACGCGCAGGCATGGGGCATCGAAGGCTCCATACTTTCCCCGGCGGAATGCAAGGAGCTCTATCCGCTCATCAACGATGAGGACATCCTGGGTGGCCTCCACGTTCCCAGCGACGGCCTGGCCAGCGCCGCCCGCGCGGTCCAGCTGCTGATCAAGCGCACCGAGGCGGCCGGCGTGAAGTACGTCGGCAATACCGAAGTCACCGCCATCGAGCAGTCCGGCCGCCGGGTCACCGGGGTCCAGACGCCCGACGGCGTGATCCCGGCAGATATCGTCGTCTCCTGCGCCGGATTCTGGGGCGCCAAGGTCGGCGAACTGATCGGCATGTCCGTACCCCTGCTGCCGCTGGCGCACCAGTACGTCAAGACCACCCCGGTTCCTGCCCAGCTGGGCAGGAACGAGCTGCCCAACGGTGCCCGCCTGCCCATCCTCCGCCACCAGGACCAGGACCTCTACTACCGCGAACACGGCGACCGCTACGGCATCGGCTCCTACGCCCACAAGCCGATGCCCGTGGACCTGGACGAACTCGGCAGCTTCAAGCCGGACGAGATCAGCGAGCACAACATGCCCTCCCGGCTGGACTTCACCCTCGAGGACTTCCTCCCCGCGTGGGAAGCCACCAAGCAGATCCTGCCCGCACTGCGCGAAAGCGAGATCGAGGACGGCTTCAACGGCATCTTCTCCTTCACCCCGGACGGCGGCTCCCTGGTGGGCGAGTCCAAGGAACTGGACGGCTTCTTCGTGGCCGAAGCCGTCTGGGTAACCCACTCGGCAGGCATTGCCCGCGCCGTGGCCGAGCTCCTGGTGGACGGCAAGTCCTCCATCGACCTGGGCGACTGCGACATCCACCGCTTCGAGGAAGTCCAGCTGACCCCCGAGTACGTCAGCGAAACCTCGCAGCAGAACTTCGTGGAGATCTACGACGTCCTGCACCCGCTGCAGCCCAAGCTCTCCCCGCGCAACCTGCGCGTCAGCCCCTTCCACGCCAGGCACAAACAGCTGGGCGGCTACTTCCTGGAAGGCGGCGGCTGGGAACGCCCCTACTGGTTCGAGGCCAACGCCGAGCTCCTCAAGGAGATGCCCGCAGACTGGCAGCCGCCGGCCCGTGACTCCTGGTCCGGCATGTTCAGCTCGCCTATTGCCGCGGCCGAGGCATGGAAGACGCGCACCGCCGTCGCCATGTACGACATGACCCCGCTCAAGCGCCTCGAAATCTCCGGACCCGGCGCCCTGAAGCTGCTGCAGGAACTGACCACCGCGGAAATGGACAAGAAGCCCGGAGCCGTCACCTACACCTTGCTGCTGGATGGGCAGGGCGGGGTCCGCAGTGACATCACCGTGGCCCGCCTCAGCGACGACACCTTCCAACTCGGCGCCAACGGCAACATCGACACCGCCTACTTCGACCGGGCAGCCCGGCACCAGACAGCAAGCGGCAGCGCCGAAGACTGGGTCCAGGTCCGCGACACCACCGGCGGCACCTGCTGCATCGGCCTCTGGGGCCCGCTGGCCCGTGAGGTGGTCGGCGCGGTCAGCAGCGATGATTTCTCCAACGACGGACTGAAGTACTTCCGGTCCAAGCAGGTGGTTATCGGCGGCGTCCCGGTCACCGCCATGCGGCTGTCCTACGTCGGCGAACTGGGCTGGGAGCTGTACACCAGCGCCGACAACGGCCAGCGCCTCTGGGACGCGCTGTGGAAGGCCGGGCAGCCGTTCGGCATCATCGCCGCGGGCCGCGCCGCCTTCAGTTCGCTCCGTCTGGAAAAGGGCTACCGCTCCTGGGGCACCGACATGACCACCGAGCATGACCCCTTCGAGGCTGGCCTCGGTTTCGCGGTGAAGATGGCCAAGGAGAACTTCGTCGGAAAGGCAGCCCTGGAGGGACGCACCGAGGAAAACTCCGCGCGCCGCCTGCGCTGCCTGACGGTCGACGACGGACGAAGCCTGGTGCTGGGCAAGGAACCGGTGTTCTATAAGGACCAGGCGGTGGGTTACGTCACCAGCGCCGCCTACGGCTACACCGTCCGCAAGCCCATTGCCTACTCCTACCTCCCCGCGGAGGTATCCATCGGCGATTCAGTGGAGATCGAGTACTTCGGGCGCCGGATCGTGGCCACCGTGACCCAGGATCCGCTGTACGACCCCACCATGTCCCGGCTGCGCGGCTAGCACCATGATCAGTTCAGAGACAGTCAGCAGCTACCTCACCCGGTTGGCCGCAAAGCAGCCGACGCCGGGTGGTGGCGCCGCGGCGGCCCTCCACGCGGCCCAGGGCGCAGCCCTGGTGGGCATGGTGGCGCGCTATACCACCGGCGCCAAATACGAACAGCACGCACCGCTGGTGCAGCGCATCACCCAGGCAGCCGACGACCTTGTCGCCGAGGCGCTGGGCTTGGCTGAAGCAGATGAAGAGGCCTTCCAGGCCGTCATCGACTCCTATAAGCTCCCGTCCGGCACCGATGAACTCAAGGCCGCCCGGGCGGCCGGAATCCAGTCCGCGCTCATCCAGGCGGCCCAAACCCCTGCCCGGCTCATCGAGCTGTCGGGCGGCATCGTTGACCTCGCCACCGAACTCTTCGACGTCGCCAACGCCAACGTCATCAGCGACGTTGCCGCGGCCGCTGACGCCGCCCGCGCAGCTGCCACCACGGCGCGCGTCAACATCGACATCAACGTCGTGGCGGTCAAGGATCCGGAGGCACGCGCGCTGCTTGCCCAGCAGACGGACGGCATTGAAGAGAAAGTGGTCCTGGCGGCAGATGCCCTCTCGGCCCGCGTTCGCGAAAGGATTCTGGGTTGAGTACTGCAATACTTTCCGGAAAGCCTTTGGCCGCGTTGATCCAACAGGAAGTCAAGGAGCAGGTCCGGTCCCTTGACCTGGACGGCGTCCGCCCGGTCGTGGCGGTGGTCCTGGCGACCGCCGATGAGTCAACGCGCTGGTACGTCCGCTCCATCGAGCGGGCAGCCGAGCGCGCCGGAGTCGGCTGCCGGATCATCGATCTGGGCCATGATGCGACGGAACAGGTGCTTGCCGGCGCCTTGCGGGACCTGGGCGCGGAGCCATCCGTGCACGGCATCATCCTGCAGACCCCGCTGCCGGCAGGAGTCCGGACCCACCACCTGGTGGGCCTCATCGCCCCGGAAAAGGACATCGACGGGGCCAATCCGCTAAGCCTGGGACGACTTGCCGTCGGCCAGCCGGCTTTTGCTCCCGCGACCGCCCGCTCCGTCGTCGAAATCCTGGACCATTACCAGGTTCCCGTCGCGGGGAAGGATGTGGTGGTGGTGGGCCGGTCCGCCGTGGTGGGCAAGCCGCTGTCCCTCCTCCTGCTGGCCCGCGATGCCGCCGTGACGGTCTGCCACTCCAGATCGGGCCCGCTGGAGCGCTACACCAAGGATGCCGATGTCGTGGTGGTCGCGGCCGGCCGCGCCGGGCTGCTGACTGGCAGCCACGTCTCCTCCCGGACGGTCGTGGTCGACGTCGGCACGAACGTCCTTGCCGACGGCTCGCTGGTAGGTGATGTGGACGAAGCCAGCGTCACCGGGACCGCAGCGGGGCTCACCCCCGTTCCTGGCGGCGTCGGCTCCGTGACCACGGCACTGCTGCTCCTGCACACCGTGGAGGCCGCACGCCGGCAATCGTCCTCCACGCCGCTGGAGGCCGAAGCCGCGGAGGCCCAGGTCCTGGAAGCCGCGGGCTAGGCACGGCACAGAGTCAGCAACGGGTGTCCCGTTTTTCGTAAAAGGTGCTTCGGTGGGCCTAAGACCTGGGGAGGTATTCCTCATCGAAGCACCGTTTTCGGAAAACGGGGCCCCGCAGCCGGCCTGTGCCGTCACGGCAGAGGCCACCCTGTCCCCGCGGGCAGGGCTTTTGGCATGCCCCGGAGTACCCGGCAGGAGCGCCTACACACTTTGCCTTTAGCTGGTCACACTCTTGACATTGAATGTGAGCTAGCGCACGATTTTGTTGCATACAGCGAAGGTTGTTGATCATCACGGAACGAAGCTTGCCCGGATACGCTCCTCCCGTCCCCCGGCTCCACCCGTGATGACTTTGGGGAACAGTCGAACGAATTCATGATGGCCGGTTCGAAACGGGCCTCGGCCCGCGCATCGGCCGCACAACGTTGCCAGCATCCACGCGGCAGCGCCAGATCACCAAAGGAAACTGTCTATGACTATCAGGGGTGGCAGCACCATCGATCACAGCAGCGCGGGGCGCCGGAACCGGGGAACGACGCCGAAGTATGTCCGTGGGTCCAGGAAACAGCGCTCTGGCACCTTCAGCGGTTTGCGCTGAAGCCGGAAGGGAACGAATCTCAATGATCAATCCAACCAAGACGACGGTCCCCGTCGACTCCTCCTCATCAAGAGAGACCAGCTCCACGTTCAAGCGCCGCTTCATGATGCGGCTTGTCGCGGTCTTCATAGGCGGGATGTTCCTCGACGGTTACATCCTCGGAATCATCGGCCCGGTTACCGGATCCATGCGGTCAGATCTCCAGCTCGACGCACTATCGCTGGGCATGATCGCTGCAGGCCCGCTGGCTGGTATCTTCATCGGCTCCCCGCTGGCTGGCTGGGCTACTGACAAGTTCGGACGCAAGCCAATGTTCCTCGTGGACATGGGCCTGTTCCTGGTCGCCTCAGGAGCCCAATTCTTCGTAACTTCTGGAGACGGCGCCGTGATCCAGCTGGCCATCATCCGATTCATGATGGGCGTCGCGATCGGCGGCGAGTACTCAATCGGTGGGCCACTGCTGTCAGAGTTCTCCCCGCCCAAGCTCCGCGGGCGGCTGCTCGGGCTGACCCTGATCGCCTGGTACGTCGGTTTCATGATGGCATTCATCATCGGCACGCTCCTGCACGACGCCGGCACCCCATGGCGCCTGGTACTCGGCACAAGCACCATACTGGCATTCGTTCTGTTCCTCGCCCGCATGGGCCTCCCCGAATCGCCGAGCTGGCTCATTACGAAGGGACGGCACAAGGAAGCACTCGAGATCGCACACCGATATATCGAATCGCCGCAGATGCACGACAGCATCACCGGAGAGATGGATCTGAGGATGCTCCAGGAGGCCCAAGCCGCGGAGAGTGGAACCAAAATCAAGAACGCCTCCTTCGGAATGCTGTTCTCGAGGCAGTACTGGCGCGCCACTGTCTTCACCGCAGGTTTTTGGTTCTGCGCGGTCACTCCGTACTTCGCGATCGCGACCTTCGCCGACGAGGTACTCAACCAATTCGGCTTCGGCGGCGGCTGGGCCGGTGGAGTCGGCCTGTCCGCACTTGCGGTCGCGGGCGTTGTCACCAGCGTACTTCTCATTGACAAGCTCGGCCGCCGAATCCTCACTGTTCCGGGGCAGTGGCTCTGCGCGGGCATCCTGCTGGTCATCGGAGTATGGGGGAACGCACCAGCGATCCTCGTGCTCGTCCTGTTTCTCGCCTTCTCCTACTTCAATGCCGGCTACACCACGATGACCCAGGTCTATCCGGCCGAGGTATTCCCCGGCCACCTGCGCGGCGTCGGCATGGGCTTCGCCGCGTCCTTCAGCCGGATCGGAGCCGCACTCGGCACCTTCGCCCTGCCATGGGCGATCGCCAACATCGGCATGGGCGCAACCATGGTCGTAGCCGCCGCCGTCGCATTACTCGGCGCAGTCCTCTCGCAATGGCTCGCGCCTGAGACGAAGGGGCGCACCCTCGCCGAGATCTCAGCAGACTTCTCCCACTGACACCGGGACCGCACGGCCACCCGCCGCCGGATAACCGGAGCTGCACCAAAGAGGCCTTCGCCGCACCAGCGGCGGGGGCCTCTTTGCCGCCTTTCGACACAGCGCCGCCGGCTGCCGCAACAAAGCAGGAAACCCTTGACATCCCCTGTGAGCTGAGACACTCTGTTGCATATAGTGATGCGCGTTGCTCATAGCGAAGCAAATACCATCACCCGGTCAGGCGGATTCCAGCACCAACCAGGAGAACCAAAAACCATGAGCGCATCACCCCGCGTCGTCATCATCGGAGCCGGCATCGTCGGCACCAACCTCGCCGACGAGCTGGCAAGCCGCGGCTGGAACGACATCACCGTCGTCGAACAAGGCCCGCTGGAGCTCGCCGGCGGCTCCACGTCGCACGCCCCCGGACTCGTGTTCCAAAACAATCCGTCCCGGACCATGACGGAGTTCGCCACGTACACCGTCAACAAGCTCCTGGCCCTGGGCAAGGACGGGCAGTCCTGCTTCAACCAGGTGGGCGGCCTGGAGCTGGCAACCACTCCCGAGCGTCTGGCCGACCTCAAGCGCAAGATGGGCGTCATGACCTCCTGGGGTGTGGAAAGCCGGATCATCGACGCCGACGAATGCGAAAAGATCTACCCGCTGCTGAACACCGGCAAGCTCACCGGCGGCCGCGAGGTCCTTGGCGGCCTGCTCATCCCCACCGACGGGCTCGCCCTGGCGGCCCGGGCCGTGCAGCTGCTGATTGAGCGCACGCGCGAACAGGGCGTCACCTACCGCGGCTCCACCACGGTCACCGGCATCGCCCGTGACGGTGGCAAGGTCACCGGCGTCGAAACCTCCGCCGGACTGATCCCTGCCGACATCGTGGTGTCCTGCGCAGGGTTCTGGGGCCGTGAGCTCGGCAAGATGGTGGGCCTGGAGGTGCCGCTGCTGCCGCTGGCCCACCAGTACGCCATCACCACGCCCCTTGCCGAACTCGAGAACGTCAACGAGCTTCCCAACGGTGCTGGCAAGCCCATCCTGCGCTACCAGGACAAGGACCTGTACTACCGCGAATGGGGCGACCGCATCGGCATCGGCAGCTACGCCCACCGCCCGATGCCCGTGGACATGTCCGCGCTGCCGAAGGTCTCTGCCGAGGACATGTCCGACCACCGGATGCCCTCCCGCCTGGACTTCACCCTCGATGACTTCCTGCCGGCATGGGAGGACAGCCAGGACCTGCTGCCGGCACTGCGCAGCACCGAAATCCAGGACGGCTTCAACGGCATCTTCTCCTTCACTCCGGACGGCGGCCCGCTCATGGGCGAAGCACCGGACCTCGAGGGCTTCTTCGTGGCCGAGGCCGTCTGGGTCACGCACTCGGCCGGAGTCGCCAAGGCCATGGCAGAGCTGATCATCGACGGCCAGCCGCGGACCGACCTGCACGGCTGCGAGCTGACCCGTTTCGAAAAGGTCCAGACCTCCGACGCCTACGTCAGCGAAACCTCACAGCAGAACTTCGTGGAGATCTACGATGTCATGCACCCGCTTCAGCCCCGCGAATCGCCGCGGGACCTGCGCGTCAGCCCCTTCAACGTCCGCCAGAAGGAGCTCGGCGCCTTCTTCCTGGAGTCCGCCGCCTGGGAGCGACCGCACTGGTTCGAAGCCAACCGCGGACTCCTGGCCGACCTGCCGGAAGAATGGCGGGCTCCGGAGCGCGACGACTGGTCCGCCATGTTCCACTCCCCCATTTCCGCCGCCGAGGCGTGGAAGACGCGGACCGCCGTCGGACTTTTCGACATGACGCCGCTGAAGCGGCTCTCCGTCACCGGCCCGGGAGCGCAGGCGCTGCTGCACCGGCTCAGCACGGGCAACATCGCCAAGAAGCCGGGTGCCGTGACGTACTGCCTCCTGCTGGCGGACGACGGCGGCATCCGCAGCGACGTGACCGTGGCCAGGCTCGCGGAGGAAGAGTTCCAGCTGGGCGTGAACAGCAACGTGGACTTCGATTACCTCCGGGTGGAGGCCCGCCGGCAGTCGGCGGCCGATCCCTCCCAGTGGGCGCACGTCACGGACATCACCGGCAGCACCTGCTGCATCGGCCTGTGGGGCCCCCTGGCCCGCGAGGTCATCGGCAAGGTCAGCACGGACGACCTGACCAACGACGGCCTGAAGTACTTCCGGACCAAGGAAATCTCGGTGGGCGGCATCCCCGTCACGGCGATGCGGCTCTCCTACGTAGGCGAACTGGGCTGGGAGCTCTACACCACGGCCGAGTACGGGCTGAAGCTGTGGGACCTGCTGTTCGAAGCCGGCCGGGAACACGGCATCATCGCGGCGGGCCGCGGCGCCTTCAACAGCATGCGGCTGGAGAAGGGCTACCGGCTCTGGGGCACGGACATGACCTCCGAGCACCACCCGTACCAGGCCGGCCTGGGCTTCTCCGTGGCCAAGGACAAGACGGGATTCGTGGGTGCCGAAGCCCTCGCCGTCCGCAAGGAGCAGCCGGCCGCCAAGACGCTGCGCTGCCTGACGGTCGACGACGGCACGTCAGTGGTGCTGGGCAAGGAACCGGTGTACGTGGCCGGGGAAGCCGTTGGTTACGTCACGAGCGCGGCGTACGGCTTCACCGTCCGCAAGCCCCTCGCCTATGCCTGGCTGCCCACGTCGGTGGCTGAAGGCGACTCCGTGGAGATCGAGTACTTCGGCCGGCGCGTGGCGGCCACTGTTTCGGCGGAGCCGCTCTTTGACCCGGGTATGGAACGCCTCCGCGGCTGACCTGCCCCAGCCGCACCAGGTGGTTGGGCCTGCTTGAGACCTGCAGGCCCAGCCACCTTTTTTGGTGCCCGCGGAGCTAACCCCGGGCATGGCAACGGCGGCACCCCTGTTGAGTGGGGTGCCGCCGTTGGTCCAGGACGTACTTCGTGGCGGCGCCGGCATCGAACTCGGCGTAGCCGCGCGGGGCATCGTCGAGCGAAATGGCCTTCGCGTTGACGGCCTTGGCGATCTGGATCCGGTCATGCAGGATCGCCATCATCAGCTGCCGGTTGTACTTCATCACCGGGCATTGGCCCGTGGTGAAGGACAGGGACTTGGCCCAGCCGGTACCCAGGGACAGGGACAGGCTTCCCTTCCTGGCGGCCTCGTCCGCGGCTCCCGGGTCGCCCGTGACGTAGAGGCCCGGGATGCCCACGGAGCCGCCGGCGGTGGTGAGGTCCATCAGCGAGTTAAGCACCGTGGCCGGTGCTTCCTGGGCGCCATGGCCATGGCCGCGGGCCTCGAAACCGACGGCATCGATGCCGGAGTCGACGCCGGCCGTGACCGCGCCGTGGAAACCGGTGGGCAGGATGTCGGAGAGCATGGTCAGGTCCATGATCTTCTCCAGCGCCTGGTCCCGGTCGGGGAAGCGCAGCAGGTTCCAGTCGGCGTACGGAACCAGCACGTATTCGTCGGGCCCTGTCTCGATGACTTCGCCGGTGATCTCGTGCCCCAGGACGAGGCCCGCCGGGGCGGTGGTGCGGCCGCGCACCATGTGCTGGTCGGAGCCGCAGACAACAGAAGGCCTGACGCTGGCTGCATCAGACCTTCCGTGTGGTTTTACTTTTCACTTGCGGTGAATCATGGGGGTGCGCAGGGCTCCCGCCGCTCCAGGGGCGCGGCTAGGCGTCGATCACCATGTCGGTGCGCGCAGTGGAACAGCAGGGAAGGAACTTTCCGGCGTCGATTTCCCGTTTGCGGATTCCGCCCTGGTGGTTCATGTCGATCTCCCCGGACAGCTTGACCACCTTGCAGGAGCCGCACATGCCCTCCTTGCAGTTGGCGCCGATCCGGACACCGGCGCGCTGTGCCACCTCAAGGATGTGCTCCTCGGGGTCGATCCGCACATTGATCCCGGTGCGGAGAAAGGACAGGGTCAGGCTGCCCGTTCCCACGGTGTCGAAGCTTGAAGCGTCGGGTGTCTGCGCCTCCGGGGCCGCAGCCGGGGTGGCGGCCCCGGCAGGGACTTCCGGCGTGGCGGCTTCCAGCGCCAAGCCCGTGGCCTGCAGGGTTCCATCCTCGGCGTAGCCGGGCTCGTAGATCTCGAACGCTGCGGGCTGGCCTTCGAAGTAGTCCTCTGCGGAGTCCGCGATCTCCTCAGCGATTTCCCCGGCAATGTCCGCAGCCAGGGCGAGCTCGGCCTGGTATTCAAGGAGGGTCTGCCGGTCGCCGGAGAAGAACTCCATGTAGATGGAAGTGTCGTCGACGCCCACGCTCCTGAGCAGTTCGGTGGCGGTGTTCAGGTACCCCTCGGGTCCACAGGCGTAGACCTGCCGGCCGTTGGCGTCCGGAGCCACTTCGTCGATCATGGCTGAGGTCAGCCGTCCGCTGAAGCCTTCCCAGTCCCCGGGCCTGCCGCGGTCGCCCAGGGCGTAGAAGACCTTGATGCGCGAGTCCACGGAAGCGATGTAAGCCAACTCCCGGTGGAAGGCAAAGCCGCCGGCTTCCGCGCCGTGGTAGAGCACCACAACGTCGGCAGTTCCCGGCAGGGAGTGGATGGTCCGCAGCATCGACATGATGGGGGTAATGCCGGCGCCGGCGGCCAGGAAGAGGTACCGCGCGCGCCGGTCGGCGTCAGGAAGGTGGAATGCCCCAACGGGTCCCAGCATGTCCAGGACGGTGCCGGGCCTGACATTCTGGTGTACCCAGGGTGAAACCAGTCCACCGGCGTCGCGCTTGACGGTGACGCTGAAGGTCCACGGTTCCGTGGGCGAACTGGACAGCGAGTAGCTGCGGTCCACCGGCTCCTGGTCCTCGCCGTTTACGGGGAAGGCAATGTTCACGTACTGGCCCGGACGGAACGCCAGCGGGGCGCCGTCGCAGCGGCGGAACACGAACGTCATCATGCCGCCCGCTTCGGGGATGGTCTCGACGCATTCGGCCATGAACTCCTGCGGATGCCACGGGCCCAGCGCCTTGGCTGCGCTGGCGGGTCCTTCAATGCTGCCCATCACCCGGTTCCACGGCATTTCAAGGCCGCGAATGCGCTGTGGCTCCTGGACGGGCGTCTCAGTGAGGACTTCAATCATGCCAAGTGCTCCTGCACCCGCTGGACGTACCAGTTGATGAAGGCCTCCACCTGGTATTCGCTCTTCATGTACGGGCCGGGCTCGTAGGCGGGGCTTGCAGCACCCTGCTGGCACAGCTCAACGAACGCCTTGTCCTGGATGTTGGTCTGCTTCCAGGTGTAGGTCAGCTTGTCGAGGTCGTAGTCCACGCCTTCCTCGGCGTCGTCGGCCACCAGCCAGGTGGTGCGGACCAGGGACTGGTGTTCGTTGATGGGGAAAACGCCGAAGGTGATGACGTGGTCGCCCAGGAAGTGGAACCAGCTGTTGGGCTGCAGGTGCATCGAGCAGCGGCCCAGGCGGAAGTCCGGCAGGTCGCCGAGGAGCTTCTTGGAGAGCCTGCGGCCGTCTGCGGAGAACGATTCGCCTTCGCCGTCCAGGGATTCGCGTGAAATGCGGATACCGGCGATACGGGTATCGAGTTCCTCAACCACCTCGTAGGGCAGGCCATAGCGGCGGCACCGCTCCTCGAGGGAGGACTGGGCTTCCTTGTTGCGGTCCCATACTTCCTCGAGGTGGGTCGGGATCAGGCCCTCGGTCAGGCCCCACGTGGGGAACAGCGAGCAGGCGAGTTCCGGGTGCCCGTCGCAGTGGTAGCACTCACGGTTGTTCTCCATGACGAGCTTCCAGTTGCCCTCTTCGATGATGTTCTGCTGGTAGGCAATCTTCGTCTTGGACAGGTCGTGCGGCGCAAGGTAAGGCTCGAAGATCTTTGCGGTCTCGTCGAAGTCCGCCGGCGGCTCGTTCGCGATGCAGACGAAGATGAGGCCGGCAACTTCACGGCTGTGGGCACGCTTGAGCGCGAAGCAGCTCTTGTCGAACTTGGCCTCCCCCGGGGCGGAGGCGTGGATCAGGTTGCCCTCGGGCGAGTAGGTCCAGGAGTGGTAGCCGCAGACCAGGTTTCCGGTGGAACCGGCAGCTTCGGTCAGGACACGTGCACCGCGGTGGCGGCAGACGTTGTGCAGGACGTTGACCTCGCCGTCGTCGTTACGCAGCACGATCAGGGAGTAGGGGCCGTAGTCGACCGTGATGTAATCGCCCGGCTCCGGAAGCTCGGCGACGCTGCCGGCAAAGATCCAGTGCTGGCCGAAGATGGCCTCCATGTCGAGCTTGAAGATCGTCGGGTCGGTGTAGAAGGGGGCGTCGAGGGAGTAGCCGGTGCGCCGCAAAGCAAACAACTCGGTAATTTCGGCCAGCTGCTCCGCAGGCAATGTTGAGGCGAGCTTTCCGCGTGCGCTGAGGGGCGCGTTCACTGAGGTAGTCAATGTGTTTCCTCCCGATAGGGCTGGGCATTGGGCGATTTGAGGGTGGTTACGGAGCAGGTGGGGCTACAAGGGGTGTCCAAGACGTTCCGTCAATGAATGTGGGGAGGTTCATCAGCAACAGAAGCGATAACTCCGGAAAAAACTGAAGCGCCTAACGCAACAACGATCACCATATGCAACAGTGTGACTCCTGCCACGCCCACTGTCAATCAATTTCGGATATGACGAAAAAGCACGGTCGGTGCCACGGAGGACCGCTGTTTCTGAACGTAAAGAATCCGTTGCTGGAGGCGTCGTATGGCTGACCGTCCCCTCCCGAGGACAGGCCCGGCGGTCCCATTAATGTCGTACCCCCTTGTCATGATGGGTTTATGGGGAAATCGGCGGTGGTGAGGGCGTTTGGGGAGATCCGGGCTGCCCTTGCTGTGCTGAATGCTGAGGTGGACGGGGCTGGTTTGGAGCCGTTTTCTGCGGCTGATCCGTTGGCTGGTGTGGCGGCTGGGTGCCTGGACATTCTGGCCGGTGCCCGGGAGGTGGAGGCCGGGTTTGCTGGCCTGAAGGCGAGGGCTGCGGTTGGGTATGCGGAGAGCGCCGACGTGGTTGCGGGGCCGGATGTGCCGGTGCGTGCGCAGGAGATGGCGGTCGCGGCGGAGATCGGGTGCGTGTTGGCCCTGGGGCCGCGGGCCGCGTCGTCGTTCCTGACGGCCTCGCACGCCGTTGTTGCCTCGTTGCCGCTGACCTTGTCGGCGTTGCAGGGCGGGGTGATCTCCTGGGGCCACGCGGTGGTGATGGCGGACGAGACGGCGTGCCTTGATGCTGCGGGGGCGGCGGCGTTGGAAGCCCATTTCCTGGACCCTGACGCCGCGGACCCGGCGCGGGGCTGCCCGGTGGGTGCGTTGCCGGCGCACCGGTTCAAGGCCAAGGCCCGGACCTGGCGGGAACGCCACCACGCCGAGAGCATCGAGGCACGCCACGCCAAGGGGGTGTCTGAGCGGCGGGTGGAGTTCCGGGCGGACCAGGACGGGATGGCCTGGCTCTCCGCGTGCCTTCCCGCGGACCAGGCCCTGGCCGGGTGGAACCGGCTCACCGCGACCGCCCGGGGCATGCAGGGCCCCGGCGAGGGCAGGACCCTGACCCAGCTCCGGGCCGACACCTTCGCCGACGCGATCCTCACCAACGGCACCGGCGCCAGCGACACCCGTGCAAGCGGCAGCGGCAGCATGACCGAGGGCGCAAGTGGCAGCTCCACCGACGGCGCGGGTGCAGGCGGCAGCCCCAGCGACGGCGCGGGTGCTGCCCTGGACCGTGTGCCGTCGCCGGTCCGGGCGCAGGTGCTGGTCACGGTTCCGGTGTTCTCGCTGCTCGGCCTGACCGATGAGCCGGCGGTACTGGACGGGTACGGTCCCATTCCGCCGTCCATGGCACGGGAACTGGTGGCCTCCGGGGCCGGGTCGTTTTACCGGGTGTTGGTGGATCCGCGGGACGGGGCCCCGTTGGAGATCGGCCGGACGAGTTACCGGGTCACAGGTCCGATGCGGGCGTGGTTGCGGATGCGGGACGGGAAGTGTCCGTTCCCGGGGTGCAGCAACAACTCCCTGGACAACGATGCCGATCACATCCTCGCCTGGGCCAAGGCCGGCACCACCGGAATCAGCAACCTGGGACAACCCTGCCCGAAACACCACAAACTCCGACACACCACCGGCTGGAAACCCACCCCCGCCACCAAGAACGAACCACCCGGCTGGACCTCACCCACAGGCCGCCACTACCAAAGCGAACACCAGCACTGGGAACCACCACGGTGGCCGGACACCCAAGACCGCGTCCGGGTTCCGGAGGAGGGAAGCTCGCATTGCACTGTTCCGGACCTGGTGCAGATCCAGGTATCCCCAGCAGAAGATTGGCTGGAGCTGGTCCTGCACGCGCCCTCCGCCTGACACCGCAAGCGCCTGACACGGTGAGTATGTTGCGGCCCGGCAAGCGTCGTCCACCGCTATGGCAAGGACCTGTACCCGGAGGCCGGTCCCGACGGGAACTACCCGGCCCAAAAGCCGAGTGGGGGAACAGCGATGGCGACAGCCGGCACCTGCCGGACTGCCGCCGTCGTCACTGCCCGCACCGGCGCAGCTTACCCACCCGATGGGGCTAAGCGTGCGTTCCGGCCAGCTCCCCTGCAGATTCCTCGGCTGCTGCCGCCCCGCCCTGGTGCGGCTCGAACCGGACGAACATGGCCTTGAAGCCGGGGGTGTTGGATACGCGGGCCACGTTTTCCTTGTGGACCAAGGCGTTGGCTTCGGGGAAGTACGCCGCGGCACAGCCCTTCGCGGTGGGGTACGCCACCAGGCGAAACTTGTCCGCCCGGCGGTCCACGCCCTGGAACGTGCTCACCACATCCACGAGCTCGCGGTCCTGGAATCCCTGCTCGGCGAGGTCCTCGGGGTGGATCAGGATGACGCGGCGTCCGCCGGAGATGCCGCGGTAGCGGTCGTCCAGGCCGTAGAACGTGGTGTTGTACTGGTCGTGGCTGCGGATGGTCTGCAGCACCAGGTGCCCCGTGGGCGGGGTGAGGTACTCCAGCGGGCTCACAGTGAACCGGCCCCTGCCGATGTCCGTGGAGAACGAACGGGTGTCCCGTGGCGGGTTGGGGAGCACGAACCCGTTCTTGGTCCGGACCCTGGCGTTGAAGTCCTCAAAGCCGGGCAGGACGCGGGCGATGTGGTCGCGGATCACATCGTAGTCCTCGGCCATACCGCGCCAGTCCACGGCGTGCTGCGGCCCGAACGTGGCCTCGGCCATTCGCGCCACGATCACGGGCTCGGCGAGCAGGTGTTCGGAGACCGGGGTGAGGCGGCCCTGGGTGGAGTGCACCACGGACATGGAGTCCTCCACGGACAGGAACTGCGCGCCCTTGGGATGCTTGTCGTCCTTGTCCGTGCGGCCCAGCGTGGGCAGGATCAGCGATGTCCGGCCATGCACGATGTGCGAGCGGTTGGGCTTGGTGGAGATGTGCACGGTCAGCCCGATCCGCTGCATGCCGGCTTCCAGCGCTTCGGTGTCCGAGCAGGCGAGCGAGAAGTTCCCGCCCATGGACACGAATACGTCCACCTCGTCCCGTTCAAAGGCCTCCATCGACTCCACGGCGTCGTAGCCGTGGTGCCGCGGGGAGGTGATGCCAAACTCGGCGTCCAAGGCCTGCAGGAGCCACTCCTTGGGTTTCTCCCAGATGCCCATGGTCCGGTCGCCCTGGACGTTCGAGTGCCCGCGGACCGGGCAGGCGCCGGCGCCGGGCTTGCCGAAGTTGCCCTGCAGCAGCAGGACGTTGACCATTTCCTTGATGGTGTCCACCGAGTGCGGCTGCTGCGTCACGCCCAGCGCCCAGCAGAAGATCGAGGCCTTGGATGCCACCAGCATCCCCGCCACCTTCTCGATCTGCACGCGGGTCAGGCCGGTGGCCTTCTCGGTCTCGTCCCAGTCGATGATGCGGCGGGCGTCGCGGTAGGCGTCGAACCCGTCTGTCTGGTCGGCGATGAAGGAATGGTCGACGACGGTCCCCGGGTTTCGTTCCTCGGCCTCCAGGAGCAGGTGGCCCAGCGCCTGGAACAGCGCCAGGTCCCCGCCCACCTTGATCTGCAGGTACTCATCGGCCAACGGCGTCCCGCCGCCCACCACACCGGAAACGGTCTGGGGGTCCTTGAAGTTGAACAAGCCGGCCTCGGGCAGCGGGTTCACGGCCACCACCTTGCCGCCCTTGTCCTTGCATTCCTTCAACGCGGACAGCATCCGCGGGTGGTTCGTGCCGGGGTTCTGGCCCACGACAAAGATCAGTTCGGCGTCGTGGATATCGTCAAGGGACACGGTGCCCTTGCCGATGCCGATGGTCGGGTTCAGCGCCGATCCGGAAGACTCGTGGCACATGTTGGAGCAGTCCGGCAGGTTGTTGGTGCCCAGTGACCGGGCGAACAACTGGTACAGGAACGCGGTCTCGTTCGCGGTGCGGCCGGAGGTGTAGAACACGCTGCGGTCCGGGGTGGTGGCCCGGAGGTGCTCACCGAGCAGCTCGAAGGCGTCAGCCCAGGAGATTGGCGAGTAGTGGGTGTCACCCTCCCGGATCACCATCGGTTCGCTGAGCCGGCCCTGGTTTCCCAGCCAGTACTCGGTCTTCCCTGACAGCTCGGCAATGGAGTGCGTGGCCCAGAACTCCGCCCCGACGGTCCGCACGGTGTTTTCCTCGGCCACAGCCTTGGCACCGTTCTCGCAGAACTCGGCAGCTTTGCGCTTCTTGTCCGACTCGGGCCACGCGCAGCCCGGGCAGTCGAAGCCGCCGCGCTGGTTCAGCCGGAGCAGGGACTGTGCCGTGCGGGTGACGCCGGCCTGTGCCACCGCGCGCTCCAGGGCAACCATGACGGCCTTGACCCCGGCGGCCTCGGTCTTGGGCTTGTGGACTTGGAGCTCGTCCTCATTGATGTCCGCGACGGGGGCAGGCTGCTTGCCGAACTTCATTGTTCCCACTTCCTCGCCGTCACCAGGGAGTTCCCGTGCCGGCCTCTATTGTTCATTTGCAGTGGAGGCGCGCCGGAAATCCCGGCGCGCCTCCAGGACACTCGTTGCTGATGTCCGCTACTGGGAAACCTTCGCCAGCGTTTCCTGTTCGGCGGCGATGGTGGTGTCCTCGCCGTGGCCGGTGCGGACCACGGTCTCCGCCGGCAGCGTGAGCAGCCGTTCGCGGATGGATTTCAGGATGGTGGGATAGTCGCTGTAGGACCGGCCGGTGGCGCCGGGGCCGCCGTTGAACAGGGTGTCCCCGGTGAACACTGTTCCTTCGTTTTCAAGGTAGAAGCAGGTGGACCCCGGGGAGTGGCCGGGAGTGTGGATGGCCTTCAGCGTTGCCCCGCCCACCTCGAACAGGTCGCCGTCGGAGTGGTAGCCGTCCGGCTTGGCGTCAGGGTAGACCTGCTCCCACAGCATCAGGTCCTCTTGGTTCAGGAGGATCGGTGCGCCCAGGGCATCGGCAACCTCGCGGGCGGCACCGATGTGGTCGTTGTGCGCGTGCGTGAGCAGGATGGCTTTGACCTTCCGGCTGCGTACCTGGGCGATGATCGCGGCGGCGTCGTGCGGCGCGTCGATGATGAGGCATTCCTCGTCGTTGCCCACGATCCAGACGTTGTTGTCCACGTCCCAGGTGCCGCCGTCGAGCGAAAATGTGCCCGAGGTGACCAGGTTCTCGACAGTGACGCTCATGCCGGCGCCCCCGCCGGCTGGACCTCTACAACTGAGCGCAGGACTTTGCCCTCGTGCATTTTGCCGAAGGCTTCCTCCACCTGGTCGATGGCGATGCGCTCGGACACGAACGCGTCCAGGTCCAGGTTGCCCTGCTTGTAATGGGACACCAGCATGGGGAAGTCGCGGGAGGGCAGGCAGTCGCCGTACCAGGAGGACTTCAGCGAGCCGCCGCGGCCAAAGACATCCAGCAGCGGCAGTTCCAGCGTCATCTCCGGCGTCGGGACGCCCACCAGGACCACGCGGCCGGCAAGGTCGCGGGCGTAGAAGGCCTGCTTGTACGTTTCGGGTCGGCCGACGGCGTCAATCACCACGTCAGCGCCGTTGCCTCCGGTGAGGGCGCGGATGGCCTCCACCGCGTCCTCCTGCTTGGAGTTCACGCCATGGGTGGCACCGAGGGACCTGGCCATGCCGATCTTGTTGTCGTCGATGTCAACGGCGATGATCGTCGTCGCGCCCGCGAGCCTCGCGCCGGCGATCGCGGCGATGCCCACGCCGCCGCAGCCGATGACGGCCACGGACTCGCCGCGCTTTACCTCGCCGGTGTTGATCGCGGCGCCGATGCCGGCCATGATGCCGCAGCCCAGCAACCCCACTGCGGCCGCGTCGACCTCCGGGTCCACCTTGGTGCACTGCCCGGCAGCCACCAGGGTCTTCTCGGCGAAGGCGCCGATGCCCAGGGCGGGAGAGAGGACCGTGCCGTCCTCAAGGGTCATCTTCTGGGTGGCGTTGTGGGTGTTGAAGCAGTACTGCGGCTGACCCTTGGCACACGCCCGGCACTCGCCGCAGACCGCACGCCAGTTCAGGATCACCCTGTCCCCGGGCGCCACGGACGTCACGTCCGGACCAACGGCGCTCACAACACCCGTGGCCTCATGGCCCAGCAGGTACGGGAAGTCGTCGCCGATTCCGCCCTGCTTGTAGTGCAGGTCCGTGTGGCAGACACCGCAGGTGATGATGTCCACCAGCGCCTCCCCCGGACCCGGATCCGGCACCAGGATGGTCTCCAGCGACACCGGGGCATTCTTCTCCCGGACAACGACAGCTTGAACTTTATGGACCATGGTTCTTGTGTTCCTTTCCTGGATCCGGCCGGATCCGGTGAGTCGGCACCAAGTGCCAATCTAGCTGACATGCCACGCCGGGAGACCACGTCATGCCACCACGGCGACCCTGCCCAATTGCGTATTACGCAACAGAATGCACATAGCGCCTACCGGAAAATATGACAGTGGCCACACTCCATGTCAATAGATATATCAGTTGCAGCCCCCGTGGCTACCAGGCTCGGTTCTGCGTCCGTCCCGCTGATCCGCCGCCTGGCCGCGTACCCTGCGTTATACGCACTCTCTGGTCCAGCATTAGGCTGGATGGCATGGCTTTTGAACAAACCCCTGCCGAACGGCGCGAGGTGACCGTGCGCCGCGCGCCGAAGTATGTCCCCTTTTTGATTGCGGGGGCACTGGCAGGCATTGTTGCCGCCGCTGTCGTGGCTTACGCGGCGCCTGGCGACTCGACGTTCGATCCCGGTGCCGTGTTCGGCTTCTTCCTGATCATGTTCGCAGCCGTCGGCGCAATCCTTGGCGCAGCCTTGGCGCTTGTACTGGACCGCCGGAGCGTGAGGCGGCAGGAACGTGCCGTCGTGGAGGCCGTTCCGGATTCGGAAACTGATACCGGCCCCCAGGACTAACCGGGGTCACAATTAGGTGCAGGGGAAAGTCATACCCCACAACGTGCGATAATCGATCAGTGGCACGCGGCGATGGCAAACTTTCCCATGATCTTCTTCCCGGCGAAAAAGGACCCCAGGATGCCTGTGGCGTCTTCGGTGTTTGGGCACCCGGTGAAGAAGTAGCAAAACTTACCTACTACGGGCTGTATGCACTGCAGCACCGCGGTCAGGAGTCGGCTGGCATAGCCACCAGCGACGGCAAGCGGATCAATGTCTACAAGGACATGGGCCTCGTATCCCAGGTCTTCGATGAGACCACGCTGAACACCCTGACCGGGCACCTGGCCGTGGGCCATTGCCGCTACTCCACCACCGGCGCGAGCCACTGGGCCAACGCGCAGCCCACCCTGGGCGCGACCTCTACGGGCACCGTGGCCCTGGCGCACAACGGCAACTTGACGAACACCGCCGAACTCAACGCCATGATCACGGAGCGCAACGGCGGGCAGCTCACCGGCGAGATGAAACAGGGCAACACCTCGGACACCGCGCTGGTCACCGCCCTGCTGGAAGGCGAGCCGGGCAAGAGCCTCGAAGAGACCGCCACCGAGCTTCTACCCAAGATCAAGGGCGGCTTCTGTTTCGTCTTCATGGACGAGGGAACCCTCTACGCAGCCCGCGACACCTTCGGCATCCGCCCGCTGGTCCTGGGCCGCCTGGAACGCGGCTGGGTTGTCGCCTCCGAACAGTCAGCCCTGGCCACCGTGGGTGCCAGCTTCATCCGCGAGATCGAGCCCGGCGAGTTCATCGCCATTGACGAAGAAGGCGTGCGGTCCAAGAAGTTCGCAGAGCCGACGCCGGCCGGTTGCGTTTTCGAATACGTCTACCTCGCCCGTCCGGACGCCGCGATCGCAGGCCGTTCCGTGTATGAGTCTCGCGTGGAGATGGGCCGCCAGCTGGCCCGGGAGAACACCCACGAGGCCGACATCGTCATCCCGGTGCCGGAATCGGGCACTCCGGCAGCCGTGGGCTATGCCGAGGAATCCGGTATTCCGTTCGCACACGGCTTCGTCAAGAACTCCTACGTGGGCCGCACCTTCATCCAGCCCTCGCAGACCCTCCGCCAGCTGGGCATCCGGCTCAAGTTGAACGCCCTTGAGTCCGTGATCCGCGGCAAGCGCGTCGTGGTGGTGGACGATTCCATCGTCCGCGGCAACACCCAGCGGGCCATTGTCCGGATGCTGCGGGAAGCCGGCGCCGCCGCCGTGCACGTCAAGATCTCCTCCCCGCCCGTGCAGTGGCCCTGCTTCTACGGCATCGACTTCGCGTCCCGCGCCGAGCTGATCGCCAACGGCGCCACCATCGAAGAGATTTCGCAGGCCATCGGCGCGGACTCGCTGGCCTACATCTCCGAGGACGGCATGATCGGCGCCACCCGGCAGCCGCGCGAACGCCTCTGCACCGCCTGCTTCACCGGCAAGTACCCCATCAAGCTGCCCGACGCGGACAAGCTGGGCAAGAACCTGCTGGAGCGTACCGACCTGGGCGGCATCAAGCCCTCCCCCGCGGCCCTTCCTGGCGAAACGGCCGCCCTGGCCGTTGACGCCACCGAGGATCCGGCGGAAAAGGCCGGCGCCACGGGCTGCGATCCCGGCCCGGACTCCGAATTCGAGAACCTGCTGACCGAAGCCGACCTCGTGCCCGACGTACACGCCGCCACCAGCGCCGACAAGAAGGACTCCGTATGACCTCCGCCAGCCCTGCCGCAGACAACGCCGGCATCACCTATGCGTCCGCGGGCGTGGACGTGGAAGCCGGGGACCGCGCCGTCGAGCTCATGAAGGATGCCGTGAAGGCAACCCACAACTCCTCGGTGATCGGCGGGGTAGGCGGCTTCGCCGGGCTTTACGACGTCTCCCGGCTGCTGACCTTCAAGAAGCCGCTGCTGGCCACTTCCACGGACGGCGTCGGCACCAAGGTAGCCATCGCCCAGGCCATGGACATCCACGACACCATCGGGTTCGACCTGGTGGGCATGGTGGTGGACGACATCGTGGTGGTGGGTGCTGAGCCGCTGTACATGACCGACTACATCGCCTGCGGCAAGGTGGTCCCCGAACGCATCGCGGGCATTGTCCGCGGCATCGCGGCCGCCTGCTCCGTGGCCGGCACCGCCCTGGTGGGCGGCGAGACTGCCGAGCACCCGGGCCTGCTGGGCGAGCACGAATACGACGTTGCCGGCGCAGCCACCGGCGTGGTGGAAGCCGACGCCCTGCTGGGCCCGGACCGCGTGCGCGCCGGCGACGTGGTGATCGGCATGGCCTCATCCGGCCTCCACTCCAACGGCTACTCCCTCGTCCGCCGCGTCATCAACCACGCCGGCTGGGCCCTGGACCGCCAGGTGTCCGAACTGGGCCGCACCCTGGGCGAGGAACTCCTGGAACCCACCCGCGTCTACGCGGCCGACTGCCTGGACCTCGCCCGGACCTTCCCGGTCAGCGCCGGCGCAGCCGTCCACGGTTTCAGCCATGTCACCGGCGGCGGCCTTGCCGCCAACCTGGCCCGCGTCCTCCCCCAGGGCCTGGTGGCCACGGTGGACCGTGCCACGTGGGAGCTGCCGGCCATCTTCAAGCTGGTGTCCGAGCTGGGCAACGTTCCGCTGGCCGACCTGGAACGCACCCTGAACCTCGGCGTGGGCATGGTGGCCATCGTGTCCCCGGAAGCCGCGGATGCCGCCGTCGCACGCCTGAACGAACGCGGCCTGCCGTCCTGGATCATGGGCACCGTCACCGGGGATTCAGACGCCATTTCCAAGTCCGGACCTGACTATGTCCAGGGCGCCAAGGGCGTGGACGGCGGCGCTGTCCGCCTGGTCAACGCCTACGCCTAAAGCCTTCGTCGAGTGCTCCCCGCCACCGGTGGGGAGCACTCGATGTCTAAGCGGTGGTTTGGATCAGGTTGAGGACGCCGCCCTGCGGGTCCTGGATGGTGGCCAGTGACCCGTCGGCGGGACGCTCGTCCGGCTCCACCATGACCTGGCCCCCTGCTGCCTGGGCGGCCGCAGCTGCTGCGGCAACATCTGCCACGCCGTAGTAGACCTGCCAGTTTGCCTGATCGCCCTCATCGGCAGGAACGACGCCTGCTACCTCATTGCCGCCGATGAGCAGCGTACTGTAGCTGCCGCCGTCGTCCTGGGGTATTCGGTGACGTCATGCCCGAAAAGCTGCTGGAAGAAGCCGACAGCGGCCTGGGGCTCGGGTGTAAAAAGTTCCGCCCAGGCCAGCGCGCCCGGCTCGTTGAACAGTTGGCTGCCGTAGTGGGTTCCTGCCTGCCAGATACCTGTGGTTCCGCCACCTGGAGGGGCAAGGAAGCCCAGTACACCGGTATCACCCACCTGCTCCGGCCCAAACTGGGCCGTCCCTCCTGCGTGTCCGGCCTCCTCCAGCAGTTCCGCAGCGTCCGCGGCGGCAAAGTAGACGTTCCACTTCGCGGAGGTGCCGGCCTGCAGCTGCAGCGGGCTCTGCGGCGCAATGGTGGCCACCAGCTGCCCGCGGACAAAGGCCTGCGCATAGCTGCGGCCGTCCGGGGTGGGAAAATCCTGGTAGGTCCAGCCGAAGAGGCGGTTATAGAAAACCTTCGCGGCCGCAACATCGGGAGTCTGCAGGTCTGCCCAGCAGGGCTCGCCGGTGGCATAGGTGGTTCGGACATTCATCCGGTCAGGTTACCAAGCCGGGCATCGGAGAAACACGGAAAGCCCGCTGCCGCACCGGTACTCCGGTGCGGAAACGGGCTCCATGATGTATGCGGTGACCCGAAACCGGGTTACAAGAAGAAGATCACAGCAGCCGGGCGCGGGGCCACGGCAGGCTTGCGACAACTAGCCGATGCGACGGCTGTCAACCTCGTCGTCATCGTCATCCAAATCATCCGCGTACTTGTCCACATAAGCCGAATAGTCCGGCTCAACCGGCTCACTCGAGTAATGGCTCGTCGAACGACTGCCCGGACCCGTCAGCTCCCGCTGAAGTGCCGAATAGTCAGTGTTCGGGGAGTAGTACTTAATGTCCCGAGCCTGCTTGGTAGCTTTTGCCTTTTGACGGCCGCGCCCCATGGCGTGACCCCCTTTTGTACTTGGACCGGAGGTGGTCACCTTGGCGATCGGTGAGGCCCCGGAATGTTTGGTCAATTTGTCGTACACCTAGATTACATGCTTTCGGCGCCCCCTGCTTGCCGCCAATCGGCCCGTGCAGTGGCGTGGGGTACCATGACGCACCTCCACCCGCAGGATTCCGGGATTTTTCTTCGGTAGAGTCACTAAAGAAGTGCCGATTTTGTGTGGCCTTTGGCGAGCCGCGGAACCACAACCCAGGAGGATGCGCACCCGTGAACCAGGACGTCCCGCCGAAGCCCGCCCTCCCGCCTCGAACCGGAAACCTGCCCCTGGTGCCGGGGCGGGACGCCGGTCCAGCGCCCGCCCCGGAGTCGGTCACCTGGTCCCAGCCGCGCCGGGAGCCGGGACCGGACCAGCGCGTCAACAGGAGGCCTGCCTTCTGGAAGGCATTCCTCGTCACGGTCATCATCGCGGTCGCCGGTTCGCTGGTGTGGCTCGCCGTGTGGCTGAACTCGTCGCCCGGGACGGACTCGGCGACAAGTTCAGGCCCCGGCGTGCTGCAGACCGCCGTGACCCCGCCGGCCACCCCGCAGCCCCTGCCCCGCGATGGGGTTGCACCGGCAGACTATGCCGTGGGCGACTGCTTCAAGGACTTCGACCCGCAGGCCCTGGCGTCCACTTTGGTGCCATGCGACACGGGCCATTCAGCACAGCTCGTCGCCACCCTCCACTACCCGGAGAGCGCCAAGTATCCGGGGGCGGACCCGCTCAAGGCCAAGGCGCTGGAAGTCTGCCAGGCAGCGAAGCTCGGCCCGGCGGCCAAGCAGTTCCAGCTCAACTACCAGCGCAGCTATCCCAGCAACACCAGCTGGGAATCCGGGGACCGCAGGGTGGATTGCTACGTCACGGCCGACGCCGGCAACGTGATTAACGCGAGCGTGCTGCCCTGACAGTCACCAAGGCAGCACAGCCTGCATCACGGCCGCTGCGGTTAATCCTTCCGGCGTACTGAGAGGCCGGAGCTCGGGACACCCGTCAGCGCGTCCACGTTGCCCTCGGTAAGTTCCCCAAGGTCCGCGGCGGTGTCAACCACCACGGTGTCGCCGTCGCTGATCTCCCCGGCGAGGATGGCCTTGGCCAGCCGGTCGCCGATCTCACGCTGCACCAGGCGGCGCAGCGGCCGGGCACCATAGGCGGGGTCGAAGCCGGACAGCGCCAGCCACGCCTTGGCCCCGTCGGTGACCTCCAGCGTGAGGCGGCGGTCATGGAGGCGCCGGCCCAGCTCGTCCACGTGCAGCTCCACGATGCGGCCCAGTTCCTCGACATTGAGGGCGTCGAAGAGGACCACTTCATCGAGCCGGTTAAGGAACTCCGGCTTGAAGGAAGCGTTGACGGTGGCCATCACGGCGTTCCGTTTGGCCTCCGCGTCCAGGGTCTGGTCCACCAGGAACTGGCTGCCCAGGTTGGATGTCAGCACCAGGATGACATTGCGGAAGTCCACGGTGCGGCCTTGGCCGTCGGTGAGGCGGCCGTCGTCGAGCACCTGCAGGAGGATGTCGAACACCTCCGGGTGCGCCTTCTCCACTTCGTCCAGCAGCACCACGGAGTAGGGGCGGCGGCGCACGGCCTCGGTCAGCTGCCCGCCTTCCTCGTAGCCCACATATCCCGGAGGCGCCCCGACCAGCCGGGCGACGCTGTGCTTCTCGCCGTACTCGGACATGTCGATCCGCACCATGGCGCGTTCGTCGTCGAACAGGAAATCCGCCAGCGCCTTGGCCAGTTCGGTCTTGCCCACGCCGGTGGGTCCCAGGAACAGGAAGGAACCGGTGGGCCGGTTGGGGTCGCTGATGCCGGCCCGCGCGCGGCGGACGGCGTCGGACACGGCCGTCACGGCCTTGGCCTGGCCGATCAGGCGGCGTCCCAGCTCCTCTTCCATGTGGAGCAGCTTCTGGCTTTCGCCCTGCAGCATGCGGCCCGCCGGGATGCCCGTCCACGCAGAGATGACCTCAGCGATATCCTCGGCAGTCACTTCCTCGGCAACCATCTGCGTGGACTTGTCCGTCACGGCGGCCTCTGCCTCGGCAGCGGCGTTCACCTCGCGCTCGAGGGCCGGGATCTCCCCGTAGAGGATCCGGGAGGCAGTTTCGAGGTCGCCTTCGCGGGCAGCCTTGTCGTACGCGGAGCGCAGTTCGTCCAGCTTTGCCTTCAGGTCACCCACGCGGTTGAGGCCGGCCTTCTCCGCTTCCCACCGGGCATTCAGGGCGGAGAGCTCCTCCTCCTTGTCCGCCTTGTCGGCGCGGAGTGCGGCGAGGCGCTCCACGGACGCGGGATCCGATTCGCCGGTCAGGGCCAGCTCCTCCATGGTGAGCCGGTCCACCTGCCGCCGCAGCTGGTCGATTTCCTCCGGAGCGGAGTCGATCTCCATGCGGAGGCGCGAGGCTGCCTCGTCCACAAGGTCGATGGCCTTGTCCGGCAGCTGGCGGCCCGTGATGTAGCGGTTGGACAGCGTGGCGGCGGCCACCAGGGCAGAGTCTGCGATGGCGACCTTGTGGTGCGCCTCGTAGCGCTCCTTGAGGCCGCGGAGGATGCCGATGGTGTCCTCCACGCTGGGCTCGCCCACGTACACCTGCTGGAAGCGGCGTTCCAGGGCTGCGTCCTTCTCGATGTTCTCGCGGTACTCATCCAGGGTGGTGGCACCGATCAGGCGCAGCTCGCCGCGGGCCAGCATGGGCTTGAGCATGTTGCCGGCGTCCATGGAGGAATCTCCGGTGGCGCCTGCACCCACCACCGTGTGGATCTCGTCGATGAACGTGACAACCTGGCCCTCGGAGCCCTTGATCTCCTCGAGGACAGCCTTGAGCCGCTCTTCGAACTCGCCGCGGTATTTGGCGCCGGCCACCATGGAGCCAAGGTCCAGGGAGATCAGCGTCTTGCCGCGCAGGCTTTCCGGGACGTCGCCCGCCACCATGCGCTGGGCCAGGCCCTCGACGACGGCCGTCTTGCCCACACCGGGTTCGCCGATCAGCACCGGGTTGTTCTTGGTGCGCCGTGAGAGCACCTGGACAACACGGCGGATTTCCGAGTCCCGGCCGATCACCGGATCCAGCTTGCCGGCGCGGGCCATGGCAGTGAGGTCCGTGCCGTACTTCTCCAGGGCCTGGAAGGTGTTTTCGGGGTCCGGGCTGTCCACTTTCCGGTCGCCGCGGACCCCGGGCAGCGCAGCGAGCAGGGCTTCCCGGGACGCTCCGGCTTCGCGGAGGAGCCGGGCAGCAGCGTCGTTGCCGGCGGAGAGGCCCACCAGCAGCACCTCGGTGGAAACGAAGGAATCACCCAGCCGGTCCGCCTCCTCCTTGGCGTGCTGGATGGCCTGCAGGGCGGGCCGGGACAGCTGCGCCTGCTGGCTGGAGCCGCCGGAGGTGGCGGGCAGGGCCTTGATCGCGCTGCTGGCCTGCACGCTGACAACGTCCGGGTCCGTGCCGGTGGCGCGGAGGAGCGCAACGGCCACGCCTTCCCGCTGGTCCATCAGCGCTTTGAGGAGGTGGGCCGGTTCCACCTGAGGGTTGCCGGCCGTGGAGGCGTTCATTGCCGCCGCGGAAAGAGCCTCCTGGCTCTTGGTGGTGAATTTGACGTCCAAAGAGAGCTCCTTTCGGGGGCTGGTTGACTAAGTTGAGTGTACTACGCTCAACTTTGCGCGGCGACGTTCCTTAGCCATGTTTGCCCACGGCGAAACGGCTGTCCAGAGCCGGAGGTCCCTCCCGCCGGGAATCCCCTGGTTGCCCCTTCCGGTCGCTAAGTCCCGTACACGGAGACGGCGGCGGCCTTGACCACGAAGTGCACCGTCATGCCCGGCGCAAGGCCCAGGTCTGCGGAAGCGGAAGGCGTGATGTCGGCGGCCAGGCCGCCTGCCCTCACCCGGATCTGGTCACCGTGGGGTTCGAGGTCGGTAATGGTGACCGCGAACGAGTTCCGCGGGCTTCCGTGGGCGTCGTCGAGGAACACTGACACAGCCGACGGCGGGAAGACGGCAACGCCCGGACCGCCTGCTTTCGGGAAGCCGGCTTCGGGGAAGGCTTGTTCCTGGTGGTGCCCCGCGATCCTCATGCCACGGGAGGTATGCACCCCAGCGCCGTCCAACGTGCCAGGGATGAAGTTCAGTCCAGCCAGTCCGGCGGCAAAGGAGCTGCGGGGACGTTCCAGGACCGTCCGCGTGGGCCCTTCCTCCGCAACCTTCCCGTTCTCCAGGATGACCACACGGTCCGCGAGCACCAGCGCATCCAGGACGTCGTGCGTGACGATGATGGCCTGCCGCCCCGCGAGGACCCGCTTGAAGAGGCGGCGCAGCAGCGGAGCAGAGTGGATGTCCAGGGCGGCCAGCGGTTCATCGAGCAGCAGGAGTGCGGGATCGGCGGCGAGCGCGCGGGCCACCGCCACGCGTTGGGCCTGGCCGCCGGACAATTGTGCGGGACGGCGTCCGGCGAGGTGTTCCGCTTCCACATCAGCCAGCCAGCGCATGGCCTGCTGCTTCGCGTCCCGCTTCGGGACACCGCCGCTGCGGGGCCCGAAGGATACGTTGTCCACCGCGCTGAGATGGGGGAACAGCAGGGGTTCCTGGGCAAGCAGGGCCGTGCCGCGGTGATGGGGAGGCAGCCAGGTCCGGTTGGCGCCGTCGAGGTCGAAAAGGGTCCTGCCGTTGAGTTCCGCCCGGCCGCTGTCCGGCCGCAGCAGGCCCGCGATGCTGGCCAGCAGGGTGGATTTGCCGGCGCCGTTGGGTCCCATCACGGCCAGCGTTTCGCCCGGCCGGACGGCGAGGTCCACGTCGAAGCCCCGCCCGGCCACGGCTGCCTGGAAGGACAGCGTCACGGGACTTCCCCGCGAACGGGTGCGGGCGTCGTCGTCCGTTTGGCAGTCCATGGGCGGCTCTTTGCCGGCTGCCGGTACGCGAGCGCCACGACGGCGACGGCGACTGCCACCAGGACCAGGGACAGCGCGACGGCGGCAGCGGGGTCCGTTTCCCGTTGCAGGTAGATCTCCAGGGGCAGGGTCCGGGTCACCCCCTGGAGGCTGCCGGCGAAGGTGAGCGTGGCACCGAACTCGCCCAGGCTGCGCGCGAAGGAGAGGACGGCGCCGGACGCGAGGCCGGGCAGGACCAGCGGCAGCGTGACCCGCCGGAACACCGTTCCCGGCCGGGCTCCCAGCGTGGCGGCCACTGCTTCGTAGCGGGAGCCCGACGTCCGCAGGGCCCCCTCCAGGCTGACTACCAGGAAGGGCAGCGCCACGAACGTCTGCGCCAGGACCACCGCCGTGGTGGAGAAGGCGATGCGCAGCCCAAGCACCTCCAGGGCCTGCCCCAGCAGCCCTTGGCGGCCGAACGTGTACAGCAGGGCGATTCCGCCCACCACCGGCGGAAGCACCAGCGGCAGGAGTACCAGCGAGCGCAGGAGCCCCTGCAGCCGGAAGGAATCGCGGGCGAGGACCAGTGCCAGCGGAACCCCCAGCACGACGCACAGCACTGTGCTCGCCGCGGACGTTCGAAGGCTCAGCCCCAGCGCAGTCAGTGATGGGCCCGACGTCACCAACGGAATGAACTGGGCCCAGTCGACGCGCAGCACCATGGCCAGCAGGGGCAGGACGACGACGACGGCCGCCAGGACGGCCAGCACCCGGACCCAGGCGGGGATGCCGGAGTACGCGTGCCTGTCCACCTGCTGCACTCCCTCTCTGCCTTTCCCCGTTTCCGTGCCTGCTGTACCCAAGTGCTCAGCGGCTTTCGAGGACCTGCTTGAGCCTGGACAGTTGGGCTACCTCAGATTCCATGGTCCTGGTGACCATCGAATCAAGGACACGCATCAGGAGCGGAAGCCGGGCGTCCAGGGCAAAGTGAACGGTGGTGCTGCCGGCTTCCCCGGCCAAGGTATACGTGCCTGTGGGCCGGGCCGGCCCCGCAACCACCTCGAAGCCCAGCAGGCGGCCCGGCTCTGCGGTGGTGATTTTGTAGTCACCCTGCAACGGGCGGCCCTTGGGTCCGGTCAGCGTTTGGCTGTAGATTGCGCCGGGCTCACCTGCCCTGCCTTCCTTGAGGGAAATGGATTTTACGCCCTCACGCCAGGCGGTATTGTTCAGGCCGTCGGCCAGGAAGTCGTAGACCTCGCGTGCCGGCCGGTTGATGGTGATGCTGTTTTCTGCGTGGGCCATGCTGCTTTCCTCCGGACATGTCGGCTAAGAACGCTGGATGCTTGACGGTGGTGTCGACCGGCACGGCCCGGCGAACCGCCGGCCGTTCCTCGCCCCACCCTACTGTCCGCCGGGCCCGAAACCCGCGGCGGCCAGGACTTTTTGGCCCTCCGGGCCTGCCACCAAGTCCATGAATGCGTGGGCGGCGGCCTTGTTCCTGCCGCCGGCGAGGCCCGTAATCGGGTAGGTGTTCACGGCACTCCCCGCCTCCGGGAACTGGATGCCTGCCGCCCTGGTCCCCGCCGCCTTGATGTCGGTGCCGTAGACCAGCCCGGCGTCCGCCTCGCCGGAGGTGACCTTGCCCAGGACGTCGGTGACTGCGTTTTCCTCGCTGACCGGGCTCAGCGTGAGCCCCGCCGCCTGGGCCACCCTGGCCGCGGCGGCCCCGCAGGGAACCTGCCTGGCGCAGGTCACCAGCTTGATGCCCGGCCGGGCCAGGTCCTTCAGCGATGTGACACCGGCAGGATTGCCCGGCGGCACGGCGATTGCCAGGGTGTTGGTGGCGAAGTTTTCCGGCGTGCCATCAGCCAGGCCCGCGTCCAGCACCTTCTTCATATTGGCAGTATCCGCGGACGCGAAGACGTCCGCGGGCGCACCCTGGCTGATCTGGCTTGCGAGGTCCGAGGAACCGGCGAAACTCAGCGCAACCGATGTGCCGGGATGTTCCGCTTCGAAGGTGCCGGCGAGCTCGGTAAAGGCCTGCTTGAGGGAGGCCGCCGCGAAGACGGTGATTTCGCCGCTGGGCCTGTCATTTGCGGTTGTGCCCGCACCGGCACCGGTTACGGAGCCCCCTGCGGCGCAGCCCGGGAGGACAGCCAGCAGCAGTGCGACCACCGGCAGGACACCGAGGGAAAGCACGTGTTTCCGGAGTGGCGGGTGCCCGGACCGGGCAGGTGGCTGTTTCATGCAGTGGCCCGGCCCTTCGAGGATTCGATGATGACAGTGGTCGCCTTGACCACGGCGGTGGCAACGGCCCCCGGTTCCAGCCCCAGTTCGCGCACGGCTTCGCTGCTCATCAGGGAGACCACCCGGAAAGGACCGCACTGCAGTTCCACCTGCGCCATGACCTTGTCCGTAATGACATTGGTGACCAGCCCGACGAACCGGTTCCGTGCCGAACTGCTGCCGCCTTTGGGGTCCTCCGGGAGCTGGGCGAGCTTCTGTGCGTGCGTTGCCAGTTCCAGCCCGTCCACCGCCCGGCGGCCGGAAGCGTCCCGGAGTGCCGTCAGGGTCCCCTGCTCTGTCCACCGGCGGACAGTATCGTCGCTCACGCCCAGGAACCGTGCAGCCTCGGAAATGCGGATGAGTGCCATAGGAGGATTATATTCCGCAAATACGGTTTTTTGTCCTTCATGTATCCGCAAGCGAGGTTGCGGGCAGGCCTCCCGGCCGCTCCGCGGCCCCAGCCGGCGGCGGCACTAGACTCCTTCCATGGCCATCTACATCGACCCGCCGCTGTGGCCTGCCCACGGAACGCACTTCTCGCACTTGGTGTCGGACATATCGCTGGACGAGCTTCATTCGTTCGCGGCTGCCGCCGGCATTCCTGAGCGGGCGTTCGACGGCGACCACTACGATGTGCCGGAACGCCGGTTCAATGACCTGGTGGCCGCCGGCGCGGCTCCGGTGGAGGGAAGGGTGCTGGTGCGCCGGCTCATCGCCAGCGGCCTGCGGATCCCGGCGCGCCGGCGGAACAAGTCGCTGAAGGTCCCGCTGCTGAACCGCTGGGAAGCCATCATGCCCGGGCACGACGCACTCTTCCTGGACCTGCTGGACCGGTGGAGCGAACCACACCGCCACTACCACGGCTGCACCCACCTGCTTTCCGTACTGGAGGCGATCGACCTGCTCACGGAACCTGGCGAGCCGCCGCGGGCAGTGCTGCTGGCGGCCTGGTTCCACGATGCCGTCTACCGCGGGATCGCTGAACAGGACGAGGAGGAGTCAGCGCGCCTGGCCGAAGACCGGCTGGCCGGCGCCGGGCTTCCGGAGGAAGAAGTGGCGGAAGTTGCCCGGCTGATCCGCCTGACGTCGGACCACCGGCCGGAGCCTGGTGACGACGCCGGGGCCCTCCTCTGCGACGCGGACCTTTCCATCCTGGGCGCCGAACCGGACGAGTACGCCCGCTACGTCGCTGCCGTGCGGAAGGATTACGCGCACATCGGCGACGCCGACTTCGCAGCCGGCAGGTCCGCCGTCGTCCGCCACCTGCTGGAACTGGACCCGCTGTTCCACCATCGGCGGGCCAGGGCCCTGTGGCTGGACGCCGCACACCGCAACCTGGAAGGCGAACTCGCATGAACGCACCCGGCACCAGTCCGCGGCACACGCACTCCGCCAATGCAGCCCACCGGCAACTCCCTTTCGCCGTCCGGCTGGAATGGGGGCTGGAGGGAGCCAGGACGGTGGCACCCGGGGCCGACATCGCGGTAGTGGTGGATGTCCTGTCCTTCAGTACCTGCGTCAGCGTGGCCCTGGACCGGGGCGCTGAAGTCTTTCCCTACCGCTGGCGGGACACCACGGCCGAGGACTTCGCCGCCCACCACCGCGCCCAGCTGGCCGGGCCCCGCGGCGGCGGAGGCCTGAGCCTTTCCCCCGCAAGCCTCCGCGCTGCGGATTCGCTGGACCGTGTGGTGCTGCCCTCGCCCAACGGTTCCGAACTTTGCCATGCGCTGGGCGCCGAAGTGCCACTCGTGGCCGCAGCCTGCCTGCGGAACGCGGCGGCCACGGCGGAATGGGTGGCCGCCAACCTTGCCGCCGATGCCGTGGTGGCCGTGGTCGCCGCCGGTGAGCGGTGGCCCGACGGCACAATCCGGCCCTCCGTGGAGGACCAGATCGGAGCCGGCGCCTTCATCGCGGGGCTGGTGGCCGCCGGCAAGGGCGGCTACGAAGCCGGTGACGGGCGGCACGGCTATGCTCCGGAGGCCGTGGCGGCCATGGCTGTTTTCGAGTCCGCCGAACCACGGCTGCGCGAGCTGCTGCAGAATTGCTCCAGCGGCCGCGAACTGTCCGGGGCAGGCTACGCCGAGGACGTGGACATCGCCGCTGAGCTGGACGGAAGCGAGCGGGCGGCCATCCTCCGGGACGGCTCGTTCCGGCCGCTGTAACCAGCCGGCAAACCTTAGCGGTAGGTGCTGACGAACGGCGTGCTGGTTGGCACGATCTGCTTGCCCAGGGGCATCAGCGACACCGGGATGAGTTTGAGGTTGGCGATGGCCAGCGGGATGCCGACGATGGTCACGGCCATGGCGAACGCGGTGACCACGTGGCCAATGGCCATCCAGATCCCTGCCACGAGCAGCCAGATCACGTTGCCCAGCAGCGAAAAGACACCCGTACCGCCGGGCTTGTCCACCACCATCCGGCCAAACGGCCACAGTGTGTAGGAGGCAATCCGGAATGAGGCGATACCCCAGGGGATGGTGACGATCAGCAGGCAGCAGACCACGCCCGCGAGGAAATAGCCCAGGGCCAGCCAGAAGCCGCCGAAAACCAGCCAGATGATGTTCAAAAGTGTCTTCATGCACCCATTGTGCCCTCGACCCCCTGACAAAAAGGCTGTCCGGCCAAAAGATGGGGGACATCCCTGAGCGGGCCCTGACCCGGCACCGGTCAGGCGCAGGCGGATGGCCGCTAAGCCGTGGCAGCGGCCTTGGCAGCATTGACGAACGCGCGGATCTTAGCCAGGTCCTTCACGCCGCGGGACGCTTCAACGCCGGAGGAGACGTCAACGCCCCAGGCGTGGGCAGCGGCTGCTGCCTGGCCCACGTTGGCCGCCTCGAGGCCACCGGCAAGCACCCAGTTCCGGCCCTCCAGCACGGGCAGGCCCGCCACGGAGGCGTAATCCCAGGACTCCCCGGAACCCGGAACGGCGGCATCGATCAGGAGGAGGTCCTCACCCCAGTCCTCGAACTCGTCCGGTGAGGCACCCATGGTGATGGCCCTGACCAGCTTCATGCCGGCGTCGTGCACTGTCTCCACGTCCGTGCGGGACCGGGCGCCGTGCAGCTGGATCCATTCCAGGCCGGCGGCCCGGGCGATGGCGATGGCGTCTGTGACAGGCTCGTCGCGGAACACCCCGATCGGGGAGACGCTGTCCGGTACTCCGGCCAGCAGGGAGGCGGCCTGTGACGGTGAGACAACCCGGGGGCTGGCGGTGAGGACGAACCCCACGGCATCCGCGCCGGCGTCCACTGCTTCGCGGACCGATTCGGGCGTGCTGAGACCACACACTTTGACGAACATTCCCGGGCTCCTTCAGGCTGTTTTCGTGTTGACCCCCCGGAGGAGAGTAGCAGGCACGGGACCGGTGTGCGACGGGCAGCCACGGCGGGGAACTACGCTGGGCTGATGCAGATCATCCGCTTCGAAAGGCTCAAAGCCGAACCATGGCGCAACGGTGGCGGGGTGACAAGGGAAATCGCACGCCAGGGGTCGGCGGACGGCGGCTGGGACTGGCGGGTGAGCATCGCCGATGTGGCCAAGGCCGGCGACTTCTCCGCTTTCCCTGGGATGGAGCGCGTACTGACGGTCATCGAGGGGGAACTGCTGCTGCTGACCGTTGGCGGCGCGGAACAACCCCTTGAAAAGTACCGTCCGTTCCGGTTCGACGGTGGCGCAGCTACAACAGCTGCACTGCCCACCGGCGACATCCGTGACCTCAACGTCATCACCCGGACCGGGGCGTTCAAGGCCTTCACCTCCATCATCGAACTGTCCAAAAAACGCGCCCACCCCGTGTTCGAAGGGCAACTCGGGGTGCTCCTGCAGGGCCAGGCGAAGGTCAGCGACAGTGCTGGAGACCCGCTTGAGCTCGGCCGTTACGACGCCGTGGTGGGGTCGGACAGCGATTCTCCGGAAATCCTGGGCCGCGGCTTCCTGGGTGTGGTGTCCATCGACCCCCTGGAACCTGCGACGTAAGCACCCGCGCGGGTGGTGAGGTTGCGCACCACCGGTGGCAGCCCGTCGTCGTGCCTTGCTACCTTGGAAGCCAAGGCCCTCCCCGGGCCTCCGGACGACGGTTCAGTACCCGGCACGCGACAAGACTGGCCAAAGGAACTGTCATGCCGTGGATCATCCTCATTCTTTCCGGCGCGCTGGAGGCCGTGTGGGCAGCGGCGCTGCACCGGGCCGCGCAGGTTTCCGGACGCCGCCGAATCGCCCCCGCGGCCCTGTTCCTGGCGGCCGTTGCCGCCAGCACCGGCGGCCTTGCCGTGGCCATGCAGGCCATTCCCACCGGAACGGCCTATGCCGTGTGGGTGGGCGTGGGGGTGGTCCTCACCTCCGCCTACGCGATGGTCACCAGGGTTGAACGCCCGACGGCGGCGCGCCTGCTCCTGCTGTCCGGCATCGCCGCGTGCGTGGTTGGCCTGAAGGTGGTGGCGTGATGGTGAAGCGTTCCGTTCCGTGGCTGGTGCTGCTGGCGTCGGCCGTCCTGGAAGCTGTCTGGGCCACTGCGCTCGGCCTGTCCGACGGCTTCACCCGCCCGCTGCCCACCGTGGTCTTCGCCGTCACCGCCACGCTCAGCATGCTGGGCCTGGGCATGGCCGTCCGGACCATCCCGCTGGGTACGGCCTATGCCATCTGGGTGGGCATCGGCGCCGCGCTCACCGTGGGTTGGGCCATGGCCACCGGCGTGGAGCCGTTCAGCGTGGTGAAGCTGCTGTTCATCACGGGGATTGTGGGCTGCGCCGCAGGCCTGAAGGCGTTGCCGGCAGAAAAAGATGCGCCGCTGGCGCCCGGCGGTGACTAGGCTTTTGCCATGCACTCCCCCGAGATCACCATGGCCGTCGACGCGCTGCGGCGCCGGCTGGTGCGCGGAACGCGGACCATCCTGGGCATAGCGGGGGCGCCGGGGTCCGGCAAATCCACCTTCGCCGCCTGGCTGCAGGAGCAGTTCAGCCCCGGCGCCTCAGTGGTGGTGCCGATGGACGGGTTCCACCTGGGCAACGCAATTATCGAGGGGACCCCGCTCCGGCAGCGCAAGGGAGCCATTGATACGTTCGACGCCGGTGGCTACCTTTCCCTGCTGCGCCGGCTGTCGCTCCGGGACGAGGCAGTTGTGTACGCACCGGAGTTCAGGCGCACCCTGGACGAGCCGGTGGCCGCTTCGATCGCCGTCCCGGCCGACGTCCAGCTGGTGATCACCGAGGGAAACTACCTGTTGGCGGACCAGGAACCGTGGAAGGACGTGCGGGCGCAGCTGGACGAAGTGTGGTTCCTCGAAACGCCGCCCGCGCTCCGGCTGCAGCGCCTGGTGGAACGGCACGTTTCGTTCGGCATGGAACGGGAGGCTGCGGTTGCCTGGGCCACTGGACCTGACGAAGCCAATGCCCGCCTGATCCAGGCCACCCGCCCGGCAGCGGACCGCGTCCTACCTTGGCTGTAATTTCAACGCAGGAACCGAACAGGAGAACCATGGCAAACGCACCCACCGAATCCGGCAGCACTGGACCCGCAGAAACTGTCCAGCTCGGCGACGGACTGACCGTCAGCCCCCTGGGCTTCGGCGGCATGGCCCTCACGCCGGTCTACGGCGAGGTGGACCCTGCCGAGGCGCTGCAGACCCTGCACCACGCCGTCGACGCCGGGGTCAGCTTCATCGACACCGCTGACATCTACGGCGGCGGCAGCAACGAGGAACTCATTTCCCAGTTGCTCAAGGACCGGCGGGACGAAGTCCAGCTGGCCACCAAGTTCGCGCTGGTGGGCACACCCACTGACGGCTACACGGACATCCGCGGTGACGCCGCCTATGTCCACGAGGCAGTGGAACGGAGCCTTCAGCGGCTTGGCACCGACGTGATCGACCTCTACTACATGCACCGCCGTGACGTCCGCGTCCCTATCCAGGAAACCGTGGGCGCCATGGCGGAGCTGGTCGCGCAGGGAAAGGTCAGGCACCTGGGCCTTTCCGAGGTGACGGCACAGGAACTGCAGGACGCGGCAGCGGTCCACCCGATCGCCGCGGTCCAGAGCGAATGGTCCATCTGGAGCCGGGACGTGGAACGCAATGTTGTTCCCGCCGCCGCCGGGCTGGGAGTGGGATTCGTCCCGTACTCCCCCCTGGGCCGTGGCTTCCTCACCGGAACCGTGGATACTGCCAGCCTGGGCGAGAAGGACTTCCGGCGGAACATCCCCCGGTTCGCCCCGGACGCCGCGAGCGCCAACCAGGCGGTGGTGGACGCCGTCCGGACTGTGGCGGACCAGCTGGCCGCCACGCCGGCGCAGGTTGCCCTGGCGTGGCTCCTCGCCCAGGGCAAGCGGCTCGGACTTCCGGTCGTCCCCATCCCCGGCACCCGCAAGGCCGCACGCATCGACGAAAACCTTGGCGCGCTTGCCCTGGACCTCACCCCGGCGCACCTGGAGGCCCTGGACGCGGCGTCGGACGGCGTCGTCGGCTCCCGTTCCTCGGACCCCGCCTGGGTGTCCGAGGGCCGCGAATAGCGCCCTACCAATCCCCATCCCCAAATACGACCCCAAGGAGCCCCATGCCTGCCATCGTCCACTTCGAAGTCCAATTCAAGCCCGAGCATGTCACCGACGCCGCCAAATATCTGGCTGAAACCCTCGCCGCCACCCGAGCGTGGCCCGGCAACCAGGGCATCGAAGCGCTGGTGGATGACGCCGACCCCTGCCACATCCTGGTGGTGGAAACCTGGGCCACCACCCAGGACCACGACGACTACGCCGCCTGGCGGGCCACGCCGGAAGGCAGGAGCGCGCTGCACGAGGTACTCGCCGCGCAGCCGTCCAAGCAGGTTTACTCCACCACCCTGCCGCTCGGCCTCTAGCCCGTCCTTAGACTGAAGCCTATGGACTCACTTCGATACGACCTGCCGGCGATCACCATCCGCAGCATCCCGGTCAGCGAGATGGACAACAACGTGTACCTGCTGACGGCGAAGGAGAGCGGCGCACAGGTGCTGATCGATGCCGCTGACGATTTTCCTGCCATCCAGCAGCTGCTGGCGGACGGGGCCGGGGACACGTCGGCGGCCCCGCGGCTTGCGCTGATTGCCACCACGCACCAGCATTGGGACCACGTGCGCGCCCTGAAGGAACTGGTGGACGCCACGGGAGCACCGGCAGCCGCCGGAGCGGACGACGCCGACGCGCTGCCGGTCCCCGTTGAGGTCCGGCTGAACCATGGCGACGTCGGGAAGTTCGACGGCTTCGAGCTCACCGCCGTGCACCTGCGCGGCCACACCCCGGGCTCCATTGCCTTCGTGTACGAGGACCCGGAAGGACCTGCGCACATCTTCTCCGGCGACTCCCTGTTCCCCGGCGGCGTAGGCAATACCCAGAAGGACCCGGAACGGTTCAACCAGCTGCTGTCAGACGTCACGGAGCGGCTGTTCGGCGCCTACCCGGACACCGCCGTCGTGCATCCCGGGCATGGCAAGCCCACCACGCTGGGTGCGGAGCGCCCGCATCTTGGGGAGTGGCGCGCCCGCGGCTGGTAATGTCTGCACACGCAAAAGGCGGGCCCAACCGTGAGGTTGGGCCCGCCTTTTTCATTGGCTAGCGGCCGCGGCGCTCGTTCGACGCCGGGGCGGACGCGCGGCGGGGACCGCTGCGGGCGGGACGGCCCGAGCCGCCATTGCCGCCGCTGCCGGAACCGTAGGACCCACCCGAGGTTCCGCCGGTGTTGGAAGACCATACGGCCTTGTTTCCGCCGGCTGCACCGGAGCGCTGGCCGGAGTTGCCCGCTGCTGCGCGCTGGCCGGTTGCGGGGCGTCCGCTGCGCTGGCCACCACCGGACGCGGGGCGTCCACCTGAGGCGGGACGGCCCGTGCCGCCGCGGGGAGCATCGCTGCGGGTGATCCGGGAGTCGCCCCGGCCCTCCGCTGCACGGCCGTCGGAACCGCGGCCGGCCGATGAGCGGCCACCTGCTGCGGGAACGTCGTTGCGATGCGTGGAAGCGGTGCCACGGCCGCGGGCGTTGCGGCGGGCAGCGGCTGCTGCCCCTGCGCGGTCCTCGTTCTGCTCCGCGTTGCGGTCGAATGCTGCACGGGCCTCCGTGCGGCCTTCGAAGGCAACGGCCCGGCGTTCGGCGCGGGTCGCGTCACTGCGGGCGGGCTCGGCCGAAACCTTGCCGCGGCCGCCGCGGCCGCCACGCCCACCGGTGGTGGGAGCGGCCTGGCGGCGTGCGCGCTTGCGCTCCGCGTTGGCGCCGGTGGAGGTGCCCCCGCCCTGGCGGGGAGCCTTGGCGGCCATCAGGGCGGCGCGGGTACGCGGGTCAACCTTGTCGGCGATCTCGCCCACCAGGTCGGCCACGAGCGGGGAGTTGGCCGTGACGCGCTCAAAGTTCACATCGACGCCGGCAGCCTTCATGAGCTTCTTGACGTCGGCCTGCTGCTCCGGGAGGGTCAGCGTGACCACGGTGCCGTCGGAGCCGGCACGCGCGGTGCGGCCGGAACGGTGCAGGTACGCCTTGTGCTCGGTGGGCGGGTCCACATGGATGACCAGTTCGACGTCGTCCACGTGCACACCGCGGGCGGCGACGTCGGTGGCCACCAGGACGCGGACGTCGCCGTTGGAGAACTCGGCGAGGTTGCGGTCACGGGCGTTCTGCGAGAGGTTGCCGTGCAGGTCCACAGCGGGGATGCCGGCGTCGGTCAGGGTCTTGGCCAGCTTGCGGGCGTGGTGCTTGGTCCGCATGAACAGGACGCGGCGGCCGGCGCCGGAGGCAAGCTCAACGATCAGCTGCTTCTTGACGGTCTGGTCGTTGACCACCAGCACATGGTGCTCCATGGTGGTCACCGCGGCCTGCGGATCGTCCACCGAGTGGGTGAGCGGGTTGGACAGGTAGCGCTGGACGATCTTGTCCACGCCGTTGTCCAGGGTGGCGGAGAAGAGCAGGCGCTGGCCCTGGCTGGGGGTCATGTCCATGAGCTTCTTGACCACGGGCAGGAAGCCGAGGTCGGCCATGTGGTCGGCCTCGTCCAGGACGGTGATCTCCACAGCCTCGAGGGTGAGGATGCGCTGGCGGATCAGGTCCTCCAGGCGGCCGGGGCAGGCGATGACGATGTCGACGCCTGCACGCAGCGCCTTTTCCTGCCGGGCCTGGGAGATGCCGCCGTAGATCACGGTGGTGTTCAGGCCGGCGGCCTTGGCCAGCGGCTCGATGGTGGCGTTGATCTGGGTTGCCAGTTCACGGGTGGGCGCCAGGACCAGGCCCATGGGGCGTCCGGGCTTCCGGAAGTACTTGGCTTCCCGCTCAGCGAGTCTTGCTACAAGCGGGATAGCGAAAGCAATGGTCTTACCGGATCCGGTCCGGCCCCGGCCCAGGACGTCACGGCCGGACAGCGTGTCCGGAAGGGTCTTCACCTGGATGGGGAACGGTTCAACGATTCCCTGGGCGGTAAGGGTGTCTGCAAGGGCCTTGGGAGTACCGAGGGCAGCAAAAGTAGTCATGTAGTTTTTTACGGTCTTTCTGGCGGTATCCGGGCGGATATCGGCCCCCGATGCCGGTTGGACCAGGGGTTTCGCCGAAGAAAAGTCAGGTGATCAACCGGGCGCTGTAAATCAGGACAGCCGGCCGGGACCAAATGGAACGCGTTCATCGACGCAGGATGTGCCTCTCACATGAAGAAAGCCCGCTCCCTGGAAAGGAACCTCCAGATCCGGAGCAGGCGGCATCACTGCACATCAAGTTCCTCCAGTCTAGCATCCCCGCGCCGGGAACCTGTCGTCGGCGTTGCCTTCGGGGACCTGGCGGGGCAGTGTTGAGCCATGAGCGAGCACCAGGACATGCAACAGCCCGAAGGGCACAGGCACGACGGCGGGGCTGCCCTGGGCGGTATTGGCGGCGGCATCGACGCGGCTTCTGCCTGGGACGAGCGGTACCGCAGCAAGGCAAGGCTGTGGAGCGGAAAGCCGAACCCGCAGCTGGTCCGGGAGGCCGGGGGCCTCCGGCCCGGGAAGGCCCTGGAACTGGGGTGCGGCGAAGGTGCCGACGCCATCTGGCTGGCGCACCAGGGTTGGTCCGTGACCGCCGTCGACGTTTCCTCAGTTGCCTTGGAACGGGCCCGCTCGCACGAACTGGCCGAACTGGCGCGGGAAAGCGTGCACGCCTCAAACGGGACCCTGGAAAGCCGGATCACCTGGCAGCAGGCGGACCTGACGCAGTGGCACCCCGGGAACTCCTACGACCTGGTGACCTCGCAGTTCCTGCATTCCCAGGAACTGGACTGGCGGGTCCCCCTGCGGGCAGCAGCCTCGGCCGTCAAGGCAGGCGGAACGCTGCTGGTGGTGGGCCACCACCCGGACCGGCTTCCGCCCTGGGGCAACGACCACCACCAGCACCTGGACATGTTCTACACGGGGGACCAGCTGGTGCAGGAACTGGGACTGGATGAGCCCGGGTGGCAGGTGGAGGTCCTCACCAGCCGGGAGCGCCCGGTGACGGGGCCGGAAGGGCAGGAAGCGACCATCGCCGACGTCGTCCTGCGCGCCACCCGCCTCTCCTAACCTGCCGGAGGAGCCGGGGTGGTGACGCGGGGCGCCACCACTGCCGCCGCGACCCCGATGGCTGCGGTGAAGGCGAACACTCCTGCGAAGGACTGGGCCGGCGTGGTGAACGCGGCGAAGACAATCCCGGTGGTGGCCAGCGACAACGCCCCGCCCAGGGAGTCGGAGATGGACATGGCGGAGCTGTTGAAGCCTTCGTCCTCCTTGGTGGACAGCGCCAGGGTCATCACGCTGAGGCGTGGGTAGAGCAGCCCCATGCCGCCCCCTGCCAGCACCCAGCCCGCGATGGCGGTGGCGGCCGGCCAGTGCAGCGCGGTGGTGGCCAGGGCCAGGGTTATCGCGGCCAGGACCATAAGCGATCCGGCCTGGACGGCGCGGCGGTGGGGCAGCCGCGTGCCCATCCGGCCCTGGACGGCGGCAGCCCCCGCCCAGGCGAGCGCACCGCCGGTGAGGGTCAGCCCGGCCAGCGTGGGCGGGAACGAATACTGGTCGATCAGCAGATACGGAAGGTAGACCTCGGCGCCGAAGAACGACGCCGACGCGAGCCCGCGCGCCAGGATCACGCTCGGCAGCCCGCGGCGGGCGGCGAGGGTGCCTGGGGGCACCAAGGGGCGCACGGCCACCAGGGCCAGGACGACGGCGGCGAGCGCCAGCAGTGCCGTGGCTGCCGGGAAGCCGGGGATGCCGGCGTCCGCGGAAAGATTGAGCCCCAGCACCGCGAGCGCGGCCAGTGCCGCCCATCCCAGCCGGCCCAGGGCCCACGGCGGCGCAGTTTCTTCCGCCTGCCCGTTTCCGGCCGGCTGTCCGTCCGCGTCGGGGCCGTCCAGTCCGCGCAGCACCGGGACGATCATGGCCAGCGCCGGAATGACCAGGCCCACCACGCCCAGGAACACCCAGTGCCAGCTGAAGACCTGGGCCACCACACCGGCGGCGAAGGGCCCCACCAGGGACGGGACCACCCAGGCCGCCGAGAAGGCAGCGAAGATCCTGGCGTGCAACTGGCCCGGGAAGAACCGCGCCACGAGCACGTAGAGCGCAACAGTGAGGGCGCCGCCGCCGAGGCCCTGCACCAGGCGGCCGGCGACGAGCAGAGGCATGGTCACGGAAGTCCCCGCGATCAGCAGGCCCGCCACGAACAGGGCCACGGAGGCGTACAGCGGTGAGGCGGGGCCCCGGCGGTCAGACCAGTTTCCCGCCCCCACCATGCCGATCACGCCGGTGGCCATGGGCCCCGCAAAGGCCAGCGCGTAGAGGCTTCCGCCGTTCAACTCCCGGCTGACCAGGGGCATGATGGTGGTCACGGCAAGCGATTCGAAGGCGGCGAGGAACACCAGGGCGCAGGTTCCCACGGTCACCCACAGGTACGGGGGCCGGAAGATTCCGGCGGCGTCGCGGGTTCCCGGGAGCGTGGAGTCCTGCACGGCCGGCCCTACTCCACGAACCGGTTCCGGCCGGACCGGTAGCCGAAGACGGCCGCGAGCAGGCCCACCGCCATGAACAGGATCCCGGCGGGAACAAAGGACCCCGTCGCCTGGTGGAGCTGGCCCACCATGAGGGTGCCCGTGGAGCCCACCCCATAGCCCACACCCTGCATCATGCCGGAGAGGTGGGCTGCGGTGTGCCCGTCACGGGTGCGGAGCATAATCAGGGTCAGGGCCGCGGCGGTGAGGCTTCCCTGCCCCAGCCCGAGCAGGCCGGCCCACACCCAGATGAGGTTGAGGGGGCCCAGGATGCTCAGCACGAATCCCCCGCCGGTCATCAGAGCTACCACCGTGTTGATGGCGCGCTGGTCCCGGAACCTCGCGGCGAGGGCGGGAGCGAACAGGGACCCCAGCATCTGCAGCACGATGCACACGGCAACGATCAGCCCGGCGGTGGCGCCATCCACGCCCCGCTCCCGGAGGATGGGCGCCAGCCAGGCGAAGCCGCTGAAGGACATCATGGCCTGCAGCACCATGAAGATGGTGACCTGCCAGGCGACCGGTGAGCGCCAGACGTTGATCCCGTCCCTGACCGCCTGGTGCCTGACCGTGCCCTGACGCAGGGCCACGGGGAGGAACAGGAGAAGCACGACGGCGGCGGGGAGCGCCCAGACCCACAGTGCCTTGGTCCACTCCCCCGTCGCTGTGTACACCGGGTAGGTGAAGCCGGCCCCGAGCGCGGCGGACGCACAGATGGCGGTGGTATAGAGCCCGCCCATGAGCCCCAGCCGGTGCGGGAAGTCGCGTTTCACCAGGCCCGGAAGGAGCACGTTGCACAGGGCGATGGCGGCGCCGCAGGCCGCGGTGCCTACCAGGAGGGCAGGAAGGTGGCCGCCCCCGCCCGTTGCTGTTCCGGTGTCCACAGGCCGCAGCAGCAGCCCGGCGGTCAGCAATACCATGGCGCCTAGCAGCACCCGCTCCGCACCGAACCGGCGCGCCAGGACCGGGGCGAGCGGCGCGAAGACGCCCAGCAGCGTCACGGGAACAGTTGTCAGCAGCACCACGGACCAGCCGGGCAGCCCGGCCTGGGAGGTCACCTCCGGCAGGACGGCGGAGAGGCTGGAAAAGACGCTGCGCAGGTTCAAGCCGATCAGGACCAGGCACACGCCCAGGTAGGCGAGGGCGCGCCTGCTGCCCACGCGGGTGGGTTCCGCCGCCGGCAGCTCATCGATTTCTGCGTCCACCAGGGTGCTGAGGTCCACCACACTGCTGCCCGTCCGGGTCCCGCCCTGGGCGTCCCCGAAGGCAGCCATTCGCCGCTGCTTCCTTGCCTCGGCATTCGTTCCGTCCGTCATGGGCCCATTCTTGCAGGCGGGGGGCGGCACGGAGTTTTCCACATACGGGACGCCGCTGCTTCCGGCGCGCAAGGCAGGTTCGTAGGTTGGGGAAAGCCGCCGGTTCATCCGGCCCGCGTCCACTGATACATGCCCCCTGATACATGCCCACTGATACTTGCCCACTGGCAGACCGACCGACCGGAAGTAGATGATCACCATGAATTCACAGGAAACCGCCCCGGTTGATGAGCGGGGGCCATCCGTTCAAGGACCGGCAACCGCCATGCGGGGCCCCGGGAAAGCCATTGCGAGCCTTGTCCTGGCCATCCTTGCACCCCTGGGCCTCGTGATCACCCGCCCCCTCGCGCCTTCGCGCTGCTGCTGACCTTCCCCTACAACGGTCCGTCAAAGCTCCCCTGGGTAGCGCCATTGGTTCTTTGGAGCCTGCCTATGATCCTCGGGTCGATTTCCACGGGTTTGGCCATCGCGGTGATTCGGGACGCGAAACAGCAAGGGTTCGCCAAGGGCATGTCGACAGCCTCACTGTGTGTGTCGGGCGTGGTGTTTGTGATCGGACTCTTGCTCTCGACAAGTCTCATACTGATGATGCATTAGCCTGCATTTTCGCGGCAGGAGGTTTCCGCCGAATCCAGCCCGTCCCGCGTGCCCGCCCGCGCTGTTCCTGCGGCGCTATTCTGGAAGGGATGAGTGAATCCCCTGAAAACCCCCAGCAGCCGCATGTCCCCAGGCCCGTGACACCGGGGACCCAGGCCTCCTTCGGCACGTACGGCGGCCGCCCGGTCAGTTTCGTGCGCCGCGGCACCCGTCTCCAGGGCCGCCGGCAGGCAGCCTGGGAGGAGCACGCCGAACGGTGGGCCGTGGACGTGCCCCGGCACGTGGCCAACACCTCGGTCCACCCCGACTACACCTTTGACGCCGCGGCTGAGTTCGGCCGGGACGCCCCGCTCATCGTTGAGATCGGTTCGGGCCTGGGCGACGCCATTTGCCACGCGGCGGAACAGAACACCGGCACCAACTTCCTGGCCGTGGAGGTCTACACGCCGGGACTGGCCAACACCATCATCAAGATCAACAGCCGGGGCCTGGACAACGTCCGCGTGGTGGAGGCGAACGCGCCCGAAGTCCTGGCCACCATGCTGCCTGAAGGCTCGGTCAGCGAATTGTGGGTCTTCTTCCCGGACCCGTGGCACAAGTCGCGGCACCACAAGCGCCGGCTCATCCAGCCGGAGTTCGCCGGCCTCGCTGCCCGCGCGCTGAAGCCGGGCGGCCTGTTCCGGATCGCCACCGATTGGTCCAACTACGCAGTCCACGTCCGCGATGTCATGGCCGGCTCCGCAGACTTCGAGAACCTCCACACCGGCGAGCGCCGCGGCCCCGAAAGCCCCCTGACGCAGGTGTGGCAGTCCGGTGTCGAAGCGGTGGTGGGCGGTGCACCCGTGCGGGAAGGACGTGCACCGGTGAGCACGGAACACACCGGGCCCAACGAAGGCGTTGACGAGACCGGCGGCTGGGCCCCCCGCTTCGAGGGCAGGATCAGGACCAGCTTCGAGGCGAAGGCGCACGAGGCCGGCCGGTTGATCTTCGACCTCTGCTACCGCCGCCGCTAAGCGGCGGGGCCGGGAACGCCGCTAGCCGACGTTGATGGCGGCCACGATCTCCTTGAGCATGTCCAGGCGCGGTTCGGCTTCCGGGTCCAGGTACGGCCAGACGACCACGACGCCGATGAACCGGTTGCTTTCCCACACGCCCACTGTGGCTGCCACCTTGGCCGGGCCGCCGTCGTCGTCATACCCCGCCACCACGGCGTATGCAGCCTTGCCCGGCAGGTCCAGCTCGCCCTCCGCCAGGAGGGTGCCGCCGCGGTCCTCAAGGTAGTAGCCCGCCATCAGGTGCGCCCAGCCGTTGGCCTGCGGTGCGTCCTGGACGGAGGTGTCGTCCTTGATGACGGTGACCAGGACACCGCCCGGCAGGCCATACTGCCCGCTGTTGGGCCCGGCCGTGGAGTCGTCCAGGACCTGGGTGTGCTCGGGGAAGTCCGCGGTGAAGCCCAGCGGGGATTCGATGTGCACTGACATGGGTTTCAGAGCCTCTCGAGCTTGGTGTCGTTGGGGACTTTATAGTACGTGGACACGTTGGTGGTGGACTGGTTCTCGGTCTTGATGTCCACCTCACCCACTTTCACATCGATGCCCGCCTCATTCTTGGCAGTCAGCACCGAGTTCACCTGGACGGTGGCCGAGCCGGCCTCGTAGAGCCGGGCCGCGTCATGGGCCGCGCCGGTGTCATTTCCCAAGGCAACGTTGCGCAGGTAGCTGTCGATGATGGGACGGTTCACGGGCGTGTAATCGATGTCGATCTTGACGGTGCCCTGGGTCCCTGCGGTCACGGTCGAATCGAACTTCGCCCCCTCGGTCTTCAGGCCGGACGTAACGCCCTGGGCCACGGTCCCGTCCATGGAGACGGAGACGGAATCGATGTTGTTGTGCTTGTCCATATTGACCGCCAGGCCGCCCTTGCCGGAAGCCTCAAAGACCCTGCCATCCAGCTTGAGCCGGCCGTTGGCGGAAACCTCGCCGCTGGCCGTGGAGGTGCCGTCCGTCAGGTTCCGCTCGTAGGCGAGGTCGAGCTTCGCACCGCCGGATACCGTGCCGGATTCACCGGTTGCATCCAGCGAGAACGTGCCCTTGGCCTTATCCGTCTGGCCGGTGGAGCCGTTGTCCTTCGCCGCGTCATTGATGGTGTCCAGGATGTAGCCGGGCGGGTTGCCGGCCACATCCTTGATCTCCCCGATGCTGTCCGGCGGAAGGTCGTGGTACATCTGCTTGCGGGCCGCCATGGCTTCCTCCACGCTGGCGAACGTGTACTCGCGGGAGACCTCGCCGGTGAGTGTTGCCCCCGCGGTGCCGGAGGCGTCATTGACGCCCAGGCCCATGTTTCCGTACACCTTCATGGTGGCGGACCCGTCGGCGTTTTCCACCACCTCCGTGCCCACTTCGGCGCCGCCGTGGACCCAGGCAACCCTGGCTTCGATGGAGGCCTTGCCTGTTTCTGTGTAGACCGGGATGTCGGCCCTGGCCAGTTCCTGCAGGTGGCGCTTCGCCAGTTCCTGGGCTGCCGCGGGGATGCCGCCGTCCATACGCATCAGGTCTTCGGCAAACGGGCCGTCGCTGCCTTCGCCCTGGATCAGGTACTGCCTGTCGGCGTCGGACAGGCCGGCCCACCACTTTGCCTGCTCTTCCAGGCTGGCGTTGACCATGCTGTCCAGTCCGGCCGCGAGCTCGCGGCGGTGCCCGGCCGCTGCCCTGGCTTCTTCGGCCCGTTCCTTGAACCACTCCCTCGCCTGCTCCGCCATGGAGGTGATCCGGTCCCACGTGCTGCCGCCGGAACCGCCACTTCCCGTGGTGGAAGCTTTCTCCTGCTCGTCGGCATGCTTCATCAGGATTTTGGCGTTTTCCCGCAGGCTGGCCACCACCCTGTCCAGGCTGGGACGGTGGCTGGCGCTCCACTCCTGGCGGAATCGTTCACCGTCCCGGCCCTTCCACGGCGCGGATTGGATCTGGCTGTGCAGTGACCCGGCGCGGCTGCCCAGCAGTGTCGCTGCCTGGTCGGCGGCCTTGGCCAGCGCCCGCAGCTGGCTGATGTCTGCGCCGTAAAAAGTCATGGTTTCCCCCGGAAAAAAGTGCGGTGCCTGTCGATCGCTGGTCCTCATGGTTGCACAGGTACGGAATCGCGGCGATGGGGATCCCTCCCCATCGCCGGCCTGGAACCAACTGTTCCGGGACCCCGCGGCGTGGCACGATTGCCCTTACAAGAAGGGCACGCAAACCAGCGCACTACCGCGCCGTCCAAAAGGAAAGACGATCAAAGAAGAACTGAAACAGGCCGTTGACAAGGCCGAGGACGTCACCAATTCGCGCGTCCTTGAGATTTTCGCCCGGTCCGGGTTTGCGGCCAGCGGCATCCTCCACCTCCTGGTGGGCGCCATTTCCATCCGGCTGGCGGTGGGCGGAACCGGAAATGCGGACTTCAGCGGTGCGGTAGCGGAACTCGCCACCATGCCCGTGGGCCCGTTCCTGCTGTGGGGCAGCTTCGCGGCCTGCGCCGCGTTGTCGCTCTGGCAGGCAGGGGACGCGATCTTCGACTTCAACCACCAGGCCACCAAGACCAAGGTGAAGAACAAGGCCAAGGCCACCTTGCAGGCGATCGTGTACGCAGTCCTTGCCCTGACCCTCTGGCACTTCCTCACGGGCGCTGGAAACGGCGGCGACAACCGCAAGGCCGCGAGCGACTTCACCGTATCGATGATGCAGGCCCCGGGCGGCGTTGCCCTGCTGGTCCTGATCGGTGTGGCGGTTGCCGTGACGGGTGTGGTCTACGGCATCCGGGGACCGAAGAAGTCTTTCCAGAAGCAACTGCGGATGCCGGCTCCGGGGCCGGCCAGGACCGCCGTCACGGCACTGGGCGTGGCAGGTTACCTGGCCAAGGGAACAGTACTCCTGCTGGCAGGCCTGCTGATCGCCGTCGCCACGCTCAAGCGGCATCCGGAGGATTCCACCGGCCTGGACGGCGGCCTGCGGGCCCTCCGTGACCAGCCAATGGGCCCCTACCTGCTGGCAGCGGTGGGAGCCGGGCTGATTTGCTACGGGGCGTACATGATCATGCGCGCACGGTTGGCGAAAATGACCAAGTAGCAGGCGCCGGCGTGGTTAGGTTGGGGCATGCCCCAGGTACGCGCCGAACGCTTGATCCGCATCGACCCCGAGACGGCGTTCGCCTTCTCCCAAACCACCGGGGACTTCCGTCTCAAGTGGGACCCCTTCATTTCCTCGCAGGGCTTCCTTGACGGAGCGCGGGCGCCGGGAAAGGGCGTCCGGACCCGCACCAGGTCACGCCTTGGGCTGGCCATGGTGAGCCAGTATGTCTCCTATGCGCCGCCCGGGAACGTAGGAATGACCATGGTGTCCGGCCCATGGTTTTTCACGAACTTCGGCGGCGGCTGGCGGTTCACCAAGGACGACGACGGCACCCGGGCCGTCTGGAAGTACACGTTTTCCTGCCGCCCGGCGTTGCTGCGGCCCATTATGGAGCGGATCGGCAGCCGGGTGCTGGGCTACGAGATTGAACGGCGGATCGCCGCCTTCGCCCGCGCCTGCGAGGATGAGGGCCTGGTGGCGGAATTCCGTGCGTTGGGAACAGACCGGGGACACCACCACCCTGGCCCCGCCCCGCAGTCCTAGGGAACGGTTATGACCGCCACGGCCCGCTGGGCGCCGTCGCGCAGTTCGACGCTGGAGATGCTGCCCAGCTGGATGGGTGTGGCACCGGTGACCTTAACCTTCCCGCTGGGGGTGGCGGTCCAGGCGCAGGCCCGGTCCTCCGCGCCGGCCCGGTCGCGCACCCACAGCGACAACGTCCCTTCCTCCGGCAGGCTGCTGCCGCTGACCGCCAGCTCAGTCCCCCAGGTCTTCCGGGCCATGTCGATGTTCACCTGGAGCCCTCCGCCGGAGGCCACGGAGTAAGTGGCATCCGGCTGCGGCGGCCTGGCGAGCAGCGGCCCCACAGCCAGGCCCACCGCAAGGCAGGCAGCGGCAACGGCACCTGCCAACGCCACCCATCGCCGTCGTAATGAGCGGCGACGGTGCGCCAGCTCGCTGAACAGGCGCGCCGGAGCGCCGGGGTCAGCGCCCTCCCCGCCGCCGGGCGCGGCGGTGAGCGCCACGGCGTCGGGGACGGGGAGGGCATCGAGGAGCATCGGGACCTTCTCCAGCACGGCAAGCTCTTTGCGGCAGGCGGCGCAGCCCTGGAGGTGTGCTTCGAAAAGGCTGAGGTCGGCGGCGTCGAGGCCGCCCAGCACGTAGGCGCCCAGCAGGTGGTGCGGGTTGGGAGTCACCGTTCCACCCCCATCTCGTCCAGGATGGTGCGCAAAGCCCGGAGCGCGTAGAAGGCGCGGGACTTGACGGTGCCGCTGGGGATGCTGAGTTGGACAGCCGCCTCGTTGACGGTGAACCTGCGGTAATGGAGGGCCACCAGGACGTCCCGGTGTTCCTTGCTCAACCGGAGCAGGGCCTCCTCCATCAGGACCCGGTTCAGCAGCTCGTCAACGCGGCCCATCACCTCTGCGGGTTCGGTCAGCCTGCTTTCCAGCGCCTCATGGGGGCGGCGCTGGCTCCGGCGGTAATTGTCGATCATGATGTTCCTGGCTGTGCGGTACAAGTAACTGCGGAAGCTGCCGTTGACCTCCGGGGCGTGCTGCCAGACGCGGAGCACCGTTTCCTGGACCACGTCCTCCGCGAGCTGCGGATCCCTGGTGGCGCTGAGCACGAAGCGGCGCAGGGCGCTGCCATGTTCACGGTAGATGGCCTCCACCACGTTGTCGTCGAGCGGCATCCCGCTCCTCCCGTCACTGCCCTGCACTGCTTCCGGGAACGCCACGGCATCCTGCGCTCCCGGCTGTTACCACGACGGAAAGCAGGAAAAGGTTCACCTACCCGGCGCGGCAGCCTGCCTGTGAACCATTCTTCACCCGGAGGCGTCGTAGGGGTTAGCGCAGTGATCCAGCGCCGGGCGCCCCGCGAAGCGCCACATCCCAGAACGCACATAGCCAGGCAAGAACATCCAAGGAGCACACCATGAAACACCATCTCGGGGCAGGCCTTGCCATCCTGGCCCTGGCGGCAGCCCTCACCGGCTGCGGCAGCAGCACCGGGACCACGCCGGCGGCCTCCAGCCCGGCCACGGGCGGCGCCACCAGTTCAGCAGGAACTTCCTCCGGGACGTCCTCCGCCAGCCCCTCCGGAACGTCGGCGCCGTCATCGCAGGCAAGTTCCGCCGTCGACCTTAAGGCAGCGTCCTCGGCGGCAGGAAGCATTGTGGTGGATGCGAAGGGAATGAGCCTCTACTTCTTCACCAAGGACACCAAGGACTCCGGCACCAGCGCCTGCACTGGTTCCTGCCTGGTCCAATGGCCTCCGCTCACCACCACTTCGGGATCCCCCACGGCAGAAGGAGTCACCGGGAAACTGGGCACCATCACCACGCCTGACGGCAAGAAGCAGGTGACGTTGAACGGCATGCCCCTCTACTACTTCGCGAAGGACACCAAGCCGGGCGACACTCTGGGCCAGGGTGTGGGCGGCGTCTGGTACTTGTCCGATCTGTCAGGCGCCATGATCAAATCGGCCGGACAAGGCTACTAGCCCGGCAGGATCCGCCCGGCGGGGCCTACTTCAGCGGAACGTCCGCGGCCTTGCCCGGGAGCGGGATGTCGGTGGGCAGCGGAACGGGCACTTTAGGGCCCTGTTCCAGCCCCTTCCGGACGTCTCCCGGCACCTCGGTGGGCAGCGCCGGCGAAGCCGGGACCTCCGCGGGCTTCTGCGAGGGCGTTCCGTGGGCGGGCATGGATCCCTGCCGTGTTGGAACGCTCGACGGCGCCGCGGCGGCAGGTGCGGAAGCGGGCGCGGGTTCCGGTAGGACGGCATCCGCGCTGCTGGTTGCCGAAGGCCGCGGGGCTGCCGGCGCGGGAACCGGAAGCTGCTTGCCGTCATTGCCGGCGGGGGCCGCGGTTGAGCCTGCCACGAATGAGGTGACGGCGTGGTTCAGCTGGGAGATGGAGTCCCGGAATCCCTGGTCGGAGGCGGCGGCAACCGCGCCGCCGGCCGCAAGCGAGGCAGCCACGGAGAGCGTGGTGAGTGTTATGCGGCGCTTGGCCTTGCGGCGGGCGGCCAGTTGGTCAGCCGGCTGCCCGGCAGCGGGAAGCGCGGTGGTGGCGGGCGCGGCCACCGGAAGCACCGTGGTGGTGGCCGCTGAGGGGCCAGCCATCAGCGCCGCGATGTCGGCAGAAGGCGCCGGGGCCTCGGCCGCCAGGGCGCGAAGATGGAGCAGTGCGTCGCGGAGCTGGCCGTCGCCGCCCATGCCTGCCTCCAGCAGAAGCTGGTCAACGGCACCTTCGTTCCGGGATCCTGCGGTATCACTCATGATGTGCCTGGTTTCTCTTGAGCGTTTGTGCCTTGAGGTTGTGGAGGGCCCGGCGCTGGAGCTGCTTGATGGCTCCGGTGCTCTTGCCCATGATGGCGGCTACCTGCTCGATGGACAGGTCCGCAACGACGCGAAGGGCCAGGACCTCCTGGTGTTCTTCGCTGAGGCCTTCCAGCATGGCTTCGGCACCGGCCGTCAGTTCCACCGCGTGGTCCTCCGCGGACGGGGTGGTCCGGGCATCATGCTGGGGGTCGTAGGGCGTCAACTGAGGCCTGCGCTCCTGCCGGCGGTAGTGGTCCACCATGCGGGCGTGGGCGATTGAGAAGATCAGGGACTTTGCGCCCTGCAGTCCACCGGTGAGGGTGCCGGTCCGCGGGTAGAAAGCCATGAAGACGTCCTGGGTCACGGCCTCGGGATCATCCAGTCCGCGCGCTTTAAGGTACCCCTGCACCGGGCCCGCGAAGGTTCGATAGGCAGCAGCGAACAACACGGCCGGATCAGTTCCGGCTGCGTTGTCGAATATGTCGATCTCTTCTTGGGCCAAAGTGTCCAGCACCAGCGGCTCCTCCATCCCGGGATCAGGCCCTTGCCTTATCCCGGTTTCCGGTTCGGGCTGCCAATCCCCGTGGTATTCCGGCTGCCTCGCGGCAGGTCTGCCAGGGGCGCTCCTTCAAGCTTTTCCAGCGGCGCGCGTACCCGCCCGGCTGCCCGGACTGCGGCCGCAGCCGCAGTCCAGACTAGCCAATGCGCCTTAGTGGGCCGAAACCGACGGCGTGTGGACGGTGTTGCCACCCACGGCGGGAACGGCAGGAACAGCGGGAACGGCCTTGGCGCCGTCTACGCCCGGGACGGCCGGAACGGCCGGAACTGCAGGAGCGGCGGGGACCTCCGGCTTTGCGGCGTCAACGGAGACGGAACCGTTGCCCTCGGCACCGGCCTTGGCTGCGGCGTCGGCCTTAGCCACGACGTCGGTGCAGTAGCTCTTGATGTTGGCCTCACCCTTGGCAGCGATGGACAGCGAGGAGAACGCCTTGGAGGAAGCGTCCAGGCCGCCGTGGGTGAAGGCGGTGCAGAGGCCCAGGGCTGCGGGGCCGGCCGCGTCCACGGCGGTGTTGGCCGTTGCGGAACCGGTTACATCAGCGCTGGCCTTTTCGTCGGAAGCGCCAGCCGTGGCCGTTGCCTTGGCGGTGGCTTCCGCGGTGCCGTCGGCGGTCTTCAGTGCGTCGGACACTGCCGAGGTGGCGGTGGGGGCCGGGGTGGCCTGGGCATCAGCGGCTGCTTCGGCTGAAAGCTTGGGGGCAGGCGCACCAAAGAGCTCGTGCGCAGTCTGCTGGGCCTGGGTGGGAAGGGCACCGGAGACGGCTGCGGCGCCGGTTCCGCCTACTGCCAGGGTTCCGGCGGCCAGGACTCCGGCGGCGACTTTGCTGGTGGCGAGAACGGTGAATACAGACATTTACTTCTCCAAAACCTAGACAACACATAGGACTGGGCCCGCCGGGCGGACCCATCACTGACTACATCGCCCGTGGTTGCGGAAAGGTTACGGGTGCGGTGGATTTCTTTTTCCTGTCCCCACCGCCGGCAAGCCCGGCGGCCGGCAAGCCCGGCGGCCGGCGGACCCGCTAGAGATGGTTCGCGGCGCCGCTGCGAACCGATCCCGTGCCGGCGTCCTCAAGGGCCATGGCGGCAAGGCGCTGGATGTACGGACCCACTTCCTCGTCGTCCAGCACCAGCAGGTCCGGCTGGCCGCGCAGCCAGCGGGCGTTAAGCGAGGTGATGTTCTCGTGTTCCAGCAGTTCCTCGAACTCGCCGTCGAGCTCCTCGATGCGGAGGACGGCGCGGTTGACCGCACCGGTGTCATCGGTGCCACCGGCCAGGTAGGACGCTGCCGTTCCGTCGGTCAGCACGGCGTAGGCCTCCGCGGCGCGGTTGAAGAGGTCCAGGTGGGCGGCTGCGCCCATCCCTGCCATGCCTTCGCGGACCAGCGGGTCGGTGGCGATCCGGCCACCGGCCATAACGGCGTACTGCGCGAAGCCTCCCTCCAGGGCCTGGGACAGGTAGAAATCCACCAGGCAGCTGCGGACGGCCACCGGCGACATGTCCTCCAGCCGCAGCATGGCCTTGCGCATGGCGTCGATGATGGCAGCGTTGGCCTCCACCACTTCCTCGTCCCTGCCTCCGATGCTGCTGCTGGTCAGGACGACGGGCTGGTGCGTGATGGTCATGGCGATCCTTGCTGGGCGGCGGTTTTGCTCCGGACGCTTTCACGCTACGACGGCCGGTTCACGGCAACACCGGGAACGAAATGAACGTCAAGCGAAGTTTTCGGGACCGGCACGGAAGGAACCCCGGCGGCGTGGGGGCGCCCCCGGGCGAACTAAGATGGATCAGATAACCTCCCACCGGACCCGGCTCCGCCGTGGCCTGCCGAAAGTAGCCCCCACCATGCCATCCCAACCGGACGAAAGTGCGGACCTGGCAATACAGACACCTGCAATCAACGACCGCTCGCTGGCGGCCGGGCTGGCGTATGCCATGGCAAGCAGGGTCTCGGGCATATCGTTCGACGGCGGCACGGGGCTGATGCTGGGAAAGGTCCGGGGCGGGGCGGACGTTCCGTACTCCACCACCGCCAAGCTGGTCCGGAAAGCCGGCGGCTGGAGCTGCACCGTCGGTGTGTGCAGCTGCCCGGTCCGCAAGGACTGCAAGCATGTGGCGGCCCTGCTGTTCGCGGCCGAGGACAACCCCGCCATCCGGGTGCAGTTGCTGGCGCCGTCCACCTCCGCCCAGGTGTCCCGTGCGCCGGCCGCGGCCCTCTCCGACTGGGAGCAGGCCCTCAGCCCCCTGATCTCCCGGCCCGGTGCCGCCCCCTCCACCGCCGGGGTTCCCCTCGCCCTGCAGTTCGAAGTGGAGGAACCCCCGCCGCATTTCTCCTACACCGGCCGCCGGGACCCGGTGCGCGGCGTCCGCCAGCTCAAGGTCCGGCCGGTCATCATGGGCGCCAAGGGCAAATGGATCCGCGGCGACGTTTCCTGGAACACCCTGAGCTACCTGAACTTCCGGCGGGAATCCAACCAGGCGCACGTGGACTGGCTGCAGGAGTTCCTGGCCGGCCATTCCTCCTCCGCGAGCCGGATGCACAACTCCGCCGGCCTGTGGCTAAGCCTGAACTCGTATGCCGGCAGGAACCTGTGGAGCCTGCTGTCCGAGGCACGGAAGATCGGGCTCGCGCTGGTCCACTCGCGCGGCGCCGAGCCTGTCCGCATCACTGAAGCCCCCGCCGTCGTCGGGCTTTCCCTGAGCCGGTACGGGGCACCGGTGGCTGGACCCGACGAAGAAGCCGCCGCGGCAAAAGCAGATGCGTCCGACGGCGGGCTGGAGCTGTCGCCCACCATCACGGTTGAGGGCGCGGAGGTTGATCCGGCATCCGTGGGAACGATCGGCCGGCCGGCGCACGGGTTGTTCTTTACCTCGGGGGAAGCCTCGCTGCCGGGCGTGCCGGACCCCAACGGCACCATCACGCTGGCACCGTTGGAAAACGGGCTGAGCGAGGAGCTGCTGGCGTTCGTCACCGCGGGCAGCATGCTGCATATCCCGGCCAGGGACGAATCCCGCTTCCTGACAGGGTTCTACCCGAAACTGAAGCAGGCGGCCCGGGTAACGGCGCGCGACGAGTCCGTGGAACTGCCCGAACTGGCCGTCCCCACCCTTTCCCTGCTGGCCAACTATGGTGCTGACCACCGGGTACGGCTGCATTGGGAGTGGCACTACAAGACCGGGACGCTGGTCACGGCGCAGCCCTTGTGGCGTCACCCCGGCGATCACGGTTACCGTGACGACACCGCCGAGGCGCGCATCCTGGAGGGCATCGGCCAGCCATGGGACGTGGTCCCTGCCCTGGGCGAATCAGCCACGGGCGGCTGGGGCACTCCGCGGCTTGCGGCATCCGCCGAACTGACGGGACTGGACACGCTGGCGTTCACCGAGGAGGTACTGCCCCGGCTGCGGGAAGCGCCGGACGTGGATGTGGAAGCCGTGGGTGACATCGCGGACTACCGGGAGGCCGGGGAAGCACCCGTGGTGTCCATCTCCACCAAGGCCACCGAGCAGCGTGACTGGTTCGACCTGGGCATCCAGATTTCGCTGGAAGGCCAGCCCGTCTCCTTCGCTGCCGTGTTCTCCGCGCTGGCGGCCGGCCAGACCAGGATGCTGCTGCCCAGCGGAGCCTATTTCTCCCTGGACCTGCCGGAACTGCACCAGTTGCGGGCTTTGATCGAGGAAGCCAGGTCGCTGCAGGACAACAAGGATGCTCCACTGCAGATCAGCAGGTTCCAGGCCGGGCTCTGGGACGAGCTGGCACAGCTGGGGATTGTCGACGAACAGGCAGCGGCCTGGCGGTCCGCCGTCGGCGGCCTCCTGGAGGGCGGCACCGACGGGCTGCCGCTGCCTGCCACCCTGAACGCGGAGCTGCGGCCGTACCAGCTGGAGGGGTTCAACTGGCTGAGCTTCCTCTACAAGCACGGGCTGGGCGGCATCCTGGCGGACGACATGGGCCTGGGCAAGACCGTCCAGGCGCTGGCGCTGATGTGCGCGGCGAAAGACCTTGCGGCAGCGGCTGCCTCGTCCCTGGAAACGTCCGACGACGGTGCTGCCGCCAGCTCCGGTGGCGGGCCCGCCGCCGTCGCGCCCTTCCTGGTGGTGGCGCCCACCAGCGTGGTGGGCAACTGGGCGCTGGAAGCCGCCCGCTTCGCCCCTGGCCTCACCGTCCGGACCGTCGGCGAGACCTTCGGGAAGAGCGGGCAGGACGTTGCGGAGGCACTGGGCGGGGCCGACGTCGTGATCACCTCGTACGCGCTGTTCCGCATCGACTACGAGGCCTACGCCACGCGGACGTGGAACGGGCTGGTCCTGGACGAGGCGCAGTTCGTGAAGAACCACCAGTCCAAGGCCTACCAGTGCGCCCGCAAGCTGCCGGCGGCGTTCAAGCTGGCCATCACCGGCACCCCGCTGGAGAACAACCTGATGGAGTTCTGGGCCCTGACATCCATCGTCGCTCCCGGGCTGTTCTCCAGCCCCAAGCGCTTTGCCGAGTATTACCAGAAGCCGGTCGAAAAGAACGGCGACAAAGGGCAGCTGGAAAAGCTCCGGCGCCGGGTCCGGCCGCTGATGATGCGGCGCACCAAGGACCAGGTGATCAAGGACCTGCCGCCCAAGCAGGAGCAGGTCCTTGAGGTGGTGCTCAATCCGCGCCACCAGAAGGTGTACCAGACCCACCTGCAGCGTGAGCGGCAGAAGATCCTGGGGCTGATCGAGGACGTCAACAAGAACCGGTTCACCATTTTCCAGTCGCTGACGCTGCTGCGGCAGCTCAGCCTGGATGTGTCCCTGGTGGATCCTGCCTTGTCCGCGGTGCGGTCCTCGAAGCTGGATGTACTGTTTGAGCAGCTCGAGGACCTGGTGGCCGAGGGGCACCGGGCGCTGATCTTCAGCCAGTTCACCGGGTTCCTGGGGAAGGTCCGCGAGCGGTTGGACCAGGAGGAGATCGAGTACTGCTACCTCGACGGCGGCACCCGGAACCGTGCCGACGTGGTCAGCGAATTCAAGAACGGCAGCGCCCCGGTGTTCCTGATTTCGCTGAAGGCCGGTGGATTCGGGCTCAACCTCACCGAGGCCGATTACGTCTTCCTGCTGGACCCCTGGTGGAACCCGGCGTCCGAGGCCCAGGCCGTGGACCGGACCCACCGGATCGGCCAGGCCCGGAACGTGATGGTGTACCGGCTCGTGGCCAAGGACACCATCGAGGAAAAGGTCATGGCACTGAAGACCCGGAAGTCGCAGCTGTTCGCTGACGTCATGGAGGGTGACGCCCTGGCCGGCGGGGCCATCACGGCCGAGGACCTTGCGGGGCTGTTCAAGGAGTAAGCCCGTCGTTATCGACTCGCATCCTGGTTTTCGACGCACATCTTCGCTGTCGCAGCCCATATTTCGGTAACGCCAGCGAATCCGCGCAGCGCAAATGCGTTTGCGCCGCGCTGTTGGTGCACCATGGCGCCGGACCTGCGCAGGCGCCTCAGCCACGTCCGCGCGGCGGTACTCGAAGTGCGCGGCGGCATCCTGGCCTGCACGGAACAGTAGGCACGACGAAGGGCCAAACCCTGGAACTATAAGCCGGCTGCTGCCGGCACCGGTCCAAGGTTTGGCCCTGATTCGAGTACTGGGACGCGCCGCGTGACGCGAAAGGGGTATGCCGGGCGCCGCCCCCAGCAGGCGGGCGCCCGGCAGCTTGTGGGAAGTGGAACTAGACCCGCTGCGGGGAGCCCAGCTCCACCGGATCCTCGTCCATCAGGTAGGCCAGCTCCGAGTGGGCCGCGAGGTCGATGCCGCGCAGTTCGTCCTCTGGCTTGATGCGCAGGCCGCCCATGGTCTTGTCCAGGATCTTCGCCAGGATCCAGGTGACGCCGAAGGAGTAGGCCAGGACGCTGACGGTGGCGATCGCCTGGACGCCGAGCAGGTCGAAGCCGCCGCCGTAGAAGAGGCCGCTGACGCCGTTCGGGGCCTTGTCCGTGGCGAAGAGGCCGATCAGCAGGGTGCCCAGGATGCCGCCCACCAGGTGGACGCCGACGACGTCGAGTGAATCGTCGAAGCCCAGGCGGAACTTCCATTCGATGGCCAGCGAGCAGACAGCCCCGGCGATCGCGCCGATGGCCAGTGCGCCGAGCGGGCTGACTGCGCCACAGGCAGGAGTGATGGCGACCAGCGCGGCGATCAGGCCTGATGCGGCACCCATGCTGGTGGCCGCACCATGCCGGACCCGCTCAACAAGGGCCCAGGCCAGCAGTCCGGCCGAAGCTGCGACGGCGGTGTTCAGGAACACCACGGACGCGGACTGGCCGGCGGCGAGCGCGGAGCCGGCGTTGAAGCCGAACCAGCCCACCCACAGCAGGCCTGCGCCCACCAGGACCAGCGGCCGGCTGTGCGGCTTGGCGTGTTCCACCTTGGGCCAGCCGGAGCTCTTGCCCAGTACCAGGGCCAGGGCCAGGGCGGCGGCGCCGGCGTTCATGTGCACCGCGGTGCCGCCGGCGAAGTCGATGGCTTTGATGCCGTTGGCAATCCAGCCACCCACTGTGCTGCCGTCCGCCGAGTCGAACGCAAACACCCAGTGCGCGATGGGGAAGTACACCACCGTGGCCCAGATGCCGGCGAAGACCATCCAGGCGCCAAACTTCATGCGGCCCGCGGCGGCACCGGCAACCAGTGCGGTGGTGACGCAGGCGAAGAACAGCTGGAATGCTGCGAACAGGATGACCGGGATGGACGCCGAATCATCCTTGGCCAGCAGCTGCCCCATGCCGGGGAATTCGGTGACGTCACCGATCAGGCCCAGGCCGCCCACGGAGTTGCCAAAGGCCATTGAGTAGCCGAACAGTGCCCAGAGGACGGCCACCAGGCTGGCGCCGCCGAAGCACATCATCATCATGTTGAGAATGCGGCGCGACCCCACCATGCCCCCGTAAAACAGGGCCAGGGCGGGGATCATCATGCACACCAGCGCCGAGCTGGCCAAAATCCAAGCGACATTTCCCGAATCCATGGGAAACCCCTTTCGTGATGCGAAGAGAGAACGGTCGATTGCCGTCAGAGCCGCTCTGCGGAGGGACGTGGCCGGAGATACCACGTTCAGCGGGAGGGGCGGCTGTTGCCGTCTGATTCCAACTTTATGGCGGCAATTCCCGGGTGGGTTTCCGGTGTGTTAAATGATCGTTTCGGTCATCCACAGGCGAGTTTCAGGGGTCCCGCAGCACGCAGGAAGCGACTGCAGGAGCCACCAGTAACGGGCATTATTTGGCGGAGACCGCCAGGAACCGGATGGGAAGGTCCAGCAATTCCAGCGGGCCGTGCGGGCCTTCACCGTCCAGGAGCAGGGAGTCCCCCGGTTCCATGGCGTACTCGTAGGAGCCGTGGCCGTAGACCATCTTCCCGGCGAGCATGTAGATGAACTCGGTGCCCGGGTGCTGGAACAGGGGAAACACGTCGCTGGCGTCGGTGAGGGTCACCAGGGTGGGTTCAATGGCATCGGGCCGGCCTTTGAGGGTTCCCAGCACGCGATATTCGTGGCCGTGCTGGGTGCCGCTCCGGACGGTGAGGCTGCCTTGGCCGCTCTTGGTGAAGGTGGCGTCCCGGTCGGTGTCCGCGCCGCGGAACAGTGCGGTGACCGGAACGTTGAGGCCGTCGGCCAGCCGCTGCAAGGTGGTGAGGGAGCAGGAGGTGGTGGCGGTTTCCACCCGGGAGATCATGGCCTTGGACAGGCCGGTCCGGGCTGCGAGCTCGGCCGACGACAAGCCGGCCGACGTGCGGTAGTGCCGGACCTGCGCCGCGATGACCTGCTCCAGCCGGCCGGCAACCTGTCCGGCAGCGTCCTCTGCGGGTTGGTCCGTTCCGTGGTCCCCGGCCTGTTCGGTCATGCCTGCCATCTTAGGCGGGCCGCGGTAGGCCCGGCGTACGACGACGGTCGTGGCCAATCACGCTGCCCCGCCCAGCAGCCCGGCAAGGGAGTCCGCCAGGGCGAGCGCGCCGGCTTCGGCGTCGCTGTCCTCGACGAGTTCGTCCGGCGAATGCGAGACGCCGGTGGGGTTCCGGACGAACAGCATTGCGGTGGGCAGGTTCGCGGCCAGTACGCCGGCGTCGTGGCCGGCGCCGGTGTCCAGCACCGGGGCGGCAGGCAGGAGCTGCTGCAGCCGGTCTCGGAGGCCGCCGTCGAAATGGACTGTGGGGCTCAACGATTCCGTGCCCAGGATGGCTGTGCAGCCTTCCTCCGCGGCGATGACCTGGGCGTTCAACCCGATGGCCTCCACCAGCGCGGCGGTGACCGAATCCTCCGGGTGCCTGACGTCGATCCAGAGATCCACCCGGGACGCGATCACGTTGGTACCGCCGGGGACGGGCTGTAGCCGGCCCACCGTGGCGCGGGCCTCCTTGTACTTCCGGGCGGTGTCCCGGATGGACACCGTGACTTTGGCCGCTGCGATCATGGGGTCGCGCCGGTCCCTCATGAGCGTGGTTCCGGCGTGGTTTCCCTCGCCCGTGATGCTCAGTTTCCAGCGGCCGTGGCCAATGACGGAGGACCCGATGGCCACCGGCTGGTGCAGGTCCACCAGTCCCCTCCCCTGCTCCACATGCAGTTCCACGAACACCCCCAGCTGCTGCAGGGCCTTGTGGTCGGGGCCGATGAACCGCGGGTCCTGCCCGTTCGCCGCGGCGGCGTCGGCGTACGTGTTGCCGTCCGGGTCGCGGAGGTTGCGGGCCTTGTCCGGGTCCAGTCGGCCGGTGAGGAGCCGCGAGCCAAGGCAGGCCACGCCGAACCGGGAGCCTTCCTCCTCCGGGAACACCGCAAGCACCAGGGGCCGCCGGGGCCGGAAGTTCCGGGCCTTGAGGAGGTCGACGGCAACCAGCGCCGAGGCAACCCCCAGCGGGCCGTCATACTCGCCGCCGCCGGGGACGGAATCGAGGTGGCTTCCGGTGGCGACGGCGTCTTTCCGCACTCCGGTTGCTGTGTCCCACCAGGCCCAGATAATCCCGTTGGCATCCGTGTGCACGTCCAGCCCGCGCCGGGCCGCCTGCTCAATGAACCAACTGCGGAGGTCCGTTTCGGCGGTGGAGAACACCGGGCGGGAGTAGCCGCCGCGGGTGCTGTCGCGGCCGACGTCGGAAATCTCCTTCAGGAGGCCGGCAACGGTGGGTGCGCCCGCAGTTTCGGCGGGTACCGCGTGCGGCGCTGGTGCTGTGCGGGAAAGGCTCACGGTTGTCCGTTCTAGGTGGTGAGTGCCGGGGAGGATGCGCTCCGGAACCGGTTCGGAACTGGCCCGGCACCGGTGGCCAGGTCCGCCGCCCACTGCCCGGTCAGCGGGGCGAACTTCGCGCCGTGGCCCGAGCAGGGTGAGACGACGGTGAGGTTCTCCGCCCGGTCAATGAGGAAGTCCTCGGTGGGGGTGTTGGTGAACAGGCAGGTGGTTTCGGCGTAAGGTTCGGGGTCCAGGCCAGGCAGGTAGCGGCGGACGTAGTCCACCACGCGGGTACGGTTGGCCGGGTCCACCACTCCGGTCTGGTCCGCGGCGGACCGAATCCGCGGGCCGCCGTTGTATTCGGCCACTTTCTGCCCGGCAAAATCCGCATCCCGGCCGCCGGGGAGGCCGTAGGTTTGGAGGTCGCCGGCCTTGTGGATGAAGGTGGGCCAGTTGGTGCCGGAAAAGCCGGGGTCTTCCCGGTACCTGAAGTGGAAGGCCTGCTCCTGGCGGACGGTAAATTCCGGCAGGCCGGCGAGGAACCCGGCCGGCAGTGGCAGGGAGTCCAGCAGCCGTGGCAGCCAGCCGCCGGCGCTGATGACGAGGTTGCCGGCGTCGAGTGTTTCCCCCGTGGTGGAGTGCAGCCGGTAGCCGGCCCCGCCCAGCCGCTCCACCCGGTCCAGGCTCCAGCCGCTCAGGACTTTTGCCCCGTGCTGGACCGCGAGCGCCACCATGGCGTTGACAGAGGTTTCGGCGTCGATCACGCCCGCACCGGGATGCCAGAGGACCTCGGTGTCGAACGCGATCTGCGGCCAGCGGTTGCGGGCGTCGGCGGCCGACAGCAGCTCGTGGTCGATTCCGGCACCGGCCAGTACCTCAGCGAGGAGGGCGGGTTGACGCTTGGGGCCATGGTCCACCGCGCCGGACGGCGTGATCAGCTCAACACCGGCGTCCGCTGCGAGCCCGTCCCAGAGGTCTTTGGAATCGAGCACGGCCTGGGTGTAGAAGGGGTCCGGGTAGGCGTAGCGGAAGATCCGGGCGGAGCCGTGCGAGCTGCCGTCGTGGGCGGCGGGAACATCGCGCTCCAGCAGGGTGACCTGGTGGCCGCGCGCTGCGAGCTGCCACGCGGTGGCGGCGCCGGCCAGGCCGGCGCCCACCACCACATAATCCGACGGGTCGGCCATCAAAAGCTCCCCTGCGCGCCGGGGATCCAACTGGTGCCGGCCAGCGGCACGCGGGCCATGGCGGAGGCCTCGATGCTCAGTGCCACCAGGTCTTCCGGCTCCAAATTGTGCAGGTGCGACTTGCCGCAGGCCCGGGCGATGGTCTGGGCTTCCATGGTGAGGACACGGAGGTAGTTGGCCAGCCGGCGGCCGGCGGCCACGGGGTCCAGCCGGGAGGAGAGCTCAGGGTCCTGGGTGGTGATGCCGGCGGGGTCGCGGCCGTCCTGGAAGTCGTCATAGAAGCCGGCGGCCGAACCGAGGGCGGAGTATTCGGCGGCGTAGCGGGGGTCGTTGTCGCCAAGGGCGATCAGCGCTGCGGTTCCGATGGCCACTGCATCGGCACCCAGGGCCATGGCCTTGGCGACGTCGGCGCCGGTGCGGATGCCGCCGGAGACGATCAGCTGGACCTTCCGGTGCATCCCCAGTTCCTGCAACGCCTGGACCGCCTGTGGGATGGCCGCGAGGATGGGGATCCCCACGTGTTCGATGAACACCTGCTGCGTGGCGGCGGTGCCGCCCTGCATGCCGTCCAGCACCACCACGTCGGCGCCGGACTTCACGGCGAGCGCCGTGTCGTAGTACGGGCGCGAGGCACCGATTTTGACGTAGATGGGGGTCTTCCAGTCGGTGATTTCGCGCAGCTCGCCGATCTTGATTTCGAGGTCGTCCGGGCCGGTCCAGTCCGGGTGGCGGCTGGCAGAGCGCTGGTCGATGCCCACCGGCAGGGTGCGCATCCCGGCCACGCGCTCTGTGATCTTCTGGCCCAGGAGCATGCCGCCGCCGCCAGGCTTGGCCCCCTGGCCGAGCACGATTTCGATCGCATCGGCCTTGCGCAGGTCGTCCGGGTTCATGCCGTACCGGGAGGGCAGGTACTGGTACACGAGGTGCTTGGACTGGCCGCGCTCCTCAGGCGTCATGCCGCCGTCGCCCGTGGTGGTGGAGGTGCCCACCTCGGACGCGCCGCGGCCCAGCGCTTCCTTGGCGTTGGCGGACAGGGCGCCGAAGCTCATGCCGGCAATGGTCACCGGGGTCTGCAGGTGCAGCGGGCGGCTGGCGTACCGGTCACCGAGGACGACGTCGGTATCGCACTTTTCGCGGTAGCCCTCCAGCGGGTAGCGGGACATGGAGGCGCCGAGGAACAGCAGGTCGTCGAAGTGCGGGACCTTGCGCTTGGCGCCCCAGCCGCGGATGTCATACACGCCGGTGGCGGCCGCGCGCTGGATGTCCGCGATGGTGGCGCGGTCAAAGGTGGCGGACTCCCGCAGGCCCAGTTCAGCAAGGTCCTGGAGAGGTGCTGCGCCCGCGGCAGGAACGGAGGTGATGGTCATGGGGGCCTCCTAGTAGGCAGTCGAGTTGTCGACGTGGAAGTGGTAGAGGTTCCGGGCTGAGCCGTAGCGCTTGAAATCGGCAGGGTTGTCGGTGCGGCCGGCGGCAGCCAGCAGTTCCGCGAGCTCGGCAAGGTGCTCTTCGCGCAGCGGCTTTTCGACGCAGTCCGCACCGAGGGAGGCCACCGTCCCTTTGACGTAGATCCGCGCCTCGTAGATCGAGTCGCCCAGGGCGTCCCCGGCGTCACCGCACACCACCAGGCGGCCGGCCTGCGCCATGAACGCCGACATGTGGCCGATGGTGCCGCCCACCACGATGTCCACGCCCTTCATGGAGATCCCGCAGCGGGCGCCGGCGTTCCCGTCGATGACCACCAGGCCGCCGTGGCCGGTGGCGGCGGCGGCCTGGGAGGCGTCGCCCTTCACATGGACGCTGCCGGACATGATGTTCTCGGCCAGTCCGACGCCGGCGTTGCCGTTGACGGTCACGGTTCCCTTCTGGTGCATCCCGGCGGCGTAGTAGCCGGCATGGCCGTCGATGGTCACCGAGACGTCGGCGTTGATGCCGACGGCGAGGCTGTGCTTGCCGCCGGGGTTGGCAACTGTCCAGGACTGGCCGTCGGCCGCGTTGTGGAGTGCCTGGTTCAGGCTGCGGACCGTGGAGCCGGAAAGGTCCACCACGGTGGGTGCCTCGGCAGTAACTGCAGTTTCCAGGCTTTCGGGGGCTGTCAGAGTGACCATGTGTAGACCTTTCCGGGTTCCGGTTCGAAGATGCGGGCGTTGTCGATGCCGGGCAGCCCGGCGAGGGCGCGGTATTCGGAGGCCATGGCCACGTAGTCCTCGGTTTCGGCGATGATGGCCGGCTTGCAGGCGATGGGGTCGCGGACCACGGCCATGCTGTCCGCGGTGGTGACCACCAGGGTGTAGAAGCCGTCCAGGACCTTGCCCAGGTTCACCAATGCTTCCTCGAGGGTGTCGCCCTGTTGCAGCCGGGAGGCGACGTAGCGGGCGCCCACCTCGGTGTCGTTCTCGGAGTCGAACACCACGCCTTCGCGCTTGAGGCCGCGCCGGACGGTGGCGTGGTTGGAGAAGGAGCCGTTGTGGACCAGGCAGAGGTCGTCGGCCACGGAGAAGGGGTGCGAGCCGCCCGCGGTGACGGCCGACTCGGTGGCCATCCGGGTGTGCGACAGGCCCTGGCTGCCGGCCATCGCCTCCAGCCCGTGGTGGGCGGCGATCTCCATGGGATGGCCCACGCTCTTCATCACGGCCACGTGTTCGCCGCGGCCAATGATGGTGGCGGCGGGCACGGTTTCGGTGACGGCCTTCACCAGGAGGTCCGTCCCGACGGCGGCGCCCACCAGGGTGGTGTCGCCCACCACTTGCACTGCTGCTGCCGCGTCAGACGGCAGGAGCGCCGCGACGCCTGCGGTGAGTGCCGCCGTCGTCATTCCCTGGTCCGCGCCGAGCAGGCTCAGCGTTGAGGTGCCCTGGGACACCAGGCCCGGGGTGTTGTAGACGGCGAGGCCTGCGGAGTCGGGTCCGCGGTCCACGATCTGGCAGAGCATCGAGGACAGCAGGCTGCCCATCTGGGGGTGCAGCGAGGGATTGCGCAGCTGCAGCGCGGCGATTCCGCACATGGTGGGATTCCTTTACGGGGTAGTGGTCAGATCGAGGTGAGGTACGTCCGGATTTCCCAGTCGCTGACTTGGTTGTGCCAGCTGAGGAACTCCTCTTCCTTGGCGTTTGCGTAGTAGGTTCCGATCTCCGGATCGCCGCTGAGGCTGGCCAGGATCACGGGGTCCCTGCGGAGCGCTTCCACGGCGTGGAGCAGGGTGGCCGGCAGGAGATGGGCATCCGCTTTGGACTCCCCCGGCCCGGATGGCGTCCCGGGGTCGAGTGCCTTCTCCACGCCGTCCAGCCCCGCGGCGATGACGGTGGCGACGGCGAGGTAGGGGTTGGCGGAACCGTCCCCGGAGCGGAGTTCGAGCCTCGCGTTGTCCGGCACGCGGATCATGTGGGTCCGGTCGTTGCCCCCGTAGGAGGCCTTCCGCGGCGACCACGTGGCGCCGGAGGAACTGGTAGTGGCGCCGGTGCGCTTGTAGGAGTTGACCGTGGGGGCGAGGAAGGCCTGCAGCGCGGGGGCGTGGTCCAGGATTCCGGCGATGAAGGAATACGCGAGGCCGGACAGCCCCAGGCCGCGTCCGCCGTCGTCCGTGTTTCCGTCCTCCCCCGGGAACAGCGCGTCCGCGCCCGACCACAGCGAGAGGTGGAAGTGCAGGCCGGTGCCGGTGCGGTCCGTGAACGGCTTGGGCATGAAGGTGGCGGTCATGCCGCGCTGCCCGGCCAGGATGTTCAGGATGTAGCGGAGCGAGATGACGCGGTCGGCGGTGGTGAGGGCATCGGCGTACGTGAAGTTCTGCTCGAACTGGCCGGCGGCGTCCTCGTGGTCGTTGGCGTAGTTGCCCCAGCCGAGTGAGTTCATCGCGTCGCTGATGGACGTGAGGTGCTCATACATCCGGGTCACGCCGCGGGCGTCGTAGCAGGGGCGGGGCGAATCGTCCCGGGTGTCGGCGGTGCTCAGCGTCCCGTCGTCGCTCCTGTTGACCAGGAAGTACTCCACCTCGGCGCCTACCTTGGCCTGCATTCCCTGGTCCGCCAGGCGGGCGAGGGCGTTCTTGAGGATGACGCGCGGGGCGTAGGGCCAGGGCTTGCCGTCGACGTGCGGGTCGCAGTGGATGATGGCCAGCCCTTCCTTGATGAAAGGGACGGGGGTGAAGGAGGCGAGGTCCGGGACGGCGATGAGGTCCCCGTCCTGGGGCTTCTGGCCGATGAGGCCGGCCGCGTAGCCGGCAAAGCCCATGGCGCCCGCTTCGAGTTCGTCGGCGGCTTCCACCGGAACGAGCTTGGCGCAGGGCTTTCCGGTCATGTCCACGAAGGTGGCCAGGAGGAAGCGGATGCCATGGGCGCGGGCGATGTCGGCGAGGGTGATCGTCGGTTCGGAGGCGGGAGCGGCGGACGCAGGGGCCGGCTCCATGGCGGGGGTTACAGCAGGGGTTGCGACACTGGTCATCGAAACATTCCTGTCCAATTGGTTAGTTACAGTAAACCTTGTTGCATCAAAGTATCCAAGGCCGTATTTCACGCGTCGGGCCGGAAGGTTAAATGCATGTTTCGATGGGATGGGGGTACGCGTCCAGCAAAGAGAGAGGGTGTACCCGTTGAGCAATGAGCAGTCCCCTGACCCGCAGGCACCCGCCGAAGCAAAGACCCCCATCCCGGACTTACGGGTGGGGGTGGTGGGCATCGGCTGGGCCGGCCAGCAGCACCTCAAGGCCTACTCGGCGCTGGACGGAGTAAGCATCGTCTCGGTGGCCGGCATGGAACAGGACCTCCGGGACTCCCTGCAGGCCGAATACGCCATCCCGAACGCCTTCGCCGGCTGGGAGGACATGCTGGAGCACGGCGGCCTGGACGCGGTCAGCGTGGCAGTGCCCACCTTCCTGCACGCCCCGATCGCCATCGCCGCCCTGGAACGGGGCCTCCACGTGCTCAGCGAGAAGCCGATCGCCCGCAACGCTGCGGAAGGCCAGGCCATGGTGGACGCCGCCCGCAAAGCCGACCGCGTCCTTGACGTCGCCTTCAACCACCGCCGCCGCGGGGACATCAGGGCGCTCAAGGACGTGATAGACGGCGGCGGCCTGGGCCGGCCGTATTACGCGAAGGCCTCGTGGCTGCGGCGCGCCGGTATCCCCACGCTGGGCAGCTGGTTCACCAACCCGGAGCTCGCAGGCGGCGGCCCCCTGGCGGACATCGGCGTCCATGTGCTCGACTTCGCCCTGTACCTCCTCGGCGAGCCGAAGGTGGTGGCGGTATCCGCAGCCACCCATGCCGAACTGGGTCCGCAGGGCCGGGGCGGCGGAAGCCGGTTCTCCGCCCAGGCCACCAGCCACGCCTTCGACGTGGAAGACTTCGCCACGGCGTTGCTGCGGCTGGAGGGCGGCGCGACCCTGCTGGTCGAGGCCAGCTGGGCTGCCTACCGGGAAACCGACGACCAGCTGGACTTCACCGTGTACGGTACCGACGGCGGTGCCGAGCTCAGGGTGCACGGGGCCCCCTTTCCGCCGGTGGGCCGGCTGCGGGTGTTCGCGGACAAGGACGGGGAGTCCGCGGACTACCTGCCCCCGGTCCTGCCGGGCCGCGCACACGATGCAGTGGTGGAGGACTTTGTCACCGCCGTGCGCGGCGGCGCGAACGTCTGGGCCAACCATGACGGATCCCTGGCGCTGTACCGGGCGCAGGTCATCGACGCGTGCTACCAGTCCGCACGCGAGCAGAGGGAGGTTCGGCTCTGATGGACGGCGGACTGCGGATCCTGGTGTGGAACGAAGGCGTCCACGAAGCCAACAATGAGCCGTCCCACATCGGGGAGATATACCCGGACGGCATCCACGGCGCCATCGCCGCCGGCCTCCGCTCCCACTTTCCGGACGCGGAGATTACGACGGCGGTCCTGGCCACCGGCGCCGACCACGGCCTCAGCGAAGAGGTGCTCGCGGAGACTGACGTGCTGTTGTGGTGGGGCCACATCGCGCACGCGGAGGTGGGGGACGCCGTCGTCGAGCGCGTCCACCGGCACGTGCTGGGCGGGATGGGACTGATCGTGCTGCACTCGGGGCACTTCTCGAAGATCTTCACCAAACTGCTCGGTACCAGCTGCTCCCTTGCCTGGCGGAATGATGGCCAGCGCGAACTGGTGTGGACCGTCAAGCCGTCCCACCCCATCGCGGACGGGGTGGACAGCCCCATCGTCATCCCGGAGCAGGAGATGTACGGCGAACTGTTCGACATCCCGGACCCTGACGACCTAATCTTCATCAGCTCGTTTGCCGGCGGTGAGGTATTCCGGTCCGGCGTCACCTTCACCCGCGGAAAAGGCCGCATCTTCTACTTCAGCCCGGGCGACCAGGAGTACCCGGTGTACCACCATCCGCAGGTCCAGCGGGTCCTGGCCAACGGCGTGCGGTGGGCTGCGCAGCCAGATGTGGACCGTTCCGCCCCGGCCGTGACCAACCCGGCCCGGGAGTGGTTTGACGGGGCAAAACAGCATTGACATCACCTCTGCGGCGGAGCAGATTGGGATCGTCGCACACGAGGTTCGGCAGGTTCCGGACGGGCACACCCCTCCCTGGCGGACCATCCTCCCGGAGCGCCCCGCACGCCCGGGTGAATTAAACAACCCCCTCCTTCCCAGGAGCCTGAAATGCCAGCAGTAACGGTCAAGGACCTTGAATCAAAATCCTTCGATGAGCCGGATGAAAAGCGCCGGCCGCCCATGACGCAGGTCGATGTCGTCACACTCGGCGGTACCACCCTGGGCCGCTTCACCTTCGAACCCGGCTGGCGCTGGTCGGAGACCGTCAAGACGGTGGTCCACACGGACAGCTGCCAGGTCAGCCATTTGGGCGTCTGCGTAGCCGGAACCCTGACCGTTGAACTGGTCGATGGAGGCCGGATGACCATCCACGCCGGTGACGCCTACTCCATTCCGGCCGGGCACGACGCCTGGGTGGAGGGCAGCGGGACCTACGTTTGCTACGAAGTGATGAGCGCCGCGGAGTACGCCAAGCCGGAGTGACCGGCGGCCCGCCGCCAACCACGAGGAAAGGGAGGTCCGCAGGCCCTCCCTTTCCCGCTGCTGCGGCCCTACCGTTTGAGGAAACGCAACGATCGGAGAGCAATGAGAGTCACCGTCATCGGCGGCAGCGGCCACATCGGGTCGTTCCTGGTCCCCCGGCTGGTCCGCGCCGGCCATGAGGTCACCAACATCAGCCGCGGCACCAGCAGGCCTTACACGGAGGCACCGGAGTGGCAGCAGGTGCACCACGTCACCGCAGACCGTGAGGCGGAAGACCGGGACGAAACGTTCGCGGACCGGGTGGCGGCCCTCAAACCGGACGTCGTGGTGGACCTGGTCTGCTTCACCCTCGAATCGGCGGCGCAGCTGGTGCAGCGGCTGCGGGGCGAGGTGGGGCACCTGCTGCACTGCGGCTCCGTCTGGCGGTACGGGCAGAGCCTGAAGCTGCCCATCAGGGAGGGCTCGGATTCCGCTGCTCCACCCTTTGGCGAATATGGCATCCAGAAGAACCGGATTGCCCTGATGCTGAAGGAAGAAACCGCCAGCGGCGGCCTGGCCACCACGTCCCTGCATCCCGGCCACATTGTGGGGCCGGGATGGCAGCCGGTCGGTCCGTTGGGCAACCTCGATCCCACCGTCTGGCAGACCATCTCTGCAGGCCAGCCCCTTCGGATTCCCGGCAGCGGCACGGAGCTGATGCACCATGTGCACGCCGATGACGTCGCGCAGGCGTTCGAACAGGCGATTGCCCGGCGCGGAGCGGCCGCCGGGGAGGACTTCAACATCGTTGCCCCTACCGCGCTGACAGTGCGCGGCTATGCGGACATCGCTGCCGCCTGGTTCGGCCACGCTGCAGTGCTGGAGACAGTTTCGTGGGACCGCTTCCGCGGGAACACCTCCCGCGAGCACGCGGATGCGAGCTGGAACCATCTCTACCGCAGCCAGTGCTTCAGCATCGAAAAAGCGGCCTCCGTGCTCGGCTACGCGCCGCGGTACGAACCGGAGCAGGCAATCTTCGAATCCATCCAGTGGTTGGTTGACCACGAACAGCTGCATGTGGCCCGCCCGCTCGGCGTCGCCGGCTGAGCCTCGACGGCCTACCGGCAGGACCGCCGGAGCCGAGCCACCAGCGTGGCGGCGAGCAGCGCCGTCGTTAGTTCCAGGGCGACAACCAGCAACAGGTCCGTGCTGCCGGAGCCGCTTCCAGCGGACGACGGCGGCTGGCCGCCGTGCGCGTGCCCGGCACCGCCGGCGCCAAGCAGCAGTGTTGCATGAAGGGCAGCCATCACCACGGCAGCGATGGTGACCTGGTGCAGCGCACCCACCCGGCTGTGCCGCCAGATATGGACCGCGCAGGGAGCGCAGACCGCGGCGAGTGCCAGCATGAGCACGCCAAGCCACGTGCCGTGGCGCCCGGAGACGGCCAGCCATACGTGGGCCGCGCAGGAGACCGCGGTAACGATGGCAACCAGCCGGGCGTGCTGGCCGGGCCGTTGGGCATGGACCCGCAGGGCACGGTCCCGTCCAGCCGCCGTCGTGCTCCCTGCCGGGGCGGGGGTCAGGCTAGTGGCAGCCACCGCTGCTGCCCTCGGCATGGCAGGAGGATTCCTGCTTGTTGGGGTTGGCGGGAACGTCCAGGACCGGGCTGCGGTCGAAGAAGCCCTCCGGCCGCAGCTTGAAGCCGACGGTGTCCACGGGCATGATGGGCCAGTCCTCCACCCGGGGGAAGTGGGTCAGGCCGAAGGTGTGCCACACCACGATGTCCTGGCCGTCGATGTCCCGGTCCTGCGCGACATAGGCGGGCAGGCCCGCGCCGCCGGCGTGCTGGTTCACGAAGTCGCCCGTGGGGTACTTCTCGTCCTCGGCGTACCGGGTGACCCACAGGTCCTTGGTGGCAAAGGCGGCGCGGCGGGCGATGGAGGAGTCCGGGTCTGCCAGCAGCGTGGGCTGGTTGTGGGAGTGCAGTTTGTATCCCACGGGCTCGCCCAGCCGGTTCCTTGACCCCGGGTTAGAGATGATCCAGGTGCGGCCGGCGCGGGCGTCGGCTTCCCGGACGCCTTCGGACTCGCGGGCCAGGACGGTGCGCCTGCGGGAGAAGGCATTGCCCCGTTCGTTTCCTGGCCCCATGGCCTGGCGGATGACGTCCTCCTCCTCCACGCGGTTGGTGAAGCCGTCGATGGCCATGTCCAGCCGGGCGCTGAAGAGGTGCTGGTGGAAGGGGGCGCCCAGGCCGGGCGCCAGTTGGGAGATGTTGTCCGAGCCGCCCTCGGGGAACGCGGAGGTGAACACGATGCCGGTGGCTTTGGCCTCGAATTCGATGGTTCCATCCAGGTAGAGGTACCAGTAGAAGCCGTAGTCGTAGTTGCCGATCGTGGTGAAGAAGGAGATGACCAGCCGGCGGTTGCGGCGGGTGTAGGTGACGCCGCTCCAGAGGTCGGAGTGCTTGGAGAGGATACTCCAGTCCTCCTCGTGCATGCAGATGCCGTTGCGGATTTCCCGCGGGGTGCCGAAGGCGTCGCTGATGACCGGGCTGAGGTAGGTGATCTCACCCAGGCAGTCGCAGCCCAGTTCCAGGGAGTTGGCGTACTGGCCAACCAGGTATTCGCCGGTGTCGAAGTAGTTCTGCCAGGACCGGACGGGCGACGGGTCACCGTACGGCACCACCATCTCGGCGATGGACGCGCGGTTGATGATCTGCCGTTTCCGGCCGCCGTCCCGAAACGCGAGGTTGTGCAGGACCACGCCTTCGCGGACATCGAAGCCCACGTCCACGCTCCATTTTTCCCACTCCACGTGGTTGCCGCCCGTGACAGTGAAGCTGGGGCCCTCCGGTTGGGTGATGCTGATGGGTTTCTGGGTTTCGCGGACCGGCCCGGTCAGTTCGGGGTCGGTGTAGTTGCCGTGCTCGGCCGGGATGGGCATGGCACCGAGGTCGATGACCTGGGTGACTTCCCTGCTGACCACGTCCACGTAGGCCACCAGGCCGTCCACCGGGTGTGCCCAGGCGCTGTCCTCGGGGAAATCCTGCACGAACGCCAGGCCGCGGAGGATGCGGCGGCCCTTCTCTTCGCCGTATTCGAAGACGCCGGCCGAGAGCGGGGCCACGCGGACCTTTTGGACGTCGAGTCCCCTGACGGCGAGTGCCGTAAGCCACCGTTCGTCAGTGGCGAGGAGGGACTCCACCACTTCGAACTCCTCCTCCAAGACCGGCAGCTCGCCGGTCACTGCAGTGTCCAGGACGACGGCGGAGAGCACCTTTTGCTGGGTAACGGAGACAACGACGTCCCTCGGCGCAGCCCCGGAGACGTCGTGGATGAAGACCCGGAAACGGCGGTCCGCCTGCGGTTCCGCGCCCCGCGCCGGATCCAGCAGGCCGAGATAGGCGATGCGGTGCCGGGGGCCCAGGTGGCCTTCCGCCTGCAGAAGGGCGCGGACGTCCAGGATTTCCTCCGCGGTTGCCAGGCGGAAGGCGGAGGCGGTTTCGGTTGCTGCGAGAGTCATGGGAAGAGCCTTTGTCCGGGCCGTCACCGGCCACTGGTTTATTTTCTATAGTTGTAGAGAATAAACGTCCGTAACATGGCCCACAAGAGTCTGAGCGAAAAATTTCCGGGGAGTGGCCGCGGTGCCGAAGATAGTTGACCATGATGAGCGCCGCCTGGAACTCATGGATGCCACCTGGCGGATCATCGCCCGGCAGGGCCTTGAGAGCGCCACCATGCGCGAGATCGCCACGGAGGCAGGCTTTGCCAACGGTGCCTTGAAACCCTACTTCCCCACCAAGGACACCCTGCTCGAATTCGCCTTCAGCCACGTCTTCAACAGGACCAACCGGCGCATCGCAGAGGTCACGGCCGGGCGGACGGGCCTGGACGCGCTGCGCGCCTTTTCCCTCGAGGTCCTTCCCCTCGACGAAGAGCGCGTCAACGAGGCACGCATCGTAGTCCCGTTCTGGCAACGGGCCATCAACGACCCCCGGAAGGCGGCGATCCACCAGCAGTCAATGAATGAATGGCTGGTTGCCATCCGGCGCTTCCTGGGAGAGGCGAGGGACAGCGGCGACGTGACCGCCGCCGTCGACGATTCCATCCTTGCCGGGCAGCTGCTGAACATGCTGCTGGGAGCCCAGATCGAGGCGGCCCTGGCGCCGGAAGGCGAAACGGATTTTGGCCATGCCGCCCAGCTTGAGGGCTATCTCGCGCTCCTCGGCAAAATTCCCGGCCGGAAATGAGCGGCAAACTCGAAAGTATGCTTACTATTGGTGGGTCAGGTTCTGGCAGATGCCGGAGCGAGCACGAACTGTAAGGAGCATCTCCATGGGTTTGGATGACAAGATCGGCAACGCTGCAGAGAAGCTCGGCGGCAAGGGCAAGGAAGCTGCCGGAAACGCCACGGGCGACGAGAGCCTGAAGGCCGAAGGCCAGACGGACCAGGCAAAGTCGGATTTTAAGCAGGCCGGCGAACACGTCAAGGACGCCTTCAAGAAGGACTAGTCGGCGCTCGCATAATGGGTGCAACTCCAACCGGAGTTGCACCCATTGCGTTTAAGCGCCCGGCTTGGCCGGGACGCCGGGACGCTCAGTGGATCAGCCCCGACACCAGGTTGATGGTGGTGGCCAGGACGATGGCGCCGAGCAGGTAGGAAAGCAGCGCCTGGCGCAGGACCGTAGAGCGGATGGCAGTGGTCTTCAGGTCGGTGTCCGATACCTGGAACGTCATGCCCACTGTGAAGGCCAGGTAGGCAAAGTCCGAGTACCGGGGCTGGCTCCCTTCGTTGAAATCCACACCCGTGCCGTCGCGGTAATAGATGGCCGCATACCGCAAGGTGAACAGTGTGTGGACCAGGAACCACGAGAGGGCAATGCTGCCCAGCGCCATGGCAACCGTGGCATCCTTGGCACCTCCCTGCTCACTGGCGGCGTCAAGCAGGATCAGGGCCACCCCAGCAAAGCTGGCCACGGTGGCACCCAGGACCAGCGCGTCCGAAAAGACCCTGCCGGGATCCTCCCGCCTGGCATGGGCAGCAGTGGCCGCAGGGCCCAGGCGCCCGATGACGCTCCAGACCCAGATGAGGTAGGTGGCCGAGGCGGCGGCCCAGCCGAGCGCCGGGGCATACGTCCATGTGCCGAAGGTGCCAACCGCCAGTGCCGCGACAAGGCCGACGGCGAGCATCACCACCATCCGGAGCCGGGAGTGGTGCGCGCGGGAGTTGAAGTTCCGGTAGTGGTCACCGGCAGCCGTCATGGACCTCATGGCCCCGATCATGGCACGGGAGTCTGGGCTGCGGCTGGAAAGACGAACTTCTTATTTTCGCCGACCGTTGAAAAAAGAGTATCCGCCCGCTAGTCTGGGAAAACTGTGTCGCAAGGCACAGTTCCGGGGGAAACGTGAAGTGGCCATCCGTCGCGAGGAACATCCATGCAAGCAGCAACCACAGCCCGCATCCCACACCAGGACCTGACCTCCAGGGTGGCCGCGTCGTTTGACCACTGGAAGCACCTGGTGGCGGAATCCTTCGTTCCTCTCGCCGCACGGACCGCCGACGTTGACGGCTTCCAGGGCCGCATGCGGGCCCGGGTGCTGGACCGTATGTCCGTCGTGGAGGTCACCGCCACCTCCCACGAGGTCCACCGCACCCCCGCACTGATCGCACAGTCCCATGAGCGCTATTTCAAGCTGAACCTGCAGCTGGAAGGCACGGGCCTGCTGATCCAGGACAACCGCGAAGCCGTCCTCCAGCCCGGCGACCTGGCAATCTACGACACCAACCGCCCGTACACCCTTGCCTTCGAGGACAGCACCAGGATCATGGTCCTGATGTTTCCCTGCGATGCCCTGTCCCTGCCCGCGGACTACGTGGGGCAGCTCGCCGCCGTGCGCATGGGAAGCGGGGGCCTGAGCGGAATGGTGGGCCAGTTCATCCGCGAACTGTCGGCGAACCTGGACGTCCTGAACGGTCCCAGTGGCTCAAGGCTGGCTACCAACGCCCTGGACCTGGTATCCACCATGCTGCACGCGGAAATGGACATCACGCCGGACCGCATGAAGCCGCAGGCCCTGCTGGCCGTCTCGGTCCGCGAGTACATCGAAGCCAACCTGGCCGATCCCCTGCTGTCACCGGCAAGCATCGCCGCGGCGCATTTCATCTCCACCCGGCACCTGCACAACGTTTTCCACGAGTCGGGGACCACCGTAGCCAGCTGGATCCGGACGCAGCGGCTCGAAGGCGCACGCCGCGACCTCCGTGACCCGCTGCATGCCGGGCAGTCAGTCGGCACGGTTGCTGCCCGCTGGGGGTTCCTGGATGCCGCCCATTTCAGCCGCACGTTCCGGGATGCTTTTGGTGTCTCACCCAGCGAATGGCGCCGGGGCTGATGCAGGCGTTTCCTAGATCAACCCCTGCGCCAGCATGGCGTCGGCTACCTTGACGAACCCGCCGATGTTGGCGCCGAGCACGTAGTTGCCGGGTTCGCCGTATTCCTCGGCGGTGGCGGCACAGCGGTCGTGGATGCCCACCATGATCTCGGTCAGCCGCTCTTCGGTGTGCTCGAAGGACCATGAATCACGGCTTGCGTTCTGCTGCATTTCCAGGGCCGAGGTTGCCACGCCGCCGGCGTTGGCGGCCTTGCCGGGCCCGAACAGGACGCCCGCTTCCTGGAACACCGCAACAGCGTCGCGGGTGGAGGGCATGTTGGCGCCTTCGCCGATGGCGAGCAGGCCGCTGCCCACCAGGCGGGCGGCAGCAGCGCCGTCGAGCTCGTTCTGCGTGGCGCAGGGAAGCGCCACGGTCGCATCGACGTCCCACACTGAGCCGCCGTCCACATACGTGACACCACCACGGCGTTCCGCGTAATCCTTCAGGCGGCCGCGCTGCACTTCCTTGACCTCGCGGAGGAGCGCGACGTCGATTCCCGACTCGTCCACGACGTACCCTGACGAGTCGGAGCAGGCCACCACCACGGCTCCGAGGGACTGGGCTTTGGCGATGGCGTTAATGGCCACGTTGCCGGAGCCGGACACCACCACGCGCTGGCCATCAAAGGAGGCCCCGCGCGTTTTCAGCATTTCCTGGGTGAAGATGACGGTGCCGAAGCCGGTGGCTTCGGGACGGACCAGGGAGCCTCCCCAGGAAATGCCCTTGCCGGTGAGCACTCCGGACTCGTAGCGGTTGGTGATGCGCTTGTACTGGCCGAAGAGGTAACCGATCTCGCGGCCGCCCACGCCGATGTCGCCGGCCGGAACGTCGGTGTATTCACCGATGTGGCGGTAGAGCTCGGTCATGAAGGACTGGCAGAAGCGCATCACTTCGGCGTCGCTGCGGCCCCGCGGATCGAAATCGGAGCCTCCCTTGCCGCCGCCGATTGGCATGCCGGTCAGGGCATTTTTGAAGATCTGCTCGAAGCCGAGGAATTTGACGATGCCCAGGTAGACGGACGGGTGGAAGCGCAGGCCCCCCTTGTACGGGCCCAGCGCAGAGTTGAATTCCACCCGGAAACCGCGGTTGATCTGGACGCGGCCGGCGTCATCGGTCCACGGAACGCGGAAAATGATCTGGCGTTCAGGCTCGCAAAGGCGTTCCAGGATGGCGGCCTCCAGGAATTCCGGATGCCTGTCGTGGACCGGCCCAAGGCTTTCGAAGACCTCCACCACTGCCTGGTGGAACTCCGCCTCACCGGGATTCCGGGCCAGGACGGTGTCCTTAATGGCTTCGAGCCGTGCGTCCATGAACTGTTCCTTACCTCTGAGCCGAAACGAGGGACAGCGCAAAAGCAACGTCGCCCCATAGGTTTACTCTTCAACTTATCGGATTACGACCGGGGAGCAGTAGGCGGACCGGTCCAGGTGGGATAATCTCCGTAATGTGACAAGGATATTTCACATTGTGAGATCTTGGTTCAGGCGATTCTCTCTAGCGGAGGCGCGCTGATGCCCTTCATTTGCCTGCTTCTCTCCGGGGCCGCTTTGCTGATCAACGGGCTGGCGACCCTCGAACGCCTCCCCCGCATCGACGCCGCCACCTTCAGCCTGCTGCTCGGCGGCACCCAGCTGGTGCTCGGCGTCGTCCATCTTTCCACCGGGAGTACCGGCACTGAAGACCTTCTGGCGGCCGCCGGCATGTTCCTTTTCGGGCTGACGTACGCCTATGCCGGACTGGATGGCCTGCTGGGGCTGGGCTCGACGGGCCTGGGCTGGTTCTGCGGCATGGTGGCGTTCTTCGGCCTGCTGCTGGCGGGCGCCTGGCTCGGTCCGGACCCGCTGCTCGCGGTGCTCTGGGTGTGCTGGGCGGTGCTGTGGGGGCTGTTGTTCACCTCTGCTGCACTCGGCGCCGCGCGGCTGGAGCCGTTCACCGGCTGGGCGCTGGTGCTGGCCAGCCAGGTTACTGCCACTGTTCCCGCGTTCCTGGGCCTGGCCGGTCTCTGGCCGCGTTCGGCCGCCGTTGCGTGGTTGGCCGCCCTGCTCCTGGCCGGGCTGTTCGTGGCGGCACGCGCACTGGCCCGGCGCGGACAGGATGTTCCGCGCCGGGCCAGAGAGTCCCTGCCGGCTAAGTGAGCGCGTGGCCCAGGGAGCCAACGTGCTGGCGTCGCTGGATGGCCGATTCCACCAGGACTCCCGCCAGGAAGACCACCGGGACCGCCACCAGCAGGGCAGCAGCAGTCTCGGCGCTGCCGCCGATGAGGGCGGTGAAGTTGCTGACCACCAGGGACAAAACCCAAGCCAACAGGACCGCCGCCAGGACGGGAGCGACGCGGGTCTGCCACAGTTGGGCTCCCGCGCGCTCCCGGCGGAAGAACGCGACGACGGCCGCGGAACACAGCATGTACAGCACCAGCAGTGCCGCCACGGCCAGGCCGCTGAACCAGGAAAACAGAGTCAGGACAGGATCCATGGCCAGGATGGCGAAGGGCACCACCAGCACGACGGCGGTGGCGGACTGGACCCAGGCTGCCACGGCAGGTGCCCGGTGCCGGTTGGTCCGGGCGAGGACGGCGGGCATGGAACCACGCAGTGCCAGGGAGTGGAGGTACCGGTTGATGCCGTTGTGGAAGGCGATGATGCCGGCGAGCAGCGAGGTGACCAGCAGGATGCCGGCCACGATGCCCGCCCAGGGGCCGAACAGTTCCACCAGCGGGCCCAGCACGAAGGAGGTGGCATCCCCTGACTCGAGCGCGGCACCCGCGGCGTCCATCACCTGCGAGGGGCCGTAATAGCTCACCAGCATCCAGGAAATAAAGGCGAAGAACACCGAGATCACGCCGACGGACAGGTAGGTTGCCCGGGCCACAGTGCGGTGCGGATCCTTCGCCTCGGCGGAGTAGATGGCCGTGGACTCGAAGCCGAACATGGAGGCCACCGCGAACATGATGGCAACACCGGGAGCTCCTGCACCGATGGCTTCCGGGGAGAAGGACGCGGCCACGCTGATGCCTTCCGGGCCGCCGCCGTGCAACAGCACGGCGAAGCCGAACATCAGGAGGATGGCCACCTCCAGGCCCACCAGCACGGCCAGCACGCGCGCACCGAGTTCGATGTTAAGGGAGCCCAGAACCTGGACGCCGGCCATGGTGGCCAGGGCCGGCAACCACCAGGGAATGGCCAGCCCGGCAGAGGCTAGGAGCCCGGAGAAGGCAGCGCCGTAGAGCCCGTACATGGCGGCCTGGACGGTACTGTAGGCCAGCAGTGCCAGCCACGCCGCACCGGCTCCCGTCCGCCTGCCGAATGCCGCCGTCACGTAGGCGTAGAAGGCGCCGTTGGCCTGGATCTTGCGGCTCATCGCCACGAACCCCACTGCGAAGATCACGATGACGATGCCCACGATCAGGTAGGCGCCGGGTGCGCCGGCACCGTTACCGAGCGCTGCTGCAAGCGGCGAGGCGCCCACGATCCCCGTGAGGGGAGCCTGTGCCGACAGGACGAAGAAGAGGATGCCCAGGACGCCGATGCTGCCGGCACGCAGTGCCGTTGAATGCTCCTTGGCCGGAGCGTCAGTGGTCCGGGGCTCGGAATTCGAAATACTCATTTGATCCTTCTTAACGGTCATGAGTTCAGGAAAATTGCGGTGGAATCCAGCTTGGCAGCGGGGCACCGAAGCCCTTTGTCCACCAGCGACGAGTTGTTGATTGTCAGCGCAGTGCAGGACTGGGCATCCTCCCGCCGCTGCAGCCGCGCTGAAATTCCCCACCTTTCCGCCCGCACCACTCACAGCCGACGGCGTGTGGCGGGGACACGCCGTCGGGCGCGCTTAAACATGGGGAGAGTCAGCCGGGCATGACAAAGCGCGGCCGGCCGCCCGGAAAGGGCAGCCAGCCGCGCTGACAGTATTCAGTTGAGTAGGCCTACCGCAGCACCACGGTGCGGTTTCCCTGCAGCAGGACCCTGCCCTCGCAGTGCCATTTCACCGCGTTGGAGAGGGCCTTGCACTCCGTATCGCGGCCGGCGGCCACCAGGTCTTCGGGCCCGTAAGTGTGGTCCACCTCCACCACCTGCTGGGCGATGATGGGTCCCTCGTCCAGCTCAGCGTTGACATAGTGCGCGGTGGCGCCGACGGTCTTGACGCCCCGCGCGTACGCCTGGTGGTACGGCTTGGCACCCTTGAAGCTGGGCAGGAACGAGTGGTGGATGTTGATGGCCCGGCCGTCCAGCTTTCGGGTCAGGTCGTCGCTGAGCACCTGCATGTAGCGGGCCAGCACCACGAGTTCGACGTCGAGCCCGTCCACCAGTTCCATGAGCGCAGCCTCGGCCGCGGGCTTGGTCTCCGCCGTGACCGGGATGTGGTGGAACGGGATGCCGTGCCACTCCACCAGTGCCTGGTGGTCCCGGTGGTTGGACACCACGGCCACCACCTCAACGGGAAGTTCGCCGACCCGGGCGCGGAACAGCAGGTCGTTGAGGCAATGCCCAAACTTGGACACCATGATCAGCACCTTGCGCTTGGACCCGTGGCGTTCCAGCTGCCAGCGCATGCCGAACTTCTCCGCCACCGGGGCGAACGAGGTCCGCAGCTTCTCCAGCGTGGACTCATCGCCTTCGGAGACGAAGTGCACGCGCATGAAGAAGTGGCCTTCGGAGCGCTCACCGAACTGCTTGTTGTCGATGATGTCGCAGCCGTGCTCCAGCAGGAACCCGGACACGGCGTGCACAATGCCGGGCCCTTCCGGGCAGTCCAGGGTCAGGACGTGTTCCACGGTGGTGGGCGCCTTCGATGCGGGGATATGGGTTTCAGTAACAGTCATGGCTCAGCACTCGATCACATTCACGGCGAGGCCTCCTCGGGAGGTTTCCTTGTACTTGGTTTTCATGTCGGCTCCGGTATCGCGCATGGTCTTGATCGCCTTGTCCAGCGAGACCTTGTGGCTGCCGTCCCCGTGCAGGGCCAGCCGGGCCGCGTTGATCGCCTTCACGCTGGCGATCGCATTCCGCTCAATGCACGGGATCTGCACCAGGCCGCCCACGGGGTCGCAGGTCAGGCCCAGGTTGTGCTCGATGCCCACCTCGGCGGCGTTTTCCACCTGTGCCGGCGTTCCACCGAGCACCTCGCAGAGCCCGGCCGCGGCCATCGAGCAGGCGGAGCCCACCTCCCCCTGGCAGCCCACTTCGGCGCCGGAGATGGAAGCGTTCAGTTTGAACAGGATTCCGACGGCGGCCGCCGCCAGCAGGAAGCGGACCACACCATCGTCGTCGGCCCCTGGAACAAACTTCACGTAGTAGTGCAGGACTGCCGGCACAATGCCCGCGGCCCCGTTGGTGGGGGCGGTGACGATCCGGCCGCCGGCCGCGTTCTCCTCGTTCACGGCCAGCGCGAAGAGGTTCACCCATTCCATCGCCAGCAGCGGATCCGCGGGTGCCTGGACGGGCGACGGCGACGCTGCCGCGGCTTCGGCGGAGGCGGCCGAGGCCGTCAGGGTGCGGAACAAGGCGGGCGCCCGCCGGGTGACGTTCAGGCCTCCGGGCAGGATGCCTTCGGCGTTGCAGCCGTTCTCCACGCATTCACGCATGACGGCCCACAGCCCCAGCAGCTGTTCGCGGAGCTCCGCTTCGCTGCGCCAGGTCAGTTCGTTGGCCAGCATGACCTCGGAGATGGACATGCCTTCACGGCTGCAGATCTGCAGCAGTTCGTCCGCCGTGGAGAACGGGTACGGCAGCACGGTGTCATCCGGCACCACCTTGTCCGCACCCTCGGCGTCGCCGTCCACCACGAAGCCGCCGCCGATCGAGTAGAAGCTCCGCTCGCTCAGCACGGCGCCCGTGTGGTCCAGGGCCCGGAAGGTCATGCCGTTGGGGTGCGCGGGAAGGGACTTGCGCCGGTGGAGCACCACGTCCTCTTCCCAGTTGAAGTCCACCCGGTGCACCCCGGCAATGTGCAGTTCGGCGTCCAACGCGGCGGCTGCCACCTGGTCGTCGGCGGTGGAAGTGTCCACGGTTTCCGGGTCCAGGCCTTTCAGCCCCAGGACCACTGCCTTGTCCGAGCCGTGGCCGCGGCCGGTGGCGCCGAGCGACCCGAACAGTTCGGTCTGGACGCGGGCGGTGGCGGCCAGCTGGCCGTCACCCTTCAGTCCATCCGCGAACAGCTTGGCCGCCCGCATCGGGCCCACCGTGTGTGATGACGAGGGCCCGATGCCAACGGAAAAGAGGTCAAGGACGCTGAGCGCCATCAGGGGACCTCTGGCGAGGCGTACTCCCGCATGGCGTCCAGCAGCCACCGGCCCAGGAACTCGGCGAACGAAGCGCGGGGGAAGATCCGGAAGGACTCGTCACCGGTCTTCCACAGGATGGCGGGGATGTTCGCGATTTCCGTGGAGAAGGCGGTCCCGGCCTTGAAGACCCGCGGGTGGAGGTCCAGCGAGCAGCCCTTTTCCAGGACGGCACGGGCCCGGGGGCCCGTCAGTTCGAACGTGGTCCGGTTGGCGGACAGGTCCACCACCTGGCCCGCGTCGCCGCCCAGCGCGTCCCGGAGCGCGGGGATGAGGTCCCCGCCCAGGGATTCGTGCGCCTCGGTGGGTGCAACCACCAGGAACTCGGCGGGGCCGAGCCACAGGACGGACACGTCGCCGCTGCCGGCTACGGCACCGGAGCCGGCGGGGAGGCCGCCGGTCACACCGGCCAGGCGCTCCGCCGCGGCGGATCCTGCGAGTGCCCGGAGGCCCACCATTGTCAGGAAGGGCACCTCGGAGATTTCAACGGTTCCTGCCAGGGAGCCAGCCGCGAATTCTTCCGCCAGCTGACGCGCCGGGCTGACGCGGGCGGCGAGGTTCTTCTCGGCGTTGGTCTTGGCGGAGGTCGGGGATGCTGCTGTTTCAGCCATCTTTACGGGTCCCTTCAGAGTCAAAAAGCACTGTTTCTGCGACAACCACGTCCACCAGCTGGTCGCCGGCGGCTGCCACCAGCGTTTCGCCGATGCGGTTGCGTCCGTTCTTGATCAGGGCCAGTCCGAACGACCGGCCCAGCGCTGCGCTGTGGTAGCTGGAGGTGACGAACCCTTCCATCGGCACGGGACCGTAGGCAGGGTTGGTCGAACGTCCCTTCTCCACGAGCTGGGTGCCTTCGGGCAGCCGCAGCGTGCCATCCACGGGGAGGACGCTGACCAGGTGCTTGCGGTCCTCACGCTGGGCGTCCGACCGGGTGTAGGAACGCTTGCCGATGAAGTCCTTCGCCTTGGAGACGATCCATTCCATGCCGGCATCCTGCGGAGTGACGGTGCCGTCGGTGTCCTGCCCGACGATCGGGTAGCCCTTCTCGGCGCGCAGCACGTGCATGGTTTCGGTGCCGTAGGGGGTGATGTTGAACTCCGCCCCGGCAGCAGCAACGGCTTCCCACGTGTTCAGCCCGTACCAGGCGGGGACGTTGATCTCGTAGGCGAGTTCACCGGAGAACGAGATCCGGCAGATCCGGGCCCGCACGCCGGAGGCGAGGGTGGTTTCGCGGAAGGTCATGAACGGGAAGGCTTCCGCGTCCAGGCCGCCGTTGGCAGCCAGTTCAGGGGCCACACGGGCGATGACCTCGCGGGACTTGGGCCCGACGACGGCGATGGTGCTCCACTGTTCCGTCACGGAGGTGCACTGCACGTCCAGCTCCGGCCACTCGGTCTGCAGCCATTCCTCCAGCCAGTCCAGTACCTTGGCGGCACCGCCGGTGGTGGTGGTCATGAAGTAGGTCTCGTCGTCGACGCGGAGGGTCACGCCGTCGTCGAAAATCATGCCGTCCGGGGTGCACATGACGCCGTACCGTGCCGAACCCGGGGCGAGCTTCTTGAACGCGTTGGTGTACATCCGGTTCAGGAACTCCCCCGCGTCCTTGCCGCGGATTTCGATCTTGCCCAGGGTGGTGGCGTCCATGAAGCCCACGGATTCGCGGACGGCGGCGCATTCGCGCAGCACGGCGGCATCCATGTCTTCCCCGGCCTGCGGGTAGTACCAGGGCCGCTTCCACTGTCCGACGTCTTCGAACAGCGCGCCCTTGGCCACGTGCCAGGGGTGGATCGACGTGACGCGGGCGGGGTCGAACAGTTCCCCGCGCTGGCGTCCGGCCAGTGCGGCGAAGGCCACCGGGGTGAAGGGGGCGCGGTAGGTGGTGGTGCCGATGTCGCCGATGCCGCGGGAGGCCTCGCCGGCAGTGCGGAGCGCCGCGGCGATGACGCCAATGGCGTTGACGCCGGAGGTCTTGCCCTGGTCGTTGGCGGTGCTGATGGAGGTGTACCGCTTGATGTGTTCCACCGAACGCATGCCCGCGCCCGTGGAGCGAAGGACGTCCGCCACGGACTGGTCGCGCTGGAAGTCCACGAAGTGGTGGTGCCAGTCATCCGGAGTGCCGCTCTCGCCCGGCACCAGCCACAGCTGGCGGGTGGGGGCGGAGGCCTTCGGGTCGCCGGACACGGACGGCTCGACGGCGGATTCGAAGCCGGCGGCGATGGCCGCCTTGGCGCCGGCGGAGATGCCCTCCGCAACGCAGTCTTCGGTGGCGAAGGAGCCGCGGCCGGCACCAATGGTCTGCTGGTCGGGGACCTCGGTGCTGGGCACGAAGGCTGCCAGCTCTTCGTCCCAGCGCAGCTTGCCCTGGCGCTGGGAGTGCAGGTGGACCAGCGGGCTCCAGCCGCCGGACACAGCCAGCAGGTCCGCTGCGATCTGCTCAACGCCGGAGGTGAGCTCGCCGTCGTCGTTGATGCTGCGGACGGTCACGCCGTCCAGGCGGCCGTCGGCGCCGGCGGAGGTGTTGGCCACCGCGCTGCCGATGAGCACCCGGATTCCGGATTCGACGGCGGCGCTGGCCACCGCAGTGAGGGCCGGGCGGGCGTCCACCACGGCGGCGACCTTGACGCCTGCGGCGGCGAGGTCGGCGGCGGTGGCGTAGGCGCTGTCATTGGTGGTGCTGATGACCACGCGCTGGCCGGCGGCCACGCCGTAACGGTTCAGGTAGCTGCGCACGGCGGAGGCGAGCATGATGCCGGGGCGGTCGTTGTTCTCGAACACCAGCGGACGTTCGTGGGCGCCCGGGGCGACCACCACCTGGCTGGCACGGATGTGCCAAATACGCTGGCGGGACACACCTGCAGCTGCGGGGCTGCTGAGGTGGTCGGTGCGGTTCTGGACGGCGATGACGTAGTTGGCGTCGTAGGCGCCGAACGCGGTAGTGCGGTTCAGGACCGTGGATTCGGCGCCGGAAACCAGTTCGGCTTCGACGTCGGCCACCCATTCCAGGGCCGGCTTTCCCTCGATGGTTTCGGCATGGCCGGGAACCGTGGAACCGGAGAGCAGCGAGCCGCCGAGTTCGGGCTGGTCATCGAGGAGCATCACCCTGGCGCCGGTGCGGACAGCCTCGCGGGCTGCGGCCAGCCCGGCGGGGCCGCCGCCGATCACCAGGACGTCGGTGTGGACGTACTTCTTGTCGTATTCGGCGCGGTCGTCCTCCGGGTCCAGCTTGCCCAACCCGTTGAGCAGGGTGGCCTGGAGTCCGTCCACCAGGGAGACGGTGGTGGCGGGAAGCATGGATTCGGCAACGTGGCCGGGGAAGCGGGCTTCCACGCGGACCAGGGCGTTGGCCTCTTCCACCCCGGCGGACATGATGCCTCGGGGGCGGTCCTCGTAGAGGGAGTTGCCGGCGGCGATGCGGCCGTTGGCCAGCAGCGCGGAGGCAAGGGTGTCACCGGGGTGGCCGGTGAACTCTTCGCCGTCCACGGTGAAGCGCCAGGAGATGGTGCGGTCGATGCGGCCGCCGGTAGCCAGGCGGGCGTTCTGGGAGGTCACTTGGTCGCTCCTTCCGGGGCGGTGGTGCTGAGGATGCTCGTGGCGGAGGTGCTGGGTGCCGCACTTCCCGTGGTGGTGCTGTCAGGGCCGGTGCTGGCGGTCCCGGTTTCGGGTGCACCTTCCGGGGAGCGGTCGGGCCGCTTCGCCCCCATCGGGTAGACAGCTTTGATGTCATAGCTCACGGTGTCGCGGAGCATGTTGAACCACTGGCGGCAGCCGGTGCTGTGGACCCAGCGCTCGGCGAAGATGCCTTTGGGGTTCTCCCGGTAGAAGAGGTAGCGGGACCACTCCGTGTCGCTCAGCTCGTTGGGGTTCTCGGGGTACGGAACGTGAGCCTGTCCCCCGTAGTGGAATTCGGTTTCGTCCCGCGGGCCGCAGTTGGGGCATGGGATCAGCAGCATGTGCGTTAGTCCTTTTCTGGTGGCGGCGGCTAGTGGGCCACGGCGGCAGCGCCGTGTTCGTCGATGAGGGCGCCGGTTTCGAAGCGTTCCAGCGAGAACGGCTTGTTCAGCTGGTGCGGGGCGCCGGTGGCAATGGTGTGGGCGAAGGTCATGCCCGCGGCAGGGGTTCCCTTGAACCCGCCGGTACCCCAGCCGCAGTTCACGAACATGTTCTCCACGGGGGTCAGGCCCACGATCGGTGAGGCGTCCAGGGTGGTATCGACGATCCCGCCCCAGGTCCGGAGCACGTGGGCCCGGGCGAAGATGGGGAAGAGCTCGACGGCGGCCGCCATTTGCTGCTCGATCACGTGGAACGAGCCGCGCTGGCCGTAGCCGTTGTAGGAGTCCACGCCGGCGCCCATGACCAGTTCGCCCTTGTGCGCCTGGGAGACATAGACGTGCACGTGGTTGGACATGACCACCGTGGGGTGGACGGGCTCGTGCAGTTCCGAGACCAGTGCCTGCAGGGGGTGGGACTGGATGGGGAGCTGGAATCCGGCCATTTCGGCCAGGACGGAGCTGTGGCCGGCGGCGGCCAGGCCCACCTTTTCGGTGTTGATGGTGCCGCGGTTGGTCTTGACGCCCACGACGCGGTTGCCGTCCTTCAGGAAGCCGGTCACCTCGCAGTTCTGGATGATGTCCACGCCCATTTCGTCGCACTTGCGGGCGAAGGCCCAGGCCACGTGGTCGTGCTTGGCGATGCCGGCGCGGGGCTGGTAGGTGGCGCCCATGACGGGGTACCGGATGTTGTCGCGGATGTTCAGGATGGGGCAGAGTTCCTTGACCTGCTGCGGGTCCAGCCATTCCGCGTCCACGCCGTTGAGCTTGTTGGCGCCGACGCGACGGATGCTTTCCCGCACGTCGCCCAGGGTGTGGGCCAGGTTCATCACGCCGCGCTGGCTGAACAGGAAGTCGTACTCGAGTTCCTCGGGCAGGATTTCCCAGAGCTTGAGGGCGTGCTCGTAGATGGCGGCGCTCTCGTCCCAGAGGTAGTTGGAGCGGATGATGGTGGTGTTCCGCGCCATGTTGCCACCGGCCAGCCAGCCCTTTTCCAGGACGGCGATGTTGGTCATGCCGTGATTCTTGGCCAGGAAGTAGGCGGTGGCCAGGCCGTGGCCGCCGCCGCCGACGATCACGGCGTCGTAGGAGGACTTGGGTTCCGGGTTCCGCCAGAGGAAGTCCGGGTGCTCAGGAAGGTGCGGGGCGCTCACTGTGCGGCTCCAATCAGGTCTGCCTCGATGCCGGCCAGGTTGGCGTCGGCGGAGAGGTGCGGGTAGAGGGGGAACTTTTCGGCCAGGGCGGTCACGCGTGCGCGGAGTCCGACGGCGGTGTCCCCCGGGAGGGTGCCCGTGCCGGCGGAGGCGATCAGAGCCGTGGCGATGATGTCCGCAACCTCGGTGAATTCGGCGGCCCCGAAGCCGCGGGCGGCCAGGGCGGGGGTGCCGATCCGGAGGCCGGAGGAAACCATCGGCGGGCGGGGGTCGAAGGGGACGGCGTTGCGGTTGACCGTGATGCCGATCTGGTGGAGCGCGTCCTCACCCTGCTGGCCATCCAGTTCGGAGTTGCGGAGGTCCACCAGGACCAGGTGGACGTCGGTGCCGCCGTTGACAACCGAAATGCCCGCGGCTGCGACGTCTTCCTGGAGGAGGCGGTCGGCCAGCAGCCTGGCGCCTTCCAGTACGCGCTCCTGCCGTTCCTTGAATTCGGGGGCTGCTGCGAGCTTGAAGGCCACGGCCTTGGCGGCGACAACGTGCTCCAGCGGGCCACCCTGCTGGCCCGGGAAGACGGCGGAGTTGATCTTCTTGGCGTACTCTTCCTTGGCCAGGATGACGCCGCCGCGGGGGCCGCCCAGGGTCTTGTGGGTGGTGGTGGTGACCACATCCGCGTACGGGACGGGGTTGGGGTGCAGCCCGGCGGCTACCAGGCCGGCGAAGTGGGCCATGTCCACCATCAGGTACGCGCCCACGAGGTCCGCGATGCGGCGGAACTCGGCGAAGTCCAGCTGGCGGGAGTACGCGGACCAGCCGGCAACGATCAGCTTGGGCTTGTGTTCCAGGGCCAGCGCTTCCACCTCGGCCATATCGATCCGAAGGTCTTCCTCGCGGACGTGGTAGGGAACCACGTTGTAGAGCTTGCCGGAGAAGTTGATCTTCATGCCGTGGGTGAGGTGTCCGCCGTGGGCCAGGGAGAGGCCCAGGATGGTGTCGCCCGGGTTCAGCAGGGCGAACATGGCGGCGGCGTTGGCCTGGGCGCCGGAGTGCGGCTGCACGTTGGCGAACTCGGCACCGAACAGTGCCTTCACGCGGTCAATGGCGAGCTGTTCGATGACGTCCACGTGCTCGCAGCCGCCGTAGTAGCGCTTGCCCGGGTATCCCTCGGCGTACTTGTTGGTGAGCACCGAGCCCTGGGCTTCCATCACGGCGGTCGGAGCAAAGTTCTCCGACGCAATCATTTCCAGGGTGGACTGCTGGCGGTGCAGTTCCTGTGCCACAGCGGCGGCGACGTCGGCGTCGACCGTGGCGAGCGAGGCGTTCAGTACGTCCTGCATTGTTCTCCTTCTGAGCCCTTCGGAGTTACTGACCTATAACTGATCTGTAACTGATATATTAGAACTGTCGTAATAGTATGTTCCAGATCACTTGGACGTCAATAGCACTCCTGGGAAGGCTCGAAATGAGCGTCACATTAGAGAACCACCTGGCCGGCGACGGGGACCTCTCACTCTCCGAACAGGCCTACCGGCACCTCCGGGACCGGCTCATCATGCTGGACATCAGGCCGGGCGAGGCGATCAACGACGGCAAGCTGGCCGCCGAACTGGGGATCGGCCGCACGCCGGTCCGGGAAGCCCTCAAGCGGCTGGAAAGCGACCACCTGGTGGTGTCCTATCCCCGCCGCGGAACGTTCGCCACCATCGTCGACATCACCGAACTGGCAGACGTCTCAGAGCTGCGCGAGTCCTTGGAACCTCTGGCCGCCCGCCGCGCCGCCAAGCTGGCAACGCCGGCACTGCGGACGGAAATCCGCGAAACCGCGGCAGCGATTTCCACCATGGGCGATGACGACGATGCCTACGACCTCATGCGGTACGACATCAAGGTCCACCGGCTGATCTACCGGGCCGCCGCCAATGCGCACCTCGAGGACGTCCTGATCCGCTACGACAACCTGGCCACGCGCATCTGGTGCATGGTGCTGGAAAAAGTACCGTCCGTCGCGTCCCACATTGCCGAGCACGTTGAACTGCTGGAGGCAGTGGCCGACGGCGACGCGGACCGGGCCGGCAAGCTCGCCCTGGAGCATGTCACCAGTTTCGAGCAGGCCATCCGCAACGTGCTTTAGGCAGCCCGCGCCAACAGGCGCCGCCCGCATGTGACGTGGAATACTTCCGTACAAGCGCCGCCGAATGTTCCGGCGGGAAGTTCGGGAGGGACAGGCGGACATGCAGGGATTGGTCAACGAGGACGAAGAAGCCCGGCGGCATGTCCTGGCGGTGCTGGCGGCGGAGAGCAGCAGGGGGCTGCGCCCCGACCCTGATTTCGACCGCCGCTTCTATGGGCACTTCCCCACCCTCCGCAGCCTTTTCCATTCCCTGTACGGTGACCGGACGGACTGGCTGGACCAGCTCGCTGCGCTGGTGGTGCAGAGCGCCCGGTCCTGGCAGGAACGGCCGGCGGAGCTGAAGGTCCTGGACGCCGGGCGGGAGGAAAACCCGGACTGGTTCCAGTCCAACCGGATGCTGGGCGGCGTCTGCTACGTGGACCGCTATGCCGAAAGCCTGGAAGGGGTCCGGAAGCGCATCCCGTACTTCAGGGAGCTTGGCCTCACCTACCTGCACCTCATGCCGCTCTTCCTGGCGCCGGAACCACACTCGGATGGGGGGTATGCGGTCTCCAGCTACCGTGAGGTGAACCCGAAGCTGGGCACCATGGAGCAGCTGCGCTCCCTGGCAGCGGAACTGAGGGACAACGGCATCAGCCTGGTGGTGGACTTCATCTTCAACCACACGTCGGACGAGCACGAGTGGGCCCGCAAGGCGGCCGCGGGCGATCCGGAATACAGCGGCTACTACTGGATCTTCCCGGACCGGACCATGCCGGACGCCTTCGAAGCGAACGTGCGCGAGATCTTCCCGGAAAACCACCCCGGATCCTTTATCCGGATTGATGATGGCCGCTGGGTCTGGGCCACGTTCCACACCTACCAATGGGACCTGAACTACTCCAACCCGGAGGTCTTCCGGGCCATGGCTGCCGAGATGCTGTTCCTCGCCAACCAGGGCGTGGACATCCTGCGGATGGATGCGGTGGCATTCATCTGGAAGCAGCTGGGCACCCCCTGCGAGAACCTCCCGCAGGCGCACACGCTGCTCCGGGCCTTCAACGCGGTGTGCCGGCTGGCGGCGCCGTCGCTGCTGTTCAAGTCCGAGGCGATCGTGCACCCGGACGAGGTGGCCCTCTACATCGACCGCAAGGAATGCCAGCTTTCCTACAACCCGCTGCAGATGGCGCTCATCTGGGAATCCCTGGCCACGCGGGATGCCTCGCTCCTGGCCCAGGCACTGCACCGGCGGCACAACATCCCGGCCGGCACCGCGTGGGTGAACTACGTCCGCAGCCATGACGACATCGGCTGGACCTTCGCGGACGAGGACGCGGCCGAACTGGGCATCAACGGCTTCGACCACCGGCGCTTCCTGAACTCCTTCTACGTCAACCGGTTTCCCGGCAGCTTTGCCCGCGGCGTCCCCTTCCAGGACAACCCCAAGACCGGCGACTGCAGGATTTCAGGCACGACGGCGTCCCTGTGCGGGATGGAGGTTGACCCGGCCGAGGCCGTGGAACGGATCCTCCTGGCCCATTCGGTGCCCTTCAGCACCGGCGGCGTCCCGCTGCTGTACCTGGGCGACGAGGTGGGGCAGGTCAACGACTACGCCTACGCCTCGGAACCTGGCCACGAGGAGGACAGCCGGTGGGTGCACCGGCCGCATTTTCCCGCGGAGCAGTACGCCCGCCGCCTGGACCCGGCCACACCGGAAGGCGCGGTGTACGCCGGGCTGAAGCGGATGATCGAGGTCCGGACCAGCACCCCCGGACTGGCCGGGACCACGCTGATCGATTTCGGCACCAATAACCGCGCAGTGCTCGGCTACCAGCGGCCGGGCGCGACGGAGGGCGGCCCCGTCATCCTGGTCCTGGCCAACTTCAGCGACTCCGCCAAGACCCTCCCGGCGGAAACGTTCAGCGGGTTCTCCCCTGCCGCCGTCGACCTTCTCTCCGAAGCAGCCCTGCAGTTGGATGACGGCGTCACCCTCCTGCCCCGGCAGTACCTCTGGCTGCGCGTTACGCCGCAGTAATTGGGAGCTGGCGCCGGGGCGTGAAACCATACGGATCATGGCCTCCAAGATTGCGTACCAGGGTGAGCCCGGCGCCAACTCCAACATCGCGTGTCAGCAAATGTTCCCGGACATGGAGAGCGTGCCGTGCGCCAGCTTCGAGGATGCCTTTGAGCTGGTGGCAAGCGGCGAGGCGGAGCTCGCCATGATCCCCATCGAGAACTCGATCGCCGGGCGGGTGGCTGATATCCACATCCTGCTGCCGCAGTCCAGCCTTCAGATCGTGGGCGAGTACTTCCTGCCCATCCACTTCGACCTGCTGGGCATCCCGGGCAGCACCATCGAAGGCGCCACCGAGGTGCACAGCCACATCCACGCCCTGGGCCAGTGCCGGAAGCTGATCCGCGACCATGGCCTCAAGCCCGTCATCGCCGGCGACACCGCCGGGTCCGCCCGGGAAGTGGCGGAGTGGAACGATCCCCGCAAACTCTCGCTCGCGCCGCCGCTGGCAGCCCAGATCTACGGACTTGAGGTCCTGGCCTCCCGGGTGGAGGACGACCCCTCCAACACCACCCGCTTCGTGGTCCTGGCCCGCGAAAAGACGCTTCCGGCCAAGGACGAACTTCCCGGTCCGGCCGTCACCAGCTTCGTGTTCCGCGTCCGCAACGTCCCGTCCGCCCTGTACAAGGCACTCGGCGGGTTCGCCACCAACGGCGTGAACATGACCCGCCTGGAAAGCTACATGGTGGGCAACGAGTTCGCCGCCACCATGTTCATGGCCGACGTCGAAGGCCACCCCGAGGACCTGCCGCTGAAGCTGGCCCTCGAGGAACTGGACTTCTTCACCACCGAGGTACGGATCCTCGGCGTGTACGCCGCGGCCGACTACCGGGCCGCAGCCGACACCGCCTGACGCGGCGCCGCGGGGGCGGCCTTCAACACGGGCGCGAAGAACGCGCCGAGTTCCGTGGTTGCCGTCAACGGCAGCACGTTGGCCACGTACTGGTCCGGACGGACCACCACCACAGCTCCGGAACGGTCCACGCCGCGAAGGTCGAAGATGTCAGCCTTCGGATCGGTGGCATACACCTTCTCGTAGTCGGTCAGCTTGAAGGGCCCCACCAGCGGCTTGAACACGGCGGGCACGGCATTGATGTCGACGGCGGTGTGCGGCTGCTGGTAGATGACCTTCAGGTCGAACCACGCGTCAGGGTCGGCGCCGGCGGGCGTCGCGGCCAGCGGGGACTCCGGCGATTTCGCGAACCAGTCCGCCAGCCTGTCCGTTGCCGAGCTGGTGCTCGGCAGGGCGGGATCGGCGAAGACGTAGATCCGCCAGCGGCCGTCAGCGGTGGCGTGGTGGCCCAGGTGGAGGGGGTTGGTGTCCCCCACCCGGACCACGGGGGCCGACTTGAAGCGCTTGCCCACCGGGAACCCGGTGGCCAGGTCCTGATGGTCAGGGGTGCCAACGATCAGGGACGGCGTGTACTGCGTCATGAAGCCGGCCGGGAATTCGGCGGTCTGCACGTAGAAGTCCTCAAGATCGGATGGGTGCTCGAACTCCTCCGGCTTCTTGGCCATCATGGTGGACCATTCCTTGTCGAAGTCGATGAGGTTCTTGGCCACCACCTGCCGTTCCTCGGAATACGTGGTGAGCAGGCTCTCGGGGCTGCGGCCTTCGAGCACGTGGCCCAGCTTCCAGGCGATGTTGAAGCCGTCCTGCATGGACACGTTCATGCCCTGGCCGGCTTTGGCGCTGTGGGTGTGGCAGGCATCGCCGGTGATGAACACCCGCGGGGTGCGCGTGCCGCGCTCGGCCGGCAGGACGTCGTCGAACCTGTCCGTAAGCCGGTGGCCCACCTCGTACACGCTGTGCCATGCCACGTTCCGGACGTCCAGCGTGTAGGGGTGGAGGATCGCGTTGGCCTTGGCGATGATCTGCTCGATGGTGGTCTCGCGGACCGAGTGCTGGCTGGCGGGGTCCACTTCGCCCAGGTCCACGTACATGCGGAACAGGTGGCCGCCTTCGCGCGGGATCAGCAGGATGCTGCCTTCGGCACCCTGGATGGCGCACTTGGTCCTGATGTCCGGGAAGTCGGTGACGGCAAGCACGTCCATGACGCCCCAGGCATGGTTGGCCTGGTCACCGGCGAGCGTGCAGCCGATGGCCTGGCGCACCTTGCTGCGCGCACCGTCCGCTCCCACGACGTACTTCGCGCGGACAACACGGTCATGGCCTTCATCTGGGCCTGATGTGTGCCGGAGCGTCACCGTTACCGGGTAATTGCCTTCACCGGTCACCGTCAGTCCCTGGAAGTCATAGCCGTAGTCAGGCTTCATCCGGGTGGGAGCGTTGGCCATGTACTCGGCGAAGTAGTCGAGCACGCGGGCCTGGTTGACGATCAGGTGCGGGAACTCACTGATGCCCATCTCGTCATCCACGGCCCGGGCGGTCCGGATGATGTTCGCATGGTTGGCGGGATCCGGCTTCCAGAAGGCCATTTCGGTGATGCGGTACGCCTCGGCGATGATCCGCTCCGCGAAGCCGAAGGCCTGGAACGTCTCCACGCTGCGCGCCTGGATGCCGTCAGCCTGCCCGATGGCGAGCCTGCCGGGACGGCGTTCGATGATGCGGGTGGTCACGCTGGGGAACATGGACAGCTGGGCCGCGGCGAGCATGCCGGCAGGTCCGGTACCCACGATGAGGACGTCCACTTCGTCGGGAAGTTCCTCGGGGCGGTTAAGGCCGACGCCGGCCGCCGGCTGGACTCGCGGGTCACCGGATACGTATCCGTGGTGGTGGAACTGCACGGGCTTTCCTCACTTCGTTGTGGATGGCTATCGCTGGGACTGTGTTCCATATGAGAACACAAGGTTCGATAATCGAAAACTAGAAACTTGGTTTCAACTGTACGCTCGATGTGATCCGGGCGACAAGTACCGTCGGTCCGGCCGCCAAAAGCCCGGAAAACCGGGGGTTGACGACTAGCTCGGGATGGGTAATAGTGATCGTATACGATTTCGTACCTGATGAGGAGATGGCTTTGGAGCAGGTCAACGGCGACACCCTGGCGGCAGCACGCAAGGTGGTCGCAGTGCACATCAACTACCCCAGCCGGGCCGCACAGCGGGGCCGCACCCCGGCCCAGCCGTCCTATTTCCTCAAGCCTTCCAGCTCGCTGGCACTGGGCGGAAGCCCCGTGGAGCGGCCCGCCGGCTGCGAACTGCTCGGCTACGAGGGCGAGATCGCCCTGGTGATCGGCAAAGCCGCCCGCCGCGTTTCGATCGAGGACGCCTGGAGCCACGTCGCAGCCGTCACCGCCAGCAACGATCTCGGCGTCTACGACCTCCGCTACGCGGACAAGGGCTCCAACCTCCGGTCCAAGGGCGGCGACGGGTTCACCCCGGTGGGCCCGGCACTGATCCCGGCAGACGCCGTCGACCCTTCCAAACTGCGCATCCGCACCTGGCACAACGGGGACCTGGTCCAGGACGACACCACCGAAGACCTGCTCTTCCCGTTCGCCCGGCTCATCGCGGACCTCTCCCAGCTCCTCACCCTCGAGGAGGGCGACATCATCCTCACCGGTACCCCCGCCGGCGCCTCCGTTGCCGCACCCGGCGACGTCCTGGAAGTCGAGGTGGGCACGCTTGATGGCAGCCTCACCACCGGACGCCTGGCCACCACCGTGGAGCAGGGAACGACGGCGTTCGCGGACTTTGGTGCCCAACCCAAGGTCGATGACCTGCAGCGGGAGGAAGCCTACGGGTCCCGTGAAGCAGCGGGCCTCGCCGCCGTCGAACCCGTCCTCACCCCGGAACTGAAAGCCAAGCTCGAGTCCGTCGCCACCGCCACACTGTCCTCCCAGATGCGCAAGCGCGGCCTGAACAACGTCAGCATCGACGGGCTGCAGGCCACCCGCCCGGACCGCCGGGTGGTGGGCGTGGCCCGCACCCTCCGTTACGTTCCCAACCGCGAGGACCTGTTCAAAACGCACGGCGGCGGCTTCAACGCCCAGAAGAAGGCCATCGACTCCGTCAACGAGGGCGAAATCCTGGTGATGGAAGCCCGCGGTGAAAAAGGAACCGGCACCGTGGGCGACATCCTGGCCCTCCGGGCCCAGGTCCGCGGCGCCGCGGCCATCATCACCGACGGTGGCGTCCGCGACTACTCCGCCGTGGCCGGCCTGGAGATGCCCACCTACTTCGCCAACCCGCATCCCGCGGTGCTGGGGCGCCGCCACATCCCGTGGGACACGGACATCACCATTGCCTGCGGCGGTGCCACCGTGCAGCCCGGCGACATCATCGTGGCCGATTCCGACGGCATCCTGGTGATCCCCCCGGCCATCGCCGAAGAACTGGTGGCGGACTGCATCCAGCAGGAAAAGGAAGAGACCTTCATCTTCGAGATGGTCAAGCAGGGCTACAGCGTTGACGGCCTCTACCCCATGAACTCCGAATGGCAGGCACGGTACAAGGAATGGGCAGGCAACAATGAGTGAGGCCACCATGGTTGCCGGCAGCAAGTCCGAGCAGGCCTACCAGGCCGTCAAGGCCCGGATCGTGGAAGGCGCCTACACTCCCGGCTACCGGCTGGTCCTTGGCTCCATCGCCAAGGACCTGGGGTTCAGCGTGGTCCCGGTCCGCGAAGCCATCCGCCGGCTCGAAGCAGAGGGCCTGGTGACGTTCGAACGCAACGTGGGCGCCACCGTCGCGGGGATTGACCCCACCGAGTACCTGTACACGATGCAGACCCTCAGCATCGTGGAGGGCGCAGCCACCGCGCTGTCCGCCCCGCTGATCGATCCCGCGGCCGTGGCCCGGGCCCGCGCCGTGAACGAGGAGATGCGCGCATGCCTGGACCACTTCGACCCGGTCCGGTTCACGCAGCTCAACCAGGACTTCCACAGCGTCCTGTTCGAGCACTGCCCCAACCCGCACATCCTGGACCTGGTGCACCGCGGCTGGAACAGGCTCGCCGCACTCCGGTCCTCCACGTTCCGCTTCGTCCCGGGCCGCGCCCGCGACTCCGTGGACGAGCACGAAAACCTGCTGAAGCTCATTGAAACCGGAGCCGACGCAGAGCAGATCGAAAAAGCCGCCCGCCAGCACCGGGCCGCCACCCTTGACGCATATCTCGCCCAAGCCAAGCACCAGTAAGGACTTCAACGATGACGACCTCAGTAGAAACCGCCAAGCACTACGTCCCTGAGGACCTGCCCACTCACATCCAGCACTACATCAACGGCCAGTTCGTTGACTCCGTGGGCGGCAAGACCTTCGACGTCCTGGACCCGGTCTCCAACCGGAACTACGCCACCGCCGCCGCCGGCCAGAAAGAAGACATCGACCTCGCCGTCGCCGCAGCCCGCGAAGCGTTCGTGAACGGTCCCTGGCCGAAGATGAAGCCGCGCGAGCGTGCCCGAGTCCTGAACAGGATCGCCGACGCCGTCGAAGCCCAGGAAGCCCGCCTCGCGGAACTCGAAACCTTCGATACCGGCCTGCCGATTACCCAGGCCAAGGGCCAGGCCCTCCGCGCCGCCGAGAACTTCCGCTTTTTCGCTGACCTCATCGTGGCCCAGTTCGACGACGCCATGAAGGTCCCCGGCTCCCAGATCAACTACGTGAACCGGAAGCCGATCGGCGTGGCCGGCCTGATCACCCCGTGGAACACCCCGTTCATGCTCGAATCCTGGAAGCTGGCCCCGGCCCTGGCCACCGGCAACACCGTGGTCCTGAAGCCGGCCGAGTTCACCCCGCTCTCCGCCTCCCTGTGGGCCACCATCTTCAAGGACGCCGGCCTGCCCGATGGCGTCTTCAACCTGGTCAACGGCCTGGGCGAGGAAGCAGGCGACGCCCTGGTCAAGCACCCGGACGTCCCGCTGATCTCCTTCACCGGGGAGACCACCACCGGCCAGACGATCTTCCGGAACGCCGCCACCAACCTCAAGGGCCTCTCCATGGAGCTCGGCGGCAAGTCCCCCTGCGTCGTCTTCGCCGACGCCGACCTGGACGCCGCCATTGACTCCGCCCTCTTCGGCGTCTTCTCCCTCAACGGCGAGCGCTGCACCGCCGGCTCGCGCATCCTCGTGGAACGCGCCATCTACGACGAATTCTGTGAAAAGTACGCCGCCCGGGCCAAGAACATCGTGGTGGGCGATCCGCACGACCCCAAGACCCAGGTGGGCGCCCTGGTACACCCGGAGCACTACGAAAAGGTGGCCTCCTACGTGGAGATCGGCAAGTCCGAAGGCCGGCTCCTCGCCGGCGGCGGCCGCCCCGACCACCTGCCGGAAGGCAACTACATCGCACCCACCGTGTTTGCCGACGTCGCCCCCGACGCCCGGATCTTCCAGGAGGAGATCTTCGGACCGGTCGTGGCCATCACCCCGTTCGAGAACGACGACGAAGCCCTCGCCCTGGCGAACAACACCAAGTACGGCCTGGCTGCCTACATCTGGACCCAGAACCTGACCCGCGCCCACAACTTCTCGCAGAACGTCGAGGCCGGCATGGTGTGGCTGAACAGCCACAACGTCCGCGACCTGCGCACGCCGTTCGGCGGCGTCAAGGCCTCGGGCCTGGGCCACGAAGGCGGCTACCGCTCCATCGACTTCTACACCGACCAGCAAGCCGTGCACATCACCCTCGGCACCGTCCACACCCCCAAATTCGGCGCCTAAGCCAGCCGGCCGCCGTCGTACTTTCCACGCCCCCTTTCAAAGAAGAGAGACTCCAATGACCAACTTCGTCCCCACCCCCACCGTCCCGGCTCCGGACATCGTCCGCTGCGCCTACATGGAGATCGTGGTCACCGACCTCGCCAGGTCCCGCGAGTTCTACGTCGACGTCCTGGGCCTGCACGTCACCGAGGAGGACGAGAACAACATCTACCTGCGCTCCCTGGAGGAGTTCATCCACCACAACCTGGTGCTGCGCAAGGGCCCGGTCGCCGCCGTCGCGGCCTTCGCCTACCGCGTGAAGTCCCCCGCCGAGGTGGACGCCGCGGAGGCCTACTACAAGGAGCTCGGCTGCCGGGTGGAGCGCCGCAAGGACGGCTTCACGAAGGGCGTGGGCGACTCCGTCCGTGTGGAGGACCCGCTGGGCTTCCCGTACGAGTTCTTCTACGACGTGGAGCACGTGGAGCGGCTCACCCAGCGCTACGACCTCTACTCCGCCGGTGAACTGGTCCGGCTGGACCACTTCAACCAGGTCACCCCGGATGTCCCCAAGGGCCGCAAGTACCTGGAGGACCTGGGCTTCCGCGTCTCCGAGGACATCAAGGATGCCGACGGCGTCACCTACGCCGCCTGGATGCACCGCAAGCAGACCGTCCATGACACCGCCCTGACCGGCGGCAACGGCCCCCGCATGCACCACGTCGCGTTCGCCACGCACGAGAAGCACAACATCATCCAGATCTGCGACAAGATGGGCGCCCTGCGCATCAGCGACCGGATCGAACGCGGCCCCGGCCGGCACGGCGTCTCCAACGCCTTCTACCTCTACATCCTGGACCCGGACGGCCACCGCATCGAGATCTACACCCAGGACTACTACACCGGCGACCCGGACAACCCCACCATCACCTGGGACGTCCACGACAACCAGCGCCGCGACTGGTGGGGCAACCCCGTGGTCCCGTCCTGGTACACCGAAGCCTCCCTGGTCCTGGACCTGGACGGCAACCCCCAGCCGGTCATCGTCCGCGAGGAAAAGTCCGAGATGGCCGTGACCGTGGGCGCCGACGGCTTCTCCTACACCCGCAAGCCCGAAGGCGAAGCCGCTGAGGGCTTCAAGCTGGGAGTCCAGGTCTGACCATGCTGGAGCCAAAGACGATTGAGGCCATCGCGGACGAGCTGGTGGAAGCCGGCCGGACCCGCACCCCTGTTCCCCGCCTGACGGCCCGCTATCCGGAGATGACGGTGGAGGACTCCTACGCCGTGCAGCAGCTGTGGCGCCGCCGCAACGAGGACGCCGGCCGGACGCTGGTGGGGCGCAAGATCGGCCTCACGTCCAAGGCGATGCAGGCCGCCACCGGCATCACCGAACCTGACTACGGCGCCATCTTCGATGACATGGTGCTGGAGACCGGCTGCTCCGTGGAGTGGGACAAGTACACCCATCCGCGGGTGGAGGTGGAGCTGGCGTTCGTATTAAAGGATGGACTCAAAGGCCCGGGCGTGACCATTTTCGATGTCCTGAAGGCCACCGACTACGTGGTTCCGGCCCTCGAGATCCTGGATTCCCGGATTGAGATGGAGGGCCGGACCATCGTGGACACCATCTCGGACAACGCCGCGATGGGTGCCATGGTGATCGGCGGCAACCCGGTGAAGCCGGACACTGTGGACCTTCGTTGGGTCTCCGCCATCCTGTACAAGAACCAGACCGTGGAGGAAACCGGCGTGGCGGCCGGCGTCCTGGACCATCCCGCCAATGGGGTCCACTGGCTGGCCAACAAGATCGCCGCCCACGGCGACGCCCTGAAGGCCGGGGACATCATCCTGGCCGGGTCCTTTACCCGGCCCATGTGGGTCTACAAGGGCGATACCGTCCACGCCGACTACGGACCCCTGGGGAGCGTGACATGCCGTTTCGAGTAGAGGACACCTTCCGGTCCGCGTTGGCCCAGGCGGACCGCCCGCTGGCAGGTATGTGGGTGTGTTCCGGCAGCCCGCTGGTCGCGGAACTGTGCGCCGGGTCCGGCCTGGACTGGCTCCTGGTGGATGCCGAGCACAGCCCCAACGGGCTCGAATCCATCCTGGCCCAGCTCCAGGCCGTCAACGGCTACCCGGTCCACACCCTGGTCCGGCCGCCCGTGAAGGACACCGTAATGATCAAGCAGTACCTGGACCTTGGCGTGCAGAACCTGCTGGTCCCCATGGTCAACTCGGTGGCAGAGGCGGAAGCCGCGGTGGCGGCCACCCGCTACCCGCCGCAGGGAGTCCGCGGGGTGGGGTCCGCCCTGGCCCGCGCCGCCCGCTGGAACCGGGTCCCCGACTACCTGGCCCGCGCCAACGAGACCATCAGCGTCACCGTCCAGATCGAATCCACCGCCGCCGTCGAGGCTGTCGAGGACATCCTCAAGGTCGACGGCGTCGACGCGGTGTTCATCGGCCCATCAGACCTCGCCGCCTCCATGGGCCTGCTGGGACAGCAGGAACACCCGGAGGTGCGTGCCGCCGTCGACCACTGCCTGTCCGCCGCGAGGGCGGCCGGAAAGCCCGCCGGGGTGAACGCCTTCAACCCGGACACCGCCACGCACTACCTCGCGAACGGTGCCGACTTCATCCTGGTTGGGGCCGACGTCGCCCTCCTCGCCCGCGGCTCCGAAGCCCTCGCCGCCAAGTACATCAAACCTGCCGACGGCGGCACCCCCGCCAGTTACTGACTTTCCCTTCCAAAGGACTTCTGATGACACTTTCTGCGATCTCCCCTGCCTTCTCGCCGGAGCATGAAGCCTCGCTCCTGGCTTCCGTCCCTACCGGCCTGCTCATCAACGGTCAGTGGCGCGAGGCGTCCGACGGCGGCACGTTCGATGTGAACGACCCCGCCACCGGGGAGGTACTCGCCACCCTCGCCTCAGCCACCAGCGACGACGCTATTGCTGCGCTGGATTCAGCCGATGCTGCCCAGGCGTCCTGGGCGCGGACCGCGCCGCGGGTACGGTCCGGGATCCTGCGCCGCGCCTTTGACCTGGTCACCGAACGGGTCGAGGACTTCGCCCTGCTGATGACCCTCGAAATGGGCAAACCCCTGGCCGAGGCCCGCGGCGAGGTCACCTACGGGGCGGAGTTCCTCCGCTGGTTCTCCGAAGAAACCGTCCGGGACTACGGCCGCTACCTCACCACCCCCGAGGGCAAGAACAAGATCCTGGTCCAGCACAAACCCGTCGGCCCCTGCCTGCTCATCACCCCCTGGAACTTCCCCCTGGCCATGGCCACCCGCAAAGTCGCCCCGGCAGTGGCCGCCGGCTGCACCATGGTGTTGAAGCCTGCGAAGCTGACCCCTCTCACGGCCCAGTACTTCGCGCAGACCATGCTCGACGCCGGCCTCCCGCCCGGGGTCCTCAACGTCGTCGCGTCCTCCTCCGCCTCAGGGGTTTCCGGGCCGCTGCTGAAGGACTCCCGCCTCCGGAAGGTCTCCTTCACCGGCTCTACCCCGGTCGGGAAACGGCTCATGGCCGACGCCACGCAGAACGTGCTGCGGACCTCCATGGAACTCGGCGGCAACGCCCCCTTCATCGTCTTCGAGGACGCCGACCTCGACGCCGCCGTCGAAGGGGCCATGGCGGCGAAGATGCGGAACATGGGCGAAGCCTGCACCGCAGCCAACCGCTTCCTCGTCCACGAAACCGTCGCCCAGGAATTCACCCGCAAGTTCGCCACCGCCATGGGCGCCCTGACCACCGGCCGCGGCACCCACCCCGGCACACAGGTCGGGCCGCTCATCGACGGCGGCGCCCGCGACGACGTCCACGCCCTGGTATCAGCGGCAGTCGACGCCGGAGCCGTGGCCGTCACCGGCGGCGCCCCCGTGGACGGGCCCGGCTACTTCTACCAGCCCACCGTCCTGGCCAACGTCCCCAACGACGCTGCGATCCTGGGCCAGGAAATCTTCGGACCCGTCGCCCCCATCACCACCTTCACCACTGACGAAGAAGCCATCACACTCGCCAACGCCAGTGAGTACGGGCTCGCGTCCTACCTCTACAGCAAGGATTTCAACCGCCTCCTTCGTGTGGCCGAGCAGATCGAATTCGGCATGGTCGGGTTCAACGCCGGCGTCATCTCCAACGCCGCAGCACCCTTCGGCGGCGTCAAACAATCCGGCCTCGGCCGCGAAGGCGGCTCCGAAGGCATCGCCGAATACACCACCACCCAATACATCGGCATCGCAGACCCCTACGCCGGATAACCGCCGGGTACGACGGCGTCACGCACGGCACCCTTCAAGCCCACCTTCGGCGTCGGGACCCCGGAAACACGGGGTCCCGACACCGTCCGGTGCGCAAAAGCGTGCTGGGCGTGACATTGCGTTCGCTACCGAACAAGCGCTCTGCGCACAAAGACAAGAGCCTCGACCGGGTTGCCAACCACACTGTGAGTAACCCGCTACGCCGACCGGCTGGCGTCCTTGCCTACTCGAAGTGGAGTATCCCTTGGAAACCTATGATGCGCTTCTCGCGTCCGTTGCCCCCGCCGCCGGCTCCGGCCGGACCATCTTTGACCCGGCCACCGGCGAAGCTGTGGGCGAAGCCCCCATCCACGAACTCGACTACCTGGAAAGTGCCGTGTCCGCCGCCGCCGCCGCCCAGCCCGCGTGGGCTGCCCTGGGCCACGACGCCCGGTCCGCCGCGCTCCTCAAAGCAGCCGACGCCGTCGAACGCTCCGCCGAGGAACTCGCCCGCTTGCTCTCCCGCGAGCAGGGCAAACCCCTCAACGGCCCCAACGCCCGCTTCGAAGTCGGCGCCTGCGTCGCGTGGCTCCGCGCCACCGCCGGCCTGCCGCTGGAACCGGAAACCATCGTGGACGACGGCGAAACCCGCGCCGAACTGCACTACCGGCCCATCGGCGTCGTCGGCGCCATCGGTCCCTGGAACTGGCCCATGATGATCGCCGTCTGGCAGCTCGCCCCGGCCCTGCGGATGGGCAACGCCGTGGTGGTAAAGCCCTCCGAGTACACGCCGCTTTCCGTCCTGGCGCTGGTCAAGGTCATTAATGAGGAACTCCCGGAAGGCCTCCTGACCGTGGTCTCCGGCGGCCGCGACGTAGGCGCCCGGCTGGCCGGACACCCGGCGATCGGCAAGGTCATGTTCACCGGCTCCACCGCCACCGGCCGCACCATCATCAAGTCCTCCGCGGACACCGTCAAGCGGCTCACCCTGGAACTGGGCGGCAACGACGCCGGCATCGTCCTGCCCGATGCCGACCCCAAGGCCATCGCCCAGGACATCTTCTGGGGCGCGTTCCTGAATACCGGACAGACCTGCGCCGCGCTCAAGCGCCTCTACGTCCACGACGACATTTACGATGCCGTCTGCGAAGAACTCACCGCCGTGGCCAAAGCCATGCCCATGGGCAACGGCCTGGACGAGAACAACGTCCTGGGCCCGCTGCAGAACAAAGCCCAGTACGACGTCGTGGCGAACCTCGTGGAGGCAGCAAGGGCTTCCGGAGCACGCGTCCTGCTCGGTGGCAACCCGGACACCAGCCAGCCCGGCTACTTCTACCCCACCACCCTGGTGGCGGACATCGCCAACGACAACCCGCTGGTGGCCGAGGAACAGTTCGGCCCGGCCCTGCCGATCATCCGCTACAGCACCATCGACGAAGCGGTGGAGATGGCAAACGGGCTCGACGTCGGACTGGGCGCCTCCGTCTGGTCCGCGGACCTGAAGGCCGCCCGCGACGTCGCAGCCCGCATCCAGGCCGGCACCGTGTGGATCAACCGGCACGGCGCCGTGGACCCCCGCATCCCGTTCGGCGGCGCGAAACAGTCCGGCTACGGGGTGGAGTTCGGCGTCGAAGGCCTCAAGGCCCTCGGCGTCCCGCAGGTCATCAACGGTTAGGGTTTCTGGCCGGAAATTGCCCCGGTCCCGGGATTGCTAGCCCATGGCCGGGGCAGTGGATGGCCGGCCGGCGAACTGCCGGCGGGCCCAGCGGGCGAGCTTCTTTCCCTTCCCCTTCCACCAGTTGTCCTCGTCCTTGTTGTAGTGGAAGCGGAAAACGATGGCCATCAGCACGAACATGCCCATCACCACGTCCACCCAGGACGACACCACCAGCGCGATGAAGACCGTCAGCGCGTTGGCCATGACCGACGGGATGGCCAGGGTCCGGAAGACAGTGCTGGCCACGAAGCGCCGGTGCGACCTCGGGACGGACAACTCGCGGACCATGTCGAAGCAGACACAGACCACCACGATGGTCTGCCCGAGGGCCAACAGGATCTGCCCCGGCATGGAGCCGCTGAAGGCAGTGACCGCTTCCATTCCCGGGCTCACGGCCGGGCCTTGCTGTGAAGAGTTTTGCTGAGAACCTTAAACACGGAAAACCCCCAGAACTTGCGGAACCATCGCCGCTGATCCGGCGATGGTTCCATTCAAGTTTCGGGGGGCTTTTCCGTCACGAGTAGTCGGTACTCTATTTTCGCGGGACGCCTGGAAGCGGTACCTGCCGGGCCCTACTGTCCAATGGCCCGGGGGCGCCACACCACCATGGCCTGGGACCTGGGCCGTGGCCGCTGCCCGCGCGCCAGGCTCACCACGTCACCGGCGGCGCCGGCGGCAAAGATCCGGGAGTCCACCACGCGCGGGCGGCGCCCGAGTTCCTCGGTGAGTTCCGAGATCCGGCTTTGGAGCGCGGCCACCTGGTTTTCGAGTTCCAGGATGCGCTTGATCCCCTCCAGCGACACACCCTCGTGGGAGAGGCGCTGCACTTCGCGCAGCATGTTCACGTCACGCTGCGAGTAGCGCCGGGACTTGCCCGGGGCACGGCTGGGCTTGACGATGCCGAGCCGGTCATACTGCCGCAGCGTCTGCGGGTGCATGTCCGCCAGCTCGGCCGCCACGGAGATCACGAAGATCGGCTGGTCAGCACTGATGTCCACGGCTCACCCCCGCTCCTAGAGCCGGGCCTTGGCTGCCAGGCCCTCACGGACATCCGCCGACGATGTGGCCTCGGCGAACGCCTTGACCGCAGCTTCGGCATCCTTGTTGAGATTCTTGGGAACCGCGACGTCGATGGTCACCAGGAGGTCGCCCGTGGCCTTGGACGTCTTAACGCCTTTGCCCTTGACCCGCAGGGTACGGCCCGACGGCGTGCCCGCCGGAACGCGGACCTTTACCTTCTCCCCGTCGATGGTGGGAACTTCGATGTCCGCTCCCAAAGCAGCTTCCGGGAAGGTGACGGGAACATGGATGCGGAGGTTGTCGCCGTCGCGCGTGTAGAAGGCGTGGGGCTGGACGGAGACGGAGACCACCAGGTCGCCGTTGCCGGCAGCACCAGGCTGGCCCTTGCCGCGGACGCGGACCTTCTGGCCGTCCTTGATGCCGGCCGGTACACGCACGTCGATGACCTCGCCGCTGGGCTCGCGAAGCCCAATGGTGGTCCCGCGGATGGAGCCGGCGAACGAGATGCTGGTGGATGCGGTACGGTCGGCACCTTTTTGCGGCGTGCGCTGGAAGCCCGGAGCACCGCCGAAGCCGCCGAAGAGGTCTGCGAATTCGGGCGGGATGCCGCCGCCTGCGGGGTTGAACCCGCCCGCGTGCCGCCCGGTGTTGCCCGTGAAGAGGCCGCCGAACATGTCCTCGAACCCGCCGTTCGTGGCGCCGGCGCCACCGGGAGCAAACCGGGCCCCGCTGCCCATGGCCCGGATGGCGTCATACTGCTGGCGCTCTTCGGGATCCGAGAGCACCGAATAAGCCTCGGAGATGTCCTTGAACTTCTTCTCGGAAGCAGCGTTCCCGGCATTGGTATCAGGGTGGTGCTGCCGCGCAAGCTTCCGGTAGGCCTTCTTGATGTCGGCTTCGGAAGCGTCCTTGGCAACACCAAGGATCTTGTAAAAGTCCTTGTCCACCCAATCCTGGCTAGCCAATGGCGTTTCCTTTCTTAAACAAAACCTAAGTGCCCGGCGGGGCGACGCTCCGCCGGGTAGGGGGCCGTGCCCGCTTCGCGGTGCCCGCCACGCCGCGGCCCCCTACCCAGCTGCGCTTCGAGCTTGTGGTCATCTCACCTTAGGTGACACAACCGCCGAGCGACGGACGGATAAGGGGCCCGGGAGTGGCATCGGGCCTGCCGAAGCGTGGCGGCTTAGGTCCGTAGGACCAAGCCGCCACGCGTAGGGGCGGGGCCCCTTATCCGTTCGGCGCGACCAGACCAGCTGACCCCGACTAAGCCGGAACGGCCACAATCACCTGCGCGGCGCGGAGGACGCGGTCTCCTGATTTGTAGCCGGAGCGGAGGACCTGGCTGACGGTGTCAACCTCGATGTCTTCGCCGGGCTGCTGGATCAGGGCCTCGTGGATCGTGGGATCGAACTCCACGCCGGTCTCGTTGATCCGGACCAGGCCGTACGTCTTCAGCGCGTTCTCCAGCTTGGTGGCGATCGCGGCGAAGGGACCATCGGCCAGGTCGCCGTGCTGCCGGGCGGCGTCGACGTCGTCCAGGACCGGGAGCAGGGAGTTCAGGACGCCGATGACGGCCATCTCCCCTGCCACGGCGCGGTCGCGTTCAACGCGCTTGCGGTAGTTGACGTACTCAGCCTGCAGGCGGAGCAGGTCGTTGCGCAGTTCGGCGGCCTCGGCCGTGCCGGCTGCTGCCGGAGCCCCCTGGGCCACGGAGTCCTCGGCCGGCACGTCCACGCCGTTGAGAATCTCTTCGGCCTGGGCCAGCGCGTCGCCGTCGGAATCCGCTGCCCCGGCCTGGGACCCGGCCCCGGGGGCGGCGTGGCCGCCCTCGGGGTGCCGGGCCTGCCCGGTCACCGGATCAACCTTGCGGTTGTCCCGGATGACCGGTTCCTGGCCGTTGCCGTGCGCGTTCTGCTGGCCGGCGGATGCGTTGTGCTCTTCCTCGTTACCGTGGTGCGGCATGGGTTACTTCTTCGCTTCGTCTTCGTCGATGATCTCGGCGTCGACGATGTCCTCGTCCGAGGAACCTGCCGAAGCTCCTGCGGCACCCTCAGCGCCGGGTGCGGCTGCGCCGTCCGGCGAACCGGCCTGGGCGTAGATGGCCTCGCCCAGCTTGGTCTGGGAAGCCTGCAGCTTCTCGAATGCGGACTTCACAGCGGCGTCGTCGGTGCCTTCGAGGGCCTTCTTGAGGGCGTCGACGTCGGCCTGGACCTCGGTCTTGACCTCTTCGGGCAGCTTGTCGGCGTTGTCGGCGATCAGCTTGTCCACGGAGTAGGCCAGCTGCTCGGCGGTGTTGCGGGTGTCGGTCGCCTCGCGGCGTGCCTTGTCCTCGGCTGCGTGCTCCTCGGCGTCCTTGACCATGCGGTCGATGTCTTCCTTGGAGAGGCTGGAGCCACCGGTGATGGTCATGGACTGTTCCTTGCCGGTGCCCTTGTCCTTCGCGGAGACGTGGACGATGCCGTTGGCGTCGATGTCGAAGGTGACCTCAACCTGGGGAACGCCGCGCGGTGCAGGGGCGATACCGGTCAGTTCGAACGTGCCCAGCGGCTTGTTGTCGCGGGTGAACTCGCGCTCGCCCTGGAAGACCTGGATGGCCACCGACGGCTGGTTGTCATCCGCCGTGGTGAAGGTCTCGGACCGCTTGGTGGGAATGGCGGTATTGCGCTCGATCAGGTGCGTCATCACGCCGCCCTTGGTCTCGATGCCGAGGGACAGCGGGGTGACGTCGATCAGGAGGACGTCCTTGCGCTCACCCTTCAGCACGCCGGCCTGCAGTGCGGCACCGACGGCCACGACCTCGTCCGGGTTGACGCCCTTGTTGGGCTCCTTGCCGCCGGCCAGTTCCTTGACCAGGTCGGAGACGGCAGGCATACGGGTTGAGCCGCCGACCAGCACGATGTGGTTGATGTCGGAGAGCTTGATGCCGGCTTCCTTGATGACGTCGTGGAACGGCTTCTTGGTGCGCTCCAGCAGGTCCTTGGTGAGGTCCTGGAACTTGGCCCGGGTGAGCTGCTCGTCCAGGTGGACCGGGCCGTCGGGGGTGACGGAGAGGTACTGGAGGGAGACGTTGGTGCTGGAGGAGGAAGAGAGTTCCTTCTTGGCCTGCTCTGCGGCTTCGCGGAGGCGCTGCAGGGCGATCTTGTCCTTGGAGAGGTCGATGCCCTTCACCTTGAGCTGGTTCAGCAGGTAGTCGACGACGCGCTGGTCCCAGTCGTCGCCGCCCAGGCGGTTGTCGCCCGCGGTGGCGCGGACCTGGATGGTGGAGAAGTTGTCTTCGTCCTTGCCCACTTCCAGCAGGGAGACGTCGAAGGTTCCGCCACCGAGGTCGAAGACCAGGATGAGTTCGTCTTCCTTGCCCTTGTCCAGGCCGTAGGCGAGGGCCGCGGCGGTGGGCTCGTTGACGATGCGCAGGACGTTGAGGCCTGCGATTTCGCCGGCCTCCTTGGTGGCCTGGCGCTCGGCGTCGTTGAAGTAGGCCGGGACGGTGATGACCGCGTCGGTGACCTTTTCACCCAGGTAGGACTCGGCGTCGTTCTTCAGCTTCATGAGGATACGCGCGGAGATTTCCTGCGGGGTGTACTTCTTGTCGTCGATCGCGACAGTCCAGTCGGTGCCCATGTGGCGCTTGACGGAGGCGATGGTGCGGTCGATGTTGTTGACGGCCTGCCGCTTGGCGATTTCGCCAACCAGCACTTCGCCGGACTTGGAGAATGCAACCACCGACGGCGTGGTGCGGCCACCCTCGGCGTTGGCAATAACGGTGGGCTCGCCACCTTCGAGAACGGAGACGACGGAGTTGGTGGTTCCGAGGTCGATACCTACTGCACGTGACATGTGTTGCTTCCTTCTTTCCTTGGAAACTGGTTGGCGCCCTAAGCATTGAGCGTTCTGCACTCAACTTTACTCAGGGCGCCAGCGATGTCAATCCAAAGTTGAGTTAAGTACGCTCAACTTTGGATGCGGCAATAGATAGGCGGGCGAAAAATCCGCGCCATTCCGCGGGTTCCGGGCGCCGAATTACGACGGCGGCACCACAGTTCGCTGTAGGAGAACGGCCCCTCCGGCTGGTTCAGCGCTCCGGATTCCGGTCGCCATGCAGCGGACCGCGCTCCTCATCGGTCGCCTGGACCTGGCCGTCGGTGAGGCCCTCGCGGACAGCACGCTCCGTCCGGGCGCCTCCGGTGGTCCCGGCGTCGCCGTAGTCGCCTTCCTCGTATTCGCCATCGGCAAGATCCCGCCGGGGCTCGCTGCCGGTGCCGGCGGCACCGTGGTCGGCATCCACATAATGTCCGCCTTCCCCCGCGCCTCCCGAAGGGGCCCCAACTGTTCCGGCGTCGCCGTAGTTGCCTTCCGGATACTGGTCGTCCCGTTCATCCGCCGGCCGCTCCACGGCGCCGGCATCACCATAGTCACCGTCCACATACTGCCCGCCTTCACCCTCCAGTCCGGGTGCACTGCTTCCCTTGCGGGGATCTTCGGCTGCAACTTCGGGATTCTCGGTCATGGTGCATCTCTCCTTCGAGGCTCCGCGTCCATGCGGGCGCACTGGCAGTCTATCGACGGCCCGCGCACACCAACAGGGCTCCGCCGGCACCTATCTGGAGGCGCCTGCAGGGAGGCCCGCGATGCCTGCCAGGACGGCGAGGTGATGGTCGAAGAGCTCAGCGGGCGCATGGAACGTGTCCGGTCCGTACTGGTTGAAAACCTCGAAGCTGACTGCACCGAAGAGGGAGCTCCACACCAGGACGCCCCGCGCCACGAGTTCCTCCGGAATGTCCAGGCCAAACCCGGAACGGATGGCGGCGAGGTCCCCGCCCAGGGTTGGCGGCAGTTGCGTGGCGCCTACGGCCGGAACTGCCAGCCGCCCCGCCCGGGAAGCCGCGTCCAGGATGCCGATGAGGCTGACAATGACCCTCGTGCCGGGGCCCGTTGTTCGCTCCGCCGGGGCGCTGTAGCCGGGAACGGGGCTGCCGAAAAGGAGCGCGTAGCTGGCAGGCTCCCGCAAAGCCCACTCCCTGACCGCCCGGCCCAGCGCCCGGAAACGGGCCGCGTGCTCATCCTCCGGCGCTTTGGCGACGGCGGCATCCACCTCGTCCCCAAGTTCACCAAACGCGTCGATCAGCAACAAGGTCAGGAGCTCGTCCCGGCTCTCCACATACCGGTAGACCGCGGAGGACACCACCCCCAGATCCCGCGCCACCGCGCGCAGGGAGAGCGCGGCAGCACCATGCGTTGCCAGGTGCTGCCGCCCCAGGCGGATGATATCCGCCACGGTTTGCGCCCTTGCCCGCTGCCGCGGGGTGAGTGGCCGGGCAACGGCGCCGGTTGTTTTCCCGTCTTCAGTCACGGGTCCAGCATGCCACAACCGAGAGCGCGGGAATCAAAAAAGAGCACCGCTCTTGACTTGGTCAGCTTTCGGGCTCATCCTGTTTGGAGAGCAGTGCTCTCAAAACAGGAACCAAGGAGGCCACCATGACAGATGTGTATGTAGTGACGGGAGCGGGACCGGTGGGGTGGACGGTCGCCGAACAGTTGGCAGCCCTGGGACGGCGGGTGCGCGTACTCACGCGGTCGGGCAGTGGACCACAGCACCCCCTGATCGAGCGTATTGCCGGGGATGCAAAGGACCCGGAAGTTCTGCATACTGCCCTCGCGGGCGCCCGGGCTGTCTTCCACTGCATTCACGGTTCGGCCTACACCGCCGCCGCCTGGCGGGCGGAACTTCCCGCAGCCGAGCAGGCGGTCCTGACCGCGGCGCACGAGGCGGGCGCCGTCGTAGTGTTCCCCGAGAGCCTCTATTCCTACAGCGAGCCGGACAACGTGATGAAAGAGGAGAGCCCGCGCCAGGCTGTGGGCGGCAAACGCGGGGTGCGGACGGAGCTGCTCCGGGCCCGCGAGGCTGCCGCAACACCAACGGTGAGCGTGGTGGCAGGCGACTTCTTTGGTCCGCGCGTCAGGATGGCGCACGGCGGGGAACGGATGGTGGCGCCCATCCTGGCAGGAAAGAGCGTCAGCGTAGTGGGCAGTACCCGGCAGCCTCACTCGTTCACGTACGTACCGGATCTGGCCACGGCAATGGTCGCGGCGGCGGACAGGCCCTCCGCCTGGAATGCCGTATGGCACGCCCCCACGGGGCCGGCGCTTACCCAGATGGAACTGGCCCACGCCTTCGCCGCTGCGGCCGGACGGCCGGCCCCCAAGGTGCGCGCCCTGCCCGCCTGGACCCTTCGCGCTGCGGCGATGTTCTCAGCCGGGGCCCGCGAGCTGGCCGAAATGCTGTACCAGTTTGAGCGGCCGTTCATCATGGACTCGGCCGCGTCCCAGGCGGCCCTGGAAGTAGCCCCCACGCCGCTGGAAACGGCTGCTGCCGACACCGTGGACTGGTGGCGGCAGCAGGGTTAGTGCTCCGCGGCTTCGCTCTTGGCGCGTAGGGGTCAGTGGCTGGGCACTTCTTCCAGCGGTTCGACGCCGGGCTGCCGCGGCCGCGCCGCAGTTCCGCCGTCGGTGCGTCCCAGCTTGCTGGGCCACCAGATCTTCGGCCCGATGTCGTAGGCCAGCGCCGGCACCAGCAGCGAGCGCACCAGCACGGTGTCCAGGAGGACGCCGAAGGCCACGATGAAGGCCAGCTGCACCAGGAACATGATGGGGATGACACCGAGGGCGGCGAATGTGGCGGCGAGAACCACGCCGGCGGAGGTGATGACGCCGCCGGTCACCACCAGGCCACGCAGGATGCCGGGCCGGGTGCCGTGCTTGAGCGATTCCTCGCGGACCCGGCTCATCAGGAAGATGTTGTAGTCCACGCCCAGGGCCACCAGGAAGACGAAGCCGAACAGCGGGACGGTGGCGTCGGCTCCCGGGAAACCGAAGAGGTTGTTGAACACGAAGGCCGACACTCCCAGCGCTGCCGCGTAGGACACCACCACCGAGAGCACCAGCAGGACCGGGGCCACGATGGAGCGCAGGAGCAGCATCAGGATGAAGAGGATCACCACCAGGACCACCGGGATGATGACCACCAGGTCATGCTGGGCGGTGGTGTTGGTGTCGAGGGCCGTGGCAGTCACGCCACCCACCAGGGCACTGGGATCGACGGCCTTCACCTCGGTGCGCAGGGCCTTGATGGTCTCCTCCGCTTCCAGCGAGTCCGCGGCATTCTTCAGCGTGGCGTTGATGAGGACCTTCCCGTCCCGGACGTCGGGTGTGGTGGGGGCACCCGGGGCTCCGGTGACCGGCACGCTGCCGCGGCCCAGCAGGTAGGCCTCGCCCACGCCGTCGTCGGCCTTAACCTTGTCCAGCACCTCCACTGCCTTGCCCTGGTCTGCAACCACGACGGCGGGGCTGCCGCTGCCGGCATCGAAGTGGCGGGCCAGCGCGTCCTGGCCGTCCACCGCGTTGGAGGCCGTGAGGATGACGTCCGTCTGCGGTACACCGTTGGCTTTCAGCTGGAACAGGCCGCCCGCGGCCACGAGCAGCAGGAGGACCGAGGCAACCCAGACCGTCCTGGGGCGCCGCGAGACGAGCGAACCGGTGGCCCGCCACAGCCCCTTTTGGCCTTCCAGCCCGGTGACCAGCTCGGGTTCACGCTGGTCTGCAGGCAGCAGCTTGGGCCGGAAGGGCCAAAACGCGGCCCGGCCGAACAGTGCCATCAGGGCGGGCAGCAGGGTCAGGGCAGCGAACAGGGCGCACAGGATGCCGGCGGCGGCCACCGGGCCCAGGGCCTTGTTGGAGTTCAGGTCGGAGAAGAGCAGGCACAGGAGCGCAATGATCACGGTGGCGCCGGAAGCCAGGATGGGCTCAAAGGATGCTTTCCAGGCGGTAAGGACGGCTGCCGTGCGGTTGGTGGTGTGGGTCAGCGCTTCGCGGAAGCGGGCCACGAAGAGCAGGGCGTAGTCCGTGGCGGCACCGATCACCAGGATGGAGAGGATGCCTTGGCTTTGGCCGTTGAGCTGGATCCAGCCGGCCTTGGCCATGCCGAACACCAGCAGGATGGCCGCACACAGGGCAAACACCGAGGTCAGCAGCACCATGACGGGAAGCAGCAGGGACCGGTAGACCACCAGGAGGATCACGAAAACGGCGGACAGGGCAACGAGCAGGAGGATCCCGTCGATGCCGCCGAACGCCGCGGTGAGGTCCGCCGCAAGCCCGGCGGGACCGGTCACGAAGGTCTGGGTACCCTCCGGCGCCGCGCCCTTCACCGTTGCGCGGAGTTCCTTGACGGCGTCCTTGATCTCAGCGGACGAGCCAATGGGGACCACGAACTGGACTGCCTTGGCGTCCTTGGACGGGATCGGCCCGATGACGGTGCTGCCCAGCTTGAGGTTTTCGAGGTCGGTCTTCAGTGTGCCCAGGCCGCCCAGCTGCTGGGGCGTGAAGGCCTCGTTTTTCTCGATGACGATGATGCCGGGCACTTCGTCCGAGTCGCGGAACTTCGCCTGCCAGTCCTGCGCCTCGGTTGCCTCGGCGCTGGCGGGCAGGAAGGATGCCTGGTCGTTGGACGAGACCTCGTCCAGGCGGCCGAAGGTGGGTCCGCCGACCCCGGCCAGCCCCAGCCAGGCCAGCACCAGGACAACGGGGACCAGCCAGCGCAGCCAGAACGGAACCCGTTCCCTGCCAACTTTTGTGCGTTTCATGGTGCCTTCCTTATCGGGCAGGTGGAGTAGTATTTGTTCCAGCATAGATTATCTCCATAACAGAGATAAGTGCCAGTCAAGCTTTTTTTGTCCGGATTGAGTGACGGGGTCCGGCAGCGTCACCACGGCCCAACCGGCCCTGGAGTAATATCCGTCAGTACGCTTGGGCAAATACGCAGCCCGGGACATAGCAGCCGGGAGGTGGAGATGGCAGGGAACACGGCACCCGGCGCATCACCTTCCGCCCCGGCCGGGCCGGAGTTCGGCCACCCGCTGCTCCGGATCCTGCAGGAGTTCACCCTTGAAGCGAACCGCTACGTGGATGCGGCCGGGGACCGCAAGGACATGCACCGCACGGACATGAACGCCCTCGCAGTGATCATGCGCCACACGGCCCGGGGAAATGTGGTGACGCCGGGGCTGCTGCGGAAAGAACTGAACCTGAGCTCCCCCGCCACGACTGCCCTCATAGACCGCCTGGACAGCGCCGGCCATGTGGTCCGCGAACGCCACAGCACGGACCGGCGGCAGGTCCAGCTGAAGATGACCCCCAAGGCTTTCCGTGAGGGCGGAGCCATCTTCGCCCCGCTGGCCAAGCACATGGGGAGCGCGCTGGCCGGCTTCTCCGAATCCGAGCTGGATACTGTCACGCGATTCATGACCGCCATGATCGAAGCCACCATTGCGGCAAGGACGGAAACCGCCCCGGAATGACGGGGCCCCTTGCGCACATCAGACGGACCGCCAGGAGCATCAGCGGCGGCCCGTCTTCCCGGCCAGGAGGCTATGGCGCTTTCGGCCGAAGCGCGGCAAGCCAACCGGCCCACTCGCGGGCGGCACTGAACTTCCACGTCTTCGCCCCGCTCGCTCCAGCCGCCACCTGGATGCCGTCGGCAAGCTCGAAGCGGCGCTCTCCGGTTTCAACCGCCTGGTTCATCCCGTCAGGCGATGTGAGGGTAACGGAGCTCGAGTTGACGCTCATGCATCCCACAAGCATGGCGTTCGCGGTGCTGGTGGCCACCGCCGGGACGGTTCCGGCCGACGCCGCAGGGCCTGCTCCGGACGTGGCGGCAGTATCGGGCCCCAGGGCGCCGGAATACCTTGCGATGCCGCCACCGCTCGTGGTCGAAGAAGTGGTCCACGCATATTCCGGCGGCTCGGACGCCGTGGCGACCTTGAAGTAGCCGTAGACCTTGGGATTGGCGATGCTGGTCGCGGAGGCCAGTCCAGTCCACCCGGCGGGGACACCTGCCGCGCCGATGGTGCCACCGGTGAGCGATACGCAGCCGACCAGCAGATCACCCTGGGCAACGTTGGCCGGTTTGGGGATCCTGAGCGTGGTGGCTGCCGTGGTGTTGGTGGCTTGGCTGACGGACTCGCGCACGATGCCTGCTCCGCCTCCCGGCGGGCTGGACGTGACACTCCAGGTTTGCGTGGCTGGAGTCGGGTCGGTGTTACCGGCAGGGTCGGTGGCCCAGACGCTGAACGTGTGGGATGCCACCGTCAGCCCGGCGTAGCCCTGGGGCGAGGTGCATCCGGCACGGGCCGCACCGTCGAGGCTGCACTGGAACGTGGAGTTGGCCTCGGTTGAGGTGAAAGCGAAGGAAGCACTGGTCGATGTCGAGGACGCGGGTGGCCCGGAGGTAATGGTCGTTTCGGGCGGAGTGGTGTCCCCTGGCGGGGGCGGTGTCGAGGTTCCCGCCCCGATCTTCCGTTGATCGTAGGCAGGATCGACCAGCAGGGCGGGTGAGTACGCCGCCGCGATCGACTGCCACGGAACGAGCTTGAAATTCTGGTTGCCGGTGTCGTTGCTGGTGTCCTGTGTAACGAAGAAGCCCTGCGGGAACGGGCCGCCGACCCCGAAATTCGTGACGTCTATCCCGTCCATGCCGGTCACCGCGTCAATCCCGTTGCCGGCGGGTATTGCGAAGGCTCCCAGGGGCCTGTTGTCGTCCCGGGCGTAGGCGTGGAACCGGTTGGAGCCCTGGCTCGCAGCCAGCAGGTAGCCTGCACCCCCGCTCCCGTAATAGATGCTGATGCCCTTGATGTCCTGGACAATGTCACCGCCGCTCTCGGTGGTGCTCACAACCCTCGTCCCCGCCGTCGGGTCCCCGGGTTCCGCGCCGATGCGCCAGATCCCGCCGATGTCCTCCTGGGCGATGTAAAGCCGCTTCATCTCATCGTCGGCGACCAGGCCCTCCGTATGGGCTGGACCACTCACCGTCCAACTGCGGACCAGCTTTCCGGTAACTGACCCCGTGGACCCGTCAAGTTCCCACTGTTCGACCTTCCCGACGTCGGTGACGTATGCGTAGTACTTTCCGGTGTCCGGCGAGTGGTAGAAGGAGAACCCGCGGGGCGTGGCGATGTTGGCGGTCGGCGCGAAGCTGCCCACCTTCGTCAGGGAGCGGTCGGACTCATTGACTTTGTAGAAGTCAAGGCTGCGCACGCGGTTCGAGGCACCGACCAGGCCGACACGGCTGCTGCCCAGCGGGAAGTTGTAGCGGACATCAACATTGTTCATCCGCCCGTCAGGGTAGTAGAACAGCTCGCGCCCGGAAAGGTCGTAAACCACCAGCCCATGCCCGTCCGTACTCTTGTCAGTCCCGATGACGGTGCTCCTGGCCGGATCGGTGGGGTGGATCCAGATGGCGGCGTCGTCGGCGGCGTCCCCCGTCCCGTGCACCGGTGCGGTTTCCACCGTCGCGGGCACCTGCGCCACCGCCGCATTGGCCGGTAGGACGCCAAGCCCGCCAAGCAGCCCGGCGAGCATTCCCGCCGCCGTCAGTACGGCAGCAAATCTCGAATTGCTATTCACCCCTGGCCTCCCAAAGCTCCGATGCCGCACATCGTATTCCCGGCGCTCCACGCGGGGGTACGGGGTTTTCAACCCTCCCTGCGCCGGCGCGGTACGGGGTCCACGGCAGCCCCTGGCGGCAAAGACACCGCACAAAGATCAGGGCGCGCCCGGCAGCTGTCCCGCCGGTGGGGGTAGCGTTTGCTTATGAGTGCGCAGCAGCCTGAAGACGACGTCTACACGCACGGCCACCACGAATCGGTGGTCCGTGCCCATGCCGCCAGGACCGCCGAAAACTCCGCGGCCTTCGTCCTGCCCTACCTGACTCCGGGGTCCACCCTGCTCGACGTCGGTTGCGGACCGGGTACCATCACCTGCGACTTCGCAGCCCTGGTCAGCCCCGGCAAGGTCACCGGCCTGGACCGCTCACCGGACATCGTCGCCCAGGCCCAGGCGCTCGCCGTCGAACGCGAAGTGCCCAACGTCGAATTCGTGGCAGGGAACATCTACGACCTGGACTTCGCCGACGAAACGTTCGACGTAGTCCACGCCCACCAGGTCCTCCAGCACCTGACCGACCCCGTCGAGGCACTCCGCGAAATGCGGCGCGTCGCGAAGCCCGGTGGCATCGTTGCCGTGCGCGACGCCGACTTCCATGGCATGAGCTGGTATCCCGACGTCCCCGAGCTGGACGAGTGGATGGACCTGTACCAGAGGATCGCACGGCGCAACGGAGCAGAGCCCGACGCCGGGCGGCGGCTGGTCAGCTGGGCACAGGCCGCAGGCTTCACCGACGTCGCGCCCACCAGCAGCAACTGGCTGTACGCCACGGCGCAGCAGCGCCGCTGGCAGGCACGCGTCTGGGGCGAGCGGGTGCTGCATTCGGCCTTCGCCGAGCAGGCATTGGAGTACGGATTCGCCGACGCCGCAGGCCTTGCCCGGATCTCTGCCGGCTGGCACCGCTGGGGATCCACGGACGACGGCTGGTTCCTGATCCCCAACGGCGAAGTCATCGCGCGGGCCTGACTCCTGGTTGCCCGGACAGCGTCACAGGGACTGAAAAAATCGGCAGCCAATTGCCACCGTAAGATTGTCAAGTGCAATTTTCCCTATGGCTGGCCTTGGCAGGCGCCGGCGCCCTGATCAGCTTCACTCCGGGTGCAGGGGCCATCAACACCATGAGCAACTCACTGAACGCCGGGTTCCGCCGATCCATATGGGGAATCCTGGGGCAGCAGGCGGCCCTGGTGGTGCATGTCCTGATCGTCGCGCTTGGCGTCGGCGTCCTGGTGGCAAGCTCCCCGGTTGCCTTCAACGTGATCCGCTACGCCGGGGCGGCCTACCTGGTCTACCTGGGTGTCCGCCAGTTCCTCAGCAAGCCCGCCGCGGCCCAGGAGCAGGCTGCTACCCTTCGCAGCGAACCTGCATGGTCCATCTTCCGGCGCGGCTTCTGGGTCAACCTGCTGAACCCGAAGGCGATCGTGTTCTTCCTCGCCTTCACACCCCAGTTCATCCGGCCCGAACAACCCCTCTTTACGCAGTACGCCGTGCTGACCGCCACCATTGTTGTCATCGACATTCTGGTGATGTGGTTCTTCTTTGCCGCGGCAGCCAGGTCATTCCAACGCGTCACCAGCACCGAACGGGGCCAGCTGGTCCTCAGCAGGGTGTTTGGTGTCCTGTTCGTGGGTGTGGGCATCCTGCTGGCCCTGATCCACTAGCGGCCAGCGCCCAAGCGGAAACCCCCGATCACACAACGTGGGCCCGTACCCGTTTTCATACCTCGTAATGCATCTTTACAACCCAGTAAAACTTTGTGAACAGGCGGCTGGCCAAAGGTGGCCGGAGCGCGCATGCTTAGTTCCATGACCTCAACGTCGAGCGCCTACCGCGTCATCACTGTCTGCACGGGCAACATTTGCCGGTCCCCGATGGCCGAGCTGATGCTCCAGTCAGCACTTGAACGCGAGGGCCTCGACATGCTGGTTGAAGTGGATTCCGCAGGCATCACGGGGTACGAGGCCGGCCGGCCTATTGATCCCCGCGCTGCCCGCCGCCTCGCGGTGACCCAGCTGGCCTCGGAACAGCACGTGGCCCGCGAATGGGAGCCGGCGTGGTTCCGCGAGCGCGACCTGATCCTCGCGCTCGACATCGACCACTATGCCTGGCTGAGCGAAGCGGCTCCGGACCAGGATTGCCTGGACAAAATCCGGATGTTCCGCAGCTTCGATCCCGCCATGGCCGACCGGGACCGGCTGGACCAAGGCATCGAAGATCCCTGGTACGGCGGGCATGCTGATTTCGACGCCGTCTGGCACCAGATCCACACGGCACTTCCGGGCCTGGTCCAGCACATCAAGTCAGAGGTCCTGCAGAACACCCGCCTCCAACTGCACTAGCTGCAGGCGCCAGGAGAAGGCTCCGGGCGCAAAAAAGGCGTGCGGCCCGGTGGCACCAGGAGTATTTTGTGCTCATGCACGCCGCTTCCAGCCCCGGCAGGTACACCCGACTCCTTGGCAACCTTGAAGATGCCACCTCATTGGACGCCGCTGTCGACGCAGCGGAACCACTGGCGTCCCGGCTGATGTCGCAACCCCGGATCCGGTCACTTATCCGCGGTGACACCACCGGCATACCGCTTCACACCATCCTCACCGACGGCCCCTTCGGCGCCTGGTGGTCGGCAGTGTTCCTGGACCTCTTCGATGACGACGCTTCCCGCCGTTCCTCCCAGCGCCTGGTGGCCCTCGGCGTCGTCGCCGCCGTTCCCACCGCCCTGTCCGGCTGGGCGACCTGGTCCGGCAAGGACCGGCCCTTGAAGCGCGTGGGCATCGTCCACGCCGGCGCCAATGCTGCAGCCACCGCCGTGTACATCGCCTCCTGGCGAGCCCGCTCCCGCGGCAATCATCGGCTGGGAGTCCGGCTGGCACGGGCCGGGGCAGTCCTGCTGCTGGTGAGCGGGTTCCTGGGCGGCCACCTCAGCAGCGGCCGCCATGCGTCCGGGCAGCGCGCACTTCATGGCTGAAAGCGGGCAACGGAAAACGGTACGCTCTAGTCCATGAGCCCAGCCCCCGTCATCATCGCCGTGGACGGGCGTTCCGGCGCAGGGAAGACCACCCTCGCCGTCGAACTTGCTGCACGGCTCCGCGCCCACCACAAGGTTTCACTGTTCCACCTGGAAGACATCTACCCGGGGTGGGACGGACTGGCTGCCGGCGTGGAACGCTATGTCTCCACGGTGCTCACCCCCTTGAGCCGTGGCGAGGCGGCCACCTGGACCAGCTGGGACTGGGAGAACCATTACGACGGCGAAGCCCGGGTCACACTGCCCGCCGAGATTGTCATCGTGGAGGGAGTGGGTGCCGCCGCTGAGGCTGCCCGGCCCATGCTGGACGCCGTCGTTTGGGCCGAGTCTCCGGACGACGTCCGGCGCACCCGGGCGCTGGACCGCGACGGCGCCACCTACGAGCCCTACTGGGACCAGTGGGCCGCCCAGGAGGAAGAGTGGCTGGGCCTGGACGACGTCCCCGGGAACGCGGACCTCCGGGTGCAGAACCTCGCTGACGGATCGGCCCCCACGGACCTGCTGCACCTCCTCCCCTGCCTGCCGGCGCTGGCGCCCGTGCTGGCCCCCGAACTGTCCGCACGCCGCGGCCTCCGGCTCCACGCCGAGCGCCTCGACGCGCTCCCGGACGCGCCGGCCCTGTTCCAGTCGCTGTACGGAACTTCGCCCAATGCAGTGTGGCTGGATTCCTCCAACGCCGGCGCCGCCGCGGCTGCCGCCGGGCAGGAAGAGGGCACGGAGCCGGAGGCCCGCACGGCCGCCGAGCGCAGCCGGTTCAGCATCATGGCGGACGACGCCGGCACGTTCGGACAGTTCGTGACGCACCGTGCCGGGATAAGCCTGGTCAGCACCGGTTCCGCAACTGCCAAGGTGCCGGGCCCCTTCTTCCGCTGGCTGGATACCGTCTGGGGGCGCCGTGCCGTCCGCACGCCCGACGGGTATCCCGGTGAGTTCACGCTGGGCTGGCTAGGTTGCCTGGGCTACGAGCTGAAGCGCGAAACCGGCGGCAGCGACCTCTCCGCCCCCACTCCTGACGCTGCCCTGATCTTTGCCGGCCGGGCCGTCGTGCTTGACCATGCCGGGGGCGCGGCCTGGCTCCTCGCGCTGGAGGCCTCGGACGCCGGGGAGTGGCTGGCCCGGGCCAGGGCCGCAGTGGAAGCCGCCGGCAGCGGCGCCCCGGCGGCCATCCTTGGCCCGGCACCGGAAACCGGCGGCAGCACCGACGTCATGCTTGCCGCGCCGCCTGCTTTCCGGAGCCGGGACACGGGTGCGGAGTACCGGGAGAAAATCACGGCAGCCCAGCACCAGATCGCCCAGGGCAACACCTATGAGGTCTGCCTGACCACGACGCTCGAAGCCAGGGTCCCGGAACACTCACTGGATCCGTGGACCACCTATCTGGCGCTGCGCCACCGGAACCCGGCGCCGTTCGCCAGCTATCTCCGCCTGGGGAACCTCGCCGTTGCCAGCACCTCGCCTGAGCGGTTCCTGAAGATCGCGTCCGACGGCGGCATGCGCGCCGAGCCGATCAAGGGCACCCGCCGCCGGGCTGCCGACCCGCAGGAGGACCGGCTGCTGCGCGAGGACCTGGCCGCATCACTGAAGGACCGGGCCGAGAACATCATGATCGTGGACCTGCTGCGCAACGACCTCAGCCATTTTGCCGAGCCCGGCTCCGTTACCGTGAGCAGGCTCTGCGCGATCGAAAGCTACGCCACGGTCCACCAGATGGTCAGCACCATCGACGCCCGCCTCCTCCCGGGCGCGCCCCGGGCCGAGGCCGTGGCTGCATGCTTCCCGGCCGGCTCCATGACCGGAGCCCCCAAGATCAGCACGATGGCCATCCTGGACGAGCTGGAGGCCGGGCCCCGGGGGCTCTATTCGGGGGCCATCGGCTACTTCTCGCTCAATGCCGCAGCCGACCTCGCCGTCGCCATCAGGACACTGGTGGTCAGCGCGGAAGGTGACGGAACCGCTGAACTGTCTCTCGGCGTCGGCGGTGCCATCACCTCGGACTCCGTGCCCGACGACGAATACGAGGAAATCCGGACCAAGGCCTATGGGGTCCTGTCCACCCTTGGCTCCGTCTTTCCCGGAGACTGACTCCGGTTTAGGCATACGCGGCCGTCTTACTGCACCGTGGCCGTCAGCCGGGCCACGTTGTCCACGTACCGGGCGGCGAGCGGCCGGCTGATCCAGTCCGCGAGCTTGAGCTCGTGCGAGATGTCCCGGTAGGTGTCTTCCACCGCCCGCATCTTGTTCACGATGTCCTCGCCCAGGAGCATCACGGAAACCTCGAGGTTCAGCGAGAAGGACCGCATGTCCATGTTGCTGGACCCGAGGACGGCCACCTCGTCGTCAATGGTGAAGTGCTTGGCGTGCAGCACGAACGGGGCCTTGTACAGGTAGATACGCACACCGGCTTCGAGGAGTGCCTCGTAATAGGACCGCTGGGCGTGGTGGACCAGGAACTGGTCGCCCTTCTCCGAGACGAACAGTTCCACGTCAACGCCCCGCTGGGCGGCGGTGGTGATGGCGTAGAGCAGGGAATCGTCCGGCACGAAGTACGGGCTGCAGATGGAGATGCGGTGCTGGGCGGAGTAGATCAGGGTGTTGAAGAGCCGCAGGTTGTTTTCCGTGATGAACCCGGGGCCGCTGGGCACCACCTGGGCTGTGACGTTCCCGGGCTCCGGGTTCGGTGCGAGCTGCAGCTGGTGTTCCAGCGACTCGTCGGTCTCGCTCAGCCAGTCGGTGGCGAAGACGACGTTCAGGGTGGTCACGATGGGTCCGCGCAGGCGTGCCATCAGTTCCACCCATTCGCGGCCTGCCTTGCGGTGCCGCGGGTTGTTGTAGGAGGGCTCGATCAGGTTTTGCGAACCCGTGAAGGCGATCTCGCCGTCGATGACCATGATCTTGCGGTGGTTCCGCAGGTCAGGGCGACGCCACTGTCCGTGGATGGGCAGCAGCGGCAGCATCCGCTTCCACTGGATCTTGCCTGCGCGGAGGCGCTTGAGCAGCTTCCGGTACCCCTTGATGCGGAGGGTTCCGATGTGGTCGAACAGGAGCCGCACCTCCACGCCCCGCTCCGCGGCCTCCTCCATGGCGGTCAGCAGGTCATTGGTGACATGGTCCGAACTCATGATGTAGAACTCGGCGTTGACGAACTTCTTCGCCTTCCGCACCGCCTGGGTCATTTCCAGGATGGAGTCGGGGTAGCCGGGGATGAGGTCCACGGAGTTGCCGTCCACCATGGGCAGGGAACCGAGGGTGCGGTTGAGTTCAGCCGCGGACTTCACCCATTCCGGGCCGGGGTAGTCGCTTTCCGCGTCCGAGAGCGCGGAGATGCCTGCCTGCACGCGTTCATTTACCAGTTGCTGCTGTGCCCGCCTGCGGCTGGACAACCGGAAGTTGCCAAAGAGCAGGAACAGGACGATGCCCAGGAATGGAATGAAGAAGATGCCCAGCAGCCAGGCCATGGCGGTGGTGGGGCGCCGGTTGCCGGGGATGATACCCAGCGCCAGCACCCTGATCACCAGGTCGGCGAAACCCAGGAGCACCACCACCCACGTCGGAGCGGTGCCGGCAAGTGAAAAAGGCCACAACACGTCTTAAACCCCCGGGGAGATCGGGCTCCGGAGGACGGCTTCCGGCCGGTGCACTCTGCCCAGCTTATCCGCGGTACCGCACTAAGCTGGTGCCATGACCTCTCCAGCCCCCGTGGTTCTTGCCTTCCTCGATCCCGCTTACCCTGATGGCCGGGTGGCCGATGCCTCCAAGCCGCAACTCCTGGTCACCGACCTGGGGGTCACGCGGGGCGACGGCGTCTTCGAAACCATGCTGGCCGTGGGCGGAACAGTACGGAAGATGCAGGCCCACCTTGACCGTCTTGCCGGCTCCGCGGCGGCGTTGGACCTGGAAATCCCGGACCAGCAGGCCTGGCGGCGCGTCATTGCGGCGGCGGTGGCCCGGCACCGGCTGGAGAACCCGCCCGCAGACCCGGCTGCTGATGAGCTGGTGGTCAAACTGGTGGTCACCCGGGGCGTGGAAGGCGCGCCCACCCCCACAGCCTGGGTGCAGGCCACCCCGGCCGGGGCAGCCGGGCGCCGGCAGCGTGAAACGGGCATCGACGTCATCCTCCTTGACCGTGGCTATGACAGCGACGTGGCCGACCGGGCGCCCTGGCTGCTCCTCGGCGCCAAAACGCTTTCCTACGCCGTCAACATGGCGGCCCTGCGCCACGCCCACAAACAGGGCGCCGACGACGTCATCTTCTTCTCCTCCGATGGCCGTGTGCTGGAAGGCCCCACCTCAACGGTGCTGCTCGCCCATGTGGAAAAGTCCGACGACGGCACCACGGTGAAGCGCCTCATCACCCCGCAGCTGGACAGCGGCATCCTGGCCGGGACCTCCCAGGGCGCCCTTTTCGCCGCCGCCAAGGCCGCCGGCTGGGAACTGGGCTACGGTCCGCTGGAACCCCGGGACCTCATGGACGCTGACGCGGTCTGGCTGATTTCGAGCGTCCGCCTGCTTGCCCCCGTGAACAGGATCGATGGCAAGGAGATCGGCACCCCGGCCCTCCAGAAGGAACTGACCGCGGAGTTGGGTGAGCTTTTCGCCGGCATCCAGTAGCGGCGCAACAAGCGGCGCAATCCCTTTTCCCGCTCCCGCAACACCCGTAAGGTGTGGACCATGGACTCGCGAAACCTGCCGAAGATTGAAAACCTGTCCTTCGACGACTGCTGGGAACTCCTCGACAACGACACGGTGGGCAGGTTGGCCATCGTGGTAGACGAACATCCCGAGATCTTCCCCGTGAACTACGCTGTCCACCTGCGCAGCATCGTCTTCCGCACCGCGCCCGGTTCAAAGCTGTGGGGCGCCCGGATGGAACGTCCGGCGGCCCTGGAAATCGACGGCTACGACCCTGCCTCGGAACAGGCGTGGAGCGTGGTGGTGCGCGGCGAAACGGAGATCATCGAGGACCAGGGCGTGAAAGATGCCGTGGACGGGCTGGGCCTGGAACCTTGGCAGCCGGGCGAAAAGGCCAACTACGTCCGGCTTAACGCCAAAGCCCTGACGGGGCGCCGGTTCCGCGTCAACAAGCCGGACATCTGGAACACCCGCCTGCAGGACCGTCGTCGGGCGTCCTTCGAATAGGCCACGCCCGGTAATACGCCTCCACAAGGCCCGGAGCGTCAGGCGGCGGGGCCGGCCGCCTGGCGTGACAGCTGGGCTTCCAGCCCGGACAGCAGGATGCCAAGTCCCTGGTCAAGCTCCGCCTCGCCGTCGTACTCAGACAGGGCCGGAGCCAGTGCACGGAGCTTGGGAAACTCCTTCGCGGGCAGCCGGTGGAGCCCCAGCCGCAACAGCACCTCGTTCTCTTCAGGGTCCACCACGTACTCCTGCAGTTCGTTCAGGATGTGTCCGTAGAGGAAGCCGTAGTAGGCGCGGTAGACGTGGAGTGCATCGGCCGCACCGAATCCTGCAGCGCCGAGAAGGGACAGGATCTGTTCCAAGGGACGCAGCGTGCCCAGCGGCCTAAGGCCGAGGGGCGTGGACAGGGGCCGGGTGACCAGCAGCGGCACAACATTGGGGTGCTGGAGGGCAAGCGTTCGCAGGCCATGGGCAATCCCGCGCAGCTGGGCCTTCCAGTCGGGGTCCTCCGGATGGATGCGGAGCTGGTTGAGCACCAACTCCGTAACTCCATCCAACAAAGCTGCACGGTTCTGGGCATAGCGGTAAAGGCTCATCGGGTCCCGGCCAAGCTCCTGCCCAAGGCGGCGCATGGTCAGCGCGTCCAGGCCCTCGGCGTCCACCAGCTCCAGCGCTTTGGCCAGTACCAGGTCCCTGCTCAGCCTCGGCTTGGTGGCCGCCGTTCCCGAAGTATTGGCTGAAGTCATTATTTGATCCTTACTGGGGGCAGCCGGCTGATTTATTCAATACGGTTGCCTCAGTTGTAGTCTACGAGTAAAGTCTACAGCGTAGACATGCCTCAAGATCGCTGATATTCCCAAGTTCTCCTGATGGGATCGAACCTACAGACCCACCGCCCCCGTGCAGGGCATCGAGGGTTTTGCTGCTGTAGCCGAACGGCGGCACCGCGCACCGAGCGAAGGGACGCCGTCATGGCCAATTCGCAGTTTGATCTTTTCCTCCACGAAGCCACCTACGCCGACCAGGCCTCCGAATCAAGCCTCGACCGTGACCGCCTCTTTGGGCTGTACACCAGCTGGTGCTTCGTCAACGAGCAGCCGGCCGGCACCGAGTCCAGCTTCTGGGCTGCCATGAAACACCGGGTCTCCGCCCGCCGGAACGGACTGCGCATGAAGGGGCCTGCCGCGGCGGACTACATCATGACCAGTTACCCGCGGCTGGTCTAAGCCCCAACGGGTCGTCGGACGGGGCGCCGGGTAACCGGTGCCCCGCCATCAGATGCTGTGGCACTTGACGTATGTGCCACAGCATTTTTCATGCCCCGGGACGTCCCCGCTGCCGCCTAGGTGGGAATAATCCGGAAGAGGAACCTGGCCCGGACCATCACCCACAGAAGGCCCAGCACCACGGCGTAGGCGACGGTGTTGAGGAAGATGCTCTGCTGCTGCAGCGCCGGGATGTTGGCCACGACGGCGATCAGCACCACGTGCATGATGAATACGTAGAGCGTGGCGCGGCCCAGCGGGATCAGGAACCAGCCCAGGGCCCGCTGCACGGGTTTCCAGTAGGCGCTAAGGAAGGCGTAGGCGGCCACCACCAAGACCAGGACGTTGAGCAGGCGGCCGGGCGCCAGGTAGGTCCGGCCGAACAGCGCGTCATACATGGCCCGGTAGGCGGCGTCCGGCATGAGCGCCAGCCGGACGTCATAGTTGTTGGCCAGGTACGGGTTGCCCCAGGACAGGAAGGCCAGCGCGAACGCCGCTGCGGTGCAGGCTGCCACCACCCCGGTGTGCGCCGACAGCCAGGTGACTATGCTGCGGCGGTGGTAGCCGACAACCAGGCCGAGGACAAAGAGTACCTGCCATACCAGCAGGGGGAACGAGTCCTCGAACTGCGATGGCAGGAGCCTGAACCTGGTTACGGCCCCGACCGCATATACGGCCAGGGACGCCAGCAACACCCAGATGGCCTTGCCGCGGTTGAGTGCCGCGAGGATCAGGGGGCTGGCCAGCAGGAGTACCACGTAAAGGCCCATGACGTTGAACTGCCAGGGCCCGAACTGCAGCAGCACGATGGCCGGAAGCACCTGGGGCGGCACGGGGAACTGGAACAGCGACGACATGCCCGCGTACAGGTCGTAGGTCCGGCCCGCGCCGCTGTGCCCGGCGCCGCCGGTTCCCTGGTCCACGAACGTGGTCAGGGCCTCGGTGTGGAAGAACGGGAGCAGCGACAGCAGGAAGACGCCGACCAGCACGGCCAGGGCAGTGACATAGAGCTTCCCGGCACGGCGGGACGTCAGGTCCACCACCCGGCCGAAATCCTCCTTCGCTTTGGGCCCGTACACCATGCCCACCACCAGGCCGGAGAACAGGACAAACAACTCAGCGCCTGATACGAAGCCCACCGCCTCCTGGGTGAGCAGCTGGAACAGCGAGGCCATGCCCAGGTGGTTGACCACCACGAAGACAATGGCCATCCCGCGCAGCAGGTCCACCCGCGAATCCCTGGCAGAAGGATCCTGGTAACTCCAGGCCGTGGCAGCGTTGATCCGGCGCGGGACCTGCCACAGGGCCACCAGGAGGATGGCCATGGCGGCAGCAACGGTCCACGGGGCCGCGCCAGAGAGCGTATTAGCCCGCACGTAGGTGCCTGCGGACGCCACATCCGTGACAGGCCCGGTGACCATGGGCGATGCCTTCAACCGGTCCAAGGCAGTTTTGGCGATGTCCGGGCTTCCCGTGAGCAGCCAGCTGATGCTTGCTACGCCGGTGTCCCGCGTGCTGGTCCGTTCGTCCCACACCACGGCGGCCGTTCCGGCGAAATGCGGAGAGGTGGCAGTTGCCACCGCCTGGTCCCACCAGCGCGTTTTGATGTCCGCCTCGGGCGCCCCGCCGGATGCAGGGCTGTAGAAGGCCGAGGTCTGGAGCAGGAAGGGCTTTTTATGTCCTTCGGCGTAGGTGCCGTAGAAGTTTTCGTTGCCGGAGGCCGTCAGCATGTCTTCGAGTTCGCCGGCGTGCGGCAGGGAGTTGACGGCGGCCGCGCCGGCAGTGTCGTCATGGTAGGCGGCCAACCCCACCCAGTCCACCGCGTCGTCGCCCGGGTAATACGGGGCATAGGCGCTGTCGCTCCCGTTCCAGGTTCCGTCCCCATTTGTATCCAGGAGGGAAAACCCGTCGCTTCCCGGCTGTGGCGCATTCCGGTTCCGGTCGAAGGGGTAGTCCTTCCCCAGGTAGGGCGCCCACACCATGGTGGCCCGGCCGCCGTCGTCCTTCCTGAAGGCTGCCGACACCGCTTGGAAAGCCTGCCGGTACGCAGCCGGCTGCTGGCCCCAGGCCACCCAGCTGGCGTTCATGTCGGGGGCAAAGCGGACCAGCAGTTGGCCCTTGAATCCCGCGGTCAGGTCGCGCACCTGCGCTGCGAACGCTTCCGCCTCCGCGGCGCCGAGCTGGTCCAGCGGCACGGACGGCTTGACCGTGAGCATGGCGTGGGCGCCCTTCGCTGCGGTCTGCTGCAGGAAGCCCCCGATGTCATTCCGCTCGGATTCGCGGTAGGGCATGGTGATGTCATGGCCGTAGAGCGCCGGGGTTGCGCCCAGCCGGTCGCTGAAGCCCGCGGCGGTATCCTCACCCCATTCGAGGACCGCCCCCAGCCAGGGTTTGCCCTTGTCCGGCGCGGGGCCGGCCGCCTGCGCCGGGGCTGCCGGGGCCACCACTGCCAGGAGGGCGATGAGAACCGCGGCCAGGAAGGCCGCGGCGGAGCGCGGCCGGTTACGCCGGATGGCGGCGCGGTGGTGCGATACGTGTGCCCGCATGCTGACAAGGACCCCCGGTACTCATTGCTCTGGATACGGGGCGGCGCCCCCGGTATGAACCTTATCGGTCCGCAGCAGGCTACGTGCCGCATGGCGGGCAGCTCAATGACGGAACATGACGACGTCGGCGATGCGGCTTGGCGCGGCAGGTGTTACGTTTTTGGGGAGTAATGAGTACCGGCGCCAAGCCCTGACTTGCCGGTCGGCAACCCTCCCTTTCGCGGCGGGGTGCCTCAGGTGAATACTCGGCATATCGACCGATTCGAGCTGCAAGCGTGAGAGAAGGAGATCCGTCGTGTCCGACGCACCCGCCCTTGACGAAAGACTGTCCTACCGCCTGATAACCGGCGCGGACACCCGTGAATTCTGCGAGCGGATCTCCGCCGCACTCGCCGACGGCTACGTGCTGCACGGCAGCCCGGCAGCTACTTTCAACGGCACCAGCGTCATCGTGGCGCAGGCAATCGTCCTTCCGGCCGCGATCGCCTCAGCCGATGCCGCCGTCGCCACAGCGGTGGACCAGCTCGACGCCGGCCTTGAAGGCGATTTCGACGGCGAGGGCCACGCATGAGCTACGCCGGAGACCTGACGCCCCAGGAAGCATGGGCCAAGCTGGAGCAGGGCGCCATCCTGGTGGACGTCCGCACCGAGGGCGAATGGGCCCACATCGGCATCCCGGACACCAAGGCCACGGACAACGATCCCCTGTTCATCCAGTGGACCTTCCCCGGCGGCATCCCCAATCCCGACTTCGTCAAGGACCTCCAGGCGCAGGCGCCGGAGGATCCCCAGGCGGAACTGCTCTTCCTCTGCCGCTCCGGCCAGCGGTCCATCGCGGCTGCAACTGCCGCCACCCAGGCCGGTTTTAAGGCCTACAACGTGCTGGAGGGCTTCGAAGGCGAGCCGGACCGCTACGGCGAACGCACCGTCAACGGCTGGAAGAACCGCGGCCTCCCCACCAACCTCGGAAAGAACTAAGTGACCTTCAACCCAGACGCCCCCGGCTGGAACCCCGATACGCAGGCAGTCCGCGGCGGCCTGGACCGCTCCAACTTCCAGGAAACGTCCGAGGCCATCTTCCTGAACTCCGGGTTCGTCTACGAATCCGCTGCGGCAGCTGAACGCGCGTTCACCGGCGAGGACGAGCGCTTTGTCTACTCCCGCTACGGCAACCCGTCCGTTGCCACCTTCCAGGAACGGCTCAGGCTGCTGGAAGGCACCGAAGCCTGCTTTGCGACGGCGTCGGGCATGTCTGCCGTGTTCACCGCGCTGGGTGCCCTGCTGGCTGCCGGCGACCGCGTGGTGGCTGCCCGTTCGCTGTTCGGTTCGTGCTTTGTGATCCTGAACGAGATCCTCCCGCGCTGGGGTGTGGAAACGGTCTTCGTGGACGGTCCGGACCTGGACCAGTGGCGCGAAGCCCTGTCCAAGCCCACCACCGCCGTCTTCTTCGAGTCCCCGTCCAACCCCATGCAGGAAATCGTCGACATCGCCGCCGTCAGTGAGCTGGCGCATGCGGCCGGCGCCACCGTGGTGGCTGACAACGTCTTTGCCACTCCCCTGCTGCAGCGCTGCGGGGACCTCGGCACCGACGTCATCGTCTACTCGGGTACCAAGCACATCGATGGGCAGGGCAGGGTGATGGGCGGTGCCATCCTGGGCACCAAGGAATTCATCGACGGACCCGTCAAGCAGCTGATGCGCCATACCGGCCCCGCACTGTCCGCCTTCAACGCCTGGGTCCTGACCAAGGGCCTGGAAACCATGGGCCTGCGCGTCAACCACTCGTCCGCCACCGCGCTGCGGCTGGCTGAATGGCTGGAGGAACAGCCGGCGGTGGGCTGGGTGAAGTATCCGCTCCTGAAGTCGCACCCGCAGTACGGGCTGGCCGCTAAGCAGATGAGTGCCGGCGGAACGGTCCTGACCTTCGAACTGGCCCCGACCGGCGGGCGTTCCGGCAAGGAAGCGGCATTCGCCCTCCTGGACGGGCTGCGGATCATCGATATTTCCAACAACCTCGGTGATGCCAAGTCCCTGATCACGCACCCGGCCACCACCACCCACCGCGCCATGGGCCCGGAGGGGCGGGCCGCCATTGGGCTCAGCGACGGCGTGGTGCGGCTCTCGGTGGGGCTCGAGGACCCGGATGACCTCCTCCGCGACCTTGAGCAGGCGCTGAAGCAGATCTAGCCTTTTCGACGCGCCTCCCCGTTTTCGACGCGCAGATTCCCTGGCGCGCACGGAATGTGGCGTGCGCAAAGGAGTGTGCGCGTCGAAAAGGAATATGCATGCCGCGGACCGGCAACCCAAGCGGCAGGTCAGGCCTGCCGCACGCGCAGCAGCTCCGGCGTGTCCGCCATGTCTGACAGGTCCAGCGTGTCGCGCATCGTCAGGTGGACCGCCTGCCGCACCACGGCACCGAACCCCATGTCCTCAGGCGGCTGCCCCGCCAGGGCCTTGTCGCGGGCACGGCGCTGTTCAGCGGCCCCGGTTCCGCGGGAAATGATGTCCTCCACCCCCTGCCTGGCCAGGGCCAGCTCCCCCTGTTCGGCCAGGACGGGGGCCAGGTAGTCCACCAGGGAACGGACCACGTCCGCGGCCGGTGCGGGCCTGAAGTTGCCGAAGTCCAGGAGTTCGCCGCTCAGCCCGGCGCTGCTGGCCTGCCAGGACGCCATCCGCAGCAGGACTGTGGGTACGGGCGCGGGATCCACGTCCTCGCGCCATTCCCGGCCCGCGGATTCCACCAATGCCCGTACCAGCACCGCGATGAGGGCTGCGTCCCCGGCACGGAGGCACACGTCCGCCACCCGCACTTCCACCGTCGGATGGTTCCGGGAGAGACGGGCGTCGAAATACAGCATGCCCTCATCGAGCATGACGCCGCTGTCCAGCAGCCGGGTCACCACGCGGCGGTACGCGGGATACGTCCCGTAAATACCTGCCGGGCCCGCAGTGGGCCAGCGGTTCCAGGCCTGGGTCCGGTAGCTTTCGAAGCCGGTGGGGACGCCATTCCAAAATGGCGAGTTGGCGCTCAGTGCCGTGAGCACCGCCAGCTTGTCGCGGATTCGGTCCAGGACCGCCACGCCTTCCTCCGGCGATTCAATGAAGGTGTGGACGTGGAAACCGCAGGTCAGCTGCTCCTGGGCGGTGAGGCCAAAGCGTTCCAGCATCCTGGCATAGCGCGGGTCCGGCGTGGTGTGGCTGGGCGAGGCCACGGGAGAGGTGGCGAGCGCCGCAACCCGGGCCCCGTGCTTTTGGGCAGCCTGGTCCGCCAGCGCCCGGCCGGCCCGGATCTGTTCCAGCAGGCTTCCGTAGTCGGTGCACGGCCGGGTCTGTGTCTCGATCTGCTCAAGCTTGAGCTCGGCACTCAAGCCCATCTCGTCGTCGTAATCCGCCTGGTTGCCGGCATGGCGGCTTTCCAGCTCCACCGGCGCATCATCGGCTGCCACGCGCCGGCCAGCGAGGAGCGCGTCGGCCAGGGCAAGCGGCTCCCCGGACTCCGGATCAACAATCAGGAGTTCTTCCTCGACGCCGAATGTACGCATACGAATATTCTGCCGCGCCCGCCGGGCATTCACAGGGGCGCCGCCCTTCATGACGAAGGATGAATGCCTAGTCCTGGAAGTACTCCACCTTGGCGCCGATGGTGTTCAGACGCTCCGCCAGGTCCTCGTAGCCCCGCTCGATCACATAGATGTTCCGCAGCTCGGACACGCCCCGCGCGGCCAGCATGGCCAGCAGCAGGCAGGCGGCCGGGCGGAGTGCCGGCGGGCAGCCCACCTCGGCGGCGCGCCACTTCGTGGGGCCGTTGACGTAGATCCGGTGCGGGTCCAGCAGCTGTACCTGTGCGCCGAGCCGGTTCAGCTCCGTCAGGTAGATGGCCCGGTTCTCGTAAACCCAGTCGTGGATCATGGTCTGGCCATGGGCGTTAGCTGCAATGACGGCGAAGAAGGGCAGGTTGTCGATGTTCAGCCCGGGGAACGGCATGGGGTGGATCTTGTCCTCGGGGGCACGCAGCTCGGAGGGCTTGGTGGTGACGTCCACCAGCCGGGTGCGGCCGTTGCGGGCCATGTATTCGCCGGAAATTTCGAGCTTCTGGCCCATCTGGCCCAGCGTGGCCAGTTCGATTTCCATGAACTCGATGGGGACCCGGCGGACCGTGACCTCGGAGTTGGTGACGATGCCGGCCGTAATCAGGCTCATGGCCTCGATGGGGTCCTCGGACGGGAAATACTCGATCTCGGCGTCGATCACGGGCCTGCCGGTGATCCGCAGGGTGGTGGTTCCCACGCCCTCGATGGCCACCCCGAGCATCTGCAGGTAAAAGCAGAGGTCCTGCACCATGTAGTTGGGGCTGGCGTTGCGGATCACGGTTGTTCCGGGCCGGTGGGCCGCCGCCATGATCGCATTCTCGGTAACGGTGTCCCCCCGTTCGGTGAGGACGAAGGAGCGGTCCCGGCTATCCGCGGGCGGTGCCTGCACGGTGTAGAACCCTGCCGTGGCCTCCACTGACAGGTCGAACTCGCGCAGTGCCTGCATGTGGGGCTCCACGGTCCGGGTGCCCAGGTCGCAGCCGCCGGCGTAGGGCAGCCGGTACTCCCGGGACTCATCCAGCAGGGGGCCCAGCAACATGATGACGCTGCGGGTGCGGCGTGCCGCGTCCACGTCCATGGCGTCCAGGTCCAGGACGGCGGGGCGGCGCAGGCGGAGGTCCGTGTCATTGAGCCAGGTGCACTCGACGCCGATGCTGGTCAGCACCTCGACGATGCGGTTGACTTCCTCGATCCGGGCCAGGCGGCGCAGCACTGTGGTGCCGCGGTTGATCAGGCTGGCGCACAGCAGTGCCACGCCGGCGTTCTTGCTGCTGTTGACGTCCACGGCGCCGGACAGGGTGCGGCCGCCCTCCACCCGCAGGTGGGTCATCCGCGGCTTGGCCACGTTCACGATGCTGCGGTCAAAGATGTTTTCCAGCCGCTGGATCATTTTCAGGCTCAGGTTCTGCTTGCCCTGTTCCATCCGCGCCACGGCGCTTTGGCTGGTGCCGAGTTCGGCGGCCAGCTGGCCCTGGGTCCACCCTTTCTCGCCCCGGGCGTCCCTCAGCATGGCGGCAACGTGTTCAGCGGTTCTCTGGGTCATACCGCGAATATATCATAAATGAGTTATCCCTCCCCTTTCGCGGGGGAGGTGAAGGGTACCACCCCCGCGCTACCCATCCGATGCGATAGGAAAGCATGCAGAGCTTCCAGCGGGAGTCAGCTGCCCAGCCAGACCATGTTCCACGTGCCGGCAGAGACGGCCGCCACCAGGGCCAGTCCGGCCACCAGCACACCGCCGGCAACCACCCAGGAGTCCAGCGGGCTGAAGGTGGATTCCCTGGCCCACGTCCGCCGGCCCCCGCCGAACCCACGCGCTTCCATGGTCACGGCGAGCCTCGACGCCCGCCTGATGGCCTGGACCAGCAGTCCGAAGCTCTGGCCCAGCGTCGCCTTCACCCGCTGGACGAGGCTGCCGCGGGCGCCCACGCCCCGGGCACGGCGGGCCATCCCGATGGTCTGCCACTCCTCTGCCATGAGCCCCACCAGGCGCATCGCGGCGAGGGTGCCCAGGACGAACCGGTGCGGCAGGCGGGCCTTTTGCGCCAGTGCATCCGCCAGGTCCGTGGGGTCGGTGCAGCTCATCAGGAGCACCGCGGGCAGGGCGATCGCAAAGCCGCGCAGGAGGAAGCCGATGCCCAACTGGAGGGAACCTTCGCTCATGCTCCAGATGCCGACGTCGAGCAGGATCCTGCCGCTGTCCGGCGCCAGGATGGCGGTACTCCAGCCTCCGATGGCTGCGGCGAGGATCAGCGGCCATCCGCGCTGCCACAGCAGGGACACGGTGAGCCCGGCAAGGGGGAACAGCATCAGTTCGAAGGCGAGGGCCACTGAGGCGGACACCCAGTCGATGGACAAGGCCAGGACCGCCGTGATGAGCAGGACCGCCGCGAACTTGCTGAGCGGGTTGGCGCGGGCCAGGAGTGCATGGTTGCCGCTCAAGGTGAGTTCCTGCCTCATGGTGCCACCGCCTCCGCGGCAGCCAACCGCAGTTCCGTCCCGCCCAGGGCCGAGGTGAACTCCGCGTCATGGGTCACGGAAACCACCGCCGTACCCGCATCCAGAAGCTCGGACAGGAATGATGCGAGTTCGGCCCAGGTATTGGCATCCTGCCCGAACGTGGGCTCGTCCAGGATCAGCACCTGGGGGCTGGCGGCAAGGACGGTGGCCACGGAGAGGCGCCGCTTTTCCCCGCCGGAGAGCGTGTAGGGGTTGGCGTCCACCAGCTGGGTGAGCCGCAGGCGCTCCAGCAGTTCGTCCACCCTGTCCGCGCCGTGCCCCAGGTGCCGCGGGCCGAACTGCAGTTCGTCCAGTACCTTCCCGGTGACGAACTGGTGTTCCGGCTCCTGGAACACCGTGCCCACCCGCGAGATCAGCTGCTGGGCCTTCCACTTGTAGGGGTCGATGCCGGCGCCGCGGCTGAGGTCCAGCGTGGCTGAAACCTTCCCCGCCACGGGCTCCAGCAGACCGGCCAGGGTCAGGGCGAAGGTTGACTTGCCGGCACCGTTGGGACCGGTGATGGCCAGGGCCTGCCCGGCGCGGACCTGTGCAGCCACGTCCTCCTGGACCGGCACCGGCGGAATCTTCCGAAAGCCCTGCCGGCGGGCGCGTCCGCGGGACACGGCAAGCTGCTCAGCGGCCAACAACAGGTTCCCCGTTCCCGCGGCCGGGACGGCGGCGCGGGGACGGGTCGCGGGCACATACCCGGGCACCCACACGCCGGCAGCGGCCAGCATGGTCCTCGCCTCACTGAGCACACGGTCCGGCGGGCCGTCCAGGAGCACGGCGGGATCCGAGGCCGAGCCCGGCTGCAGGACAATGATCCGGTCCACCAGGTCCTTCCAGACGGAAACCCGGTGCTCCACCACCACAAGGGTGGCCCCGGTCTTGTCCAGGCAGCGGGCCACGGCGTCGCGGACCTCCAGGACGCCGTCCGGGTCGAGGTTGGCGGTGGGTTCGTCCAGCAGGATCAGGCCGGGGCGCATCGCCAGGATGCCCGCCAGCGCCAAGCGCTGCTTTTGCCCGCCGGACAGGGCCGACGTCGGGTGGTCCAGCGGGAGGTGGGAGAGTCCGACGTCGGCAAGCGCCGCGTGCACCCGGGGCCAGATCGCGGCGCGGGGCACCGCGAGGTTTTCGGCGCCGAAGGCGACGTCGTCCCCCACCCGGGAGAGGACCACCTGCGTTTCGGGGTCCTGCTGCATCAGGCCGGCGCGGCCGCGCTGGGCGCGGGGCGCGGCTCCGTCCACCCGGAGCGAACCGGACTCGTCGGCGTCGCCTGATTCGCCGTCGTCGTCGATGTCTCCCAGGACGCCGGCCAGCGCGTGCAGCAGCGTGGACTTCCCTGCGCCGGAGGGGCCGAGCAGGAGCACCCGCTCCCCGGGGGCGATGTCCAGGTCAAGGCCGTGGACGGCGGGTTTGGCCCGGCCGGCATGCCGCCAGCCCCAGCCACGGGCGGTGACGGCGGCGGGGCGGACCGCGCCGGAGTCCTGGGTGGGTGCCATCAGGAGAAGACGGGCTCCGTTGCGGCCTTGCGGGACGCGAAGGAGCTCAGCACCCCGGTGCGTGCCAGGCCGCGGGTGGCAACCCAGGCCAGGGCACCCGCAAGGATGGCCCCGGAAATGGTGGTGAGGACAATGTAGGCCAGCTTGTCGGCGCCGGAGTAGGCGATGTTCCAGCCCCACGGTGCAAACGAATCGTTCAGGCCGCAGAAGAATCCGGCCGCGGCGCCTGCCAGCAGGGACACGGGCAGGTTGAACTTGCGGTAGACGAAGATTGCGAAGATGATTTCCGCGCCCAGGCCCTGGATGAAACCGGAGAACAGGACCGAGGCGCCGTACTGGGAACCCATCAGCAGTTCGCCGGTGGCGGCGACGGTTTCGCAGAACAGGGCCGCCCCGGGCTTGCGGATGATCAGCATTCCCAGCACGCCGGGAATCATCCAGCCCCCGGCGAGCAGGCCGGTCAGGGGTGGGTAGGCTGCGTTCATGGGGGCGGACAGGGCGGCGGCACCCTGGTCCCATGCCCAGAAAATAACGCCGCCTGCGATGGCCACCAGCGCGGCGACGACGATGTCCACGACGCGCCAGGACTTGCTGGTGGTCTTCTTGATTGCTGCAGTACTCATGTGGTCCTCCTGGGAAACAGGAGGGGAAAGTGGACCCGGCCGGCGGCCTGTGGCCGTGGAACCGCGACACTTTGAGAACTCGACTCCCTTGCGCCGGTACTAACCGGATCAGGTTCGAGGGTCTGCGGCTGTCCGCACTCTCAGCGCCCACCTGCGGTGCCCGGCTAATGCCAGGTTGTCCGACGGCGGCGCTCCCCTGTCGTTTTTAGTGTTGCTTTTGGTGTGGGTAACGCTTGTTGTTGTGCCCGGTTGGGCGTGGTCAAGTTTACACCTGGCCGGGCTGGATTGCGGGCTGCCGGCGCCAATCACCCGGATATGACCGGCTAGGCTGGGAGCAGTCCGTTTTCCGCCCGCAAGGAGTACCTGGAATGAACCTTCTCATCAAACTGCTCGGGACGGGCGTGAGCCTCGGCGCAGGCCTCGCCGGTACCAAACTGGTCAATGCCATCTGGGAAAAGACCACCGGACAGAAGCCGCCCACCGGCAAACACGAGGACGTACCCACCAGCCTGCGTTCGGCGCTGACCTTTGCGCTGATCTCGGCGTCGGTCAGTGCCATCATCCAGGTCCTGGCCAACCGCGGCACCCAGCGCGCCATCACCCGCTTCGCGAAGACCCAGGACATCGTCTAGCGTCGTGCCCCAGCGTTACCGGCCGTCGTCGGGGCTGTCCTTCCGGGCAGTCTCGGCGGCGGCTTTTTGCACCACGGCTTCCAGTTCATCGGTGGTGAGCAGTTCCCGGTGCAGGTGCTTGGTGCGGTAGCCGGCACGGCCCACCATGTGGGCGGACACGGGCACCGTGAGGAGTTGGAAGATCCACGCCACCACCAGGACCGGCCACACCCACCACGTCCGCAGCTGCAGCCCGATGGCCGCCAGCAGCAGGAAGAGCCCCAGCACCTGCGGCTTCGTGGCGGCGTGCATGCGGCTCAGGAGGTCCGGGAACCGCAGCAGGCCTATCGCGGCGCCCAGGGACATGAGGGCACCCACCACCATGAACACGGCGGAGGCGAGGTCGATCCAGGCGTCGGGCCGGAAGAAGTCAGGATTCATTGGGCTTGACCCTCCTGTCTGCCACGAACCGGGCTACGGTCACGGAACCGATGAACCCGATGACGGAGATGGCCACCACCAGCATCAGGTTGTTCAGGTGCCGGTTCACCGCCATATCGATGCATAGCGCCCCGGCAAGGATTGCGAGCAGCACGTCGGCAGCCAGCACCCGGTCCAGCAGCGACGGGCCACGGGCGATCCGGATGATGGCACCGGCGGCCGCCAGCGAGAAAATGACGGCTGTGACAGCCAGGACAACGGGCATCATGCGCCGGCCTCCATACGGACCTCTTCCAGTTCATCCGCGGTGCCCATGATGCGGATCAGGCCCGCTTCAATGGAGCGGACCTCGTTCCGCAGGCCTTCCACGTCCTTCTTGGAGGTGATGTTGAGTGCGTGCAGGTACAGCGTGGACGTGGAACGGTCCACGTCCACCACCAGGGAACCCGGGATCAGGGAAATCACGTGTCCCGTGGCAGTGACGATCAGGTCCTGGTGGCTGCGCAGTTTCACCGCGACCACGGCATTGGTCACCTTGGGGCCGCGGACAGCTGCCAGATACAGGACCTGCGCGCTGGCCACCACCACCTTGCCCACGAACGCCAGCGCAAACGGCACGGCGTGGAGAATATTGAACCGGCCGCTGAGCTCCACCGGCGGGAGGTAGAAGAGCCGGGCCACGCCCACGGCCAGCAGGGTCCCGAAGAGGAGGTTGCCGGGGCTGAAATCCTGCCACAGGGCGCCCCACACAATCACCAGCCAGACCAGGAGCGGCAGTTCCTGGCGCAGTGAAATGCGTTTACGGCTCATCGTCCTCCTCCCGCCGCGGTGGCGCCGGGAACGGCGATGCCCTCGCCCAGCACCGCCTGGATGTACGGCGTCCGGTCAAGCATGTCCCGGGCTGCCCGGTCCGAAAGTGCGAACAATGGTCCGGCGAAGACGGTCAGGGCAACACCGAGCACCACCAGGGCGGCCGTGGAGCCCACCATGGTGCGCGGCAGGAGGGTCACCGTGTTGTTCACCTTGGCTCCCGGCCCGGAGACCCTCGCAGCGGGAGTGGCAAGGAGCACGGGGTCGGGGTGCTCGGCGTCCTCCGGCTTCCGCCAGAACGCACGGTTCCACACCCGGGCGATGGCCAGAAGCGTCAGGAGGCTGGTCACCACGCCGCCGATCACCAGCGCGTAGGCCAGCGGCGTGCCCAGCTCCACGCCGGCTTGCAGCAGGCCAACCTTGCCCAGGAATCCGGAGAACGGCGGGATGCCGGCCAGGTTCATCCCGGGGATGAAGAACAGCAGCGCCAGCATGGGTGAGAGCTTGGCGAGTCCGCCCAGCCGGTCCACGGACGAGCTGCCGCCGCGCCGTTCGATGAGGCCGGTGACCAGGAAGAGGCTGGTCTGGATGGTGATGTGGTGCGCCACGTAGAAGACCGCCGCCGCCAGCCCAACAGCCGAGGACATGGCCAGCCCGAACACCATGTAGCCGATGTGGCTGACCAGGGTGAACGAGAGGAGGCGCTTGATGTCGCTTTGGGCCAGGGCACCGAGGATGCCCACAAGCATGGTCAGCAGCGCCACCACCATCAGCGGCGTGTTCAACGTATCGCCGGGGAACAGCAGTGTCTCGGTGCGGACCATCGCGTAGACACCCACCTTGGTCAGCAGGCCCGCGAACACGGCCGTGACCGGTGCCGGAGCGGTCGGGTAGGAGTCGGGAAGCCAGAAGGACAAGGGGAAGACGGCGGCCTTGATGCCGAAGGCCACCAGGAGCATCACGTGCAGCAGGGTTTTGGTGCCCTGGTCCAGTTCGCCCAGCTTGATGGCAAGGTCCGCCATGTTCACGGTCCCGGTGGCCCCGTAGACCATGGCGATGGCAATCAGGAACAGCACCGAGGACACGACGGACACCACCACATAGGTGACGCCGGCGCGGATCCGCGGCCCGGTGCCGCCCAGGGTCATCAGCACGTAGCTTGCAGTCAGCAGGATCTCGAAGCCGACATAGAGGTTGAAGAGGTCCCCGGACAGGAACGCGTTGGACACCCCGGCCACCAGGATCAGGTAGGTGGGGTGGAAGATGGACACCGGCGCGTCGCGGTCGCCGTCGGCCATGCCCTGGCCTGTGGCGTATACGAGCACCGCAAGGCTGACGGCTGAGGAGACCACCAGCATCAGGGAGGAGAACTGGTCCACCACCATGACGATGCCAAACGGCGGGATCCAGCCACCGATGGTCACCGCGGCCGTGCCGCCGTTCCAAGCCGACGCCAGCAGGAGGCACTCAAGTGCCAGCGTCAGTGACAGCAGGCCAATGCTCACCGCCCTCTGGGCCCGGGAGTGCCGGATCAGCAGGAAGGTCAGGGCGGCGCCCAGGATGGGAAGTACGACGGCGAGCGGGGCAAAGCTTGCGATGTTCACTTTCCGCCTCCTTCCGGGCTGTGGTCAACATTGAGGGAGCCTGGCTTTTCCTCCGCGGCAGCATGTTCGGCGGGCATTTCCCGGCCGCCTGCCACCAGCGTGGCCACCCGGTCCGCGTCCCGGTCCGTGTCCCGGCCGGAAGCACCGCGGTCCGAAACATCCTTGCCGTCGGAACCGAGCATGGTGAGCGGGAACTCTGAAGTTTCCGCGGGGACTTCGGCGTCATCCTCGGCATCAAAGCTGGGGGTCACTGCCACCCGGAGGTCCTCGGCGTCGTCCTGGATGTCGTCCTGGCGGGCCAGCACCCAGGTGCGGTAGATGATGCCCAGCATGAAGGCGGTGACCGCGAAGGAAATCACGATCGAGGTCAGGATCAGTGCCTGCGGCAGCGGATCGTTGTAGTCCCGGGCGGGCGTGTCCTTGCTGAAGAGCGGCGCCAGTCCCGCGTATCCCCCGGTGGCCAGGATCAGCAGGTTGGTGGCGTTGGCCAGCAGCATCAGCCCCAGCAGCACCCTCGTGAGGCTGCGTTCCAGGATCAGGTAGATGCCGCAGGCGTACAGGGCTCCCATGACAATCAGCAGGGTCAGGTTGACGCTCATGCGTGTCCCCTTGCGGTGGTCTCGGCAGGAATCCCGTCCGGTTCCTGTTCCAGCTCCCCGGTGCCCTGCCCGTCCCCGGCAACGCCAGGCTCCTGGCCAGCTTCCTGGGACCGTTCCGGCTCCTGTGCACCGGGCCCGGACTGTTCCTCCAAGTGCTCATCGATCTCGGCTCCCAGGCTGCGCAGCACGTCAAGCACCAGGCCCACCACCACGACGTATACGCCGATATCGAAGATGGTGGAGGTGACGAACTTGATGTCCCCGAACACGGGCAGCCAGACCTGGATGATGGCGGACTGGAACACCTGCCCGCCCAGCAGCAGCGGCGCCATGCCCGAGGCGGCTGCGAGTGCCAGACCGATGCCCAGGAGCGCCCCCGGGCTCAAGGGCGCAGCCTCCCGAAGCTCGAAGCGGCCGCCTGCCAGGTAGCGGATGGTCAGGGCCAGGCCGGCGGTAAGGCCACCGGCGAATCCGCCGCCGGGCAGGTTGTGCCCCGCCAGCAGCAGGTAGAGCGAGAAGATGATCATGGAGTGGAAGATCAGCCGCGTGACCACCTCGAAGATGATGGAGCGGCGTTCCGGGGCCAGGGTCCGGCCGGCCACAATCCAGGCGTCCCGGGTGGAGGCCGCAAACCTCCGGCTGATGGCCAGGGCTGCAGCGTCGCGGGAGCCGGGGTCCACCCCGGGATGCCTGCCCACCGTGCCCGCCGCAACGCTCGCGGATGCCTGGAGCCGGTCGCCGCGGCCGCGCACGAAGATCAGGCTTGCCACGCCGGTGGCGGCCAGTGCCAGGACGCTGATCTCGCCGAACGTGTCCCAGGCGCGGATGTCCACCAGGGTCACGTTGACCACGTTCAGGCCGCCACCACCTTCGTAGGCGAGCTGCGGGAACTGCAGTGACACCGGGATGGCCGTCCTGGCACCCATGGCGAAAATGGCCGCGAATACCATGGTGACGCCGAAGCCGGCACCGATGATGACGCGAAGTACGCGGTATTTTCCGCCGGTGCGGTCGCGCAGTTCGGGAGGCAGCCTGCGCATGGCCAGGACGAAGGCCACCAGGATGATGGTTTCCACCAGCATCTGGGTCAGGGCCAAGTCCGGGGCACCCTGCAGGGCGAACACCAGCGCGATGCCGTAGCCGGTTACGGAGACCATCAGCACCGCAAGGAAACGCTTGTTGGCCTTGACGGCCGCCAAGGCGCCGATGACGATGCCCGCGCCGGCCACCAGCTGCAGTGGCGAATTCGGGTCCACCAGGTAGACGTTCGGCGGGAGTGCGTTGCCGCCCAGGAGTATGGCCACCAGTGGCAGGACGAATGCCACGCTCAGGATCACTGCGAGGTAGAAGTACAGGGAACCGCGCTGGGTCCGGCCGGTGATCCAGACGGCAGCGTCGTCCAGCGCTCCGATGGTCAGCTGGTAGGCGCGGTCGCCGTCCACCCAGGCCGGGACCAGGGACTGGGCGCGGGCCACCGCGGTGCGGCCGAAGTACATGGCTGCGCCGAGCACGAAGGTGATGGCCGTCAGCCCAAGCGCCGGGGTGAACCCGTGCCACAGCGCAAGGTGGCCTGCCTGCGCTGCGGGCGTGCCGGCGTCGGACGCTGTGGATGCGAACAGCGCGGCGTACGGCTGGATCCAGGCGTCCACCGGAACCGGCCAGAGCCCGTAGGCGATGGTCAGGAGGCTGAGGACGGCGGGCGCCGCCAGGAAGGAAGGCCTGATGGCCTTGAACGGTGTGGGGTCCACCCCGGGTTTGACCGCGAACGCACCCCACATGAAGCGGGCACTGTAGGCGAAGGTCAGGATGGAGCCCACCACCAGCCCCACCAGGACCACCATGCCCCACGGACCGGAATGCGGGTCCGTGGCGTGGTGGACGAAGGCTTCCAGCACCGATTCCTTGGCTACGAACCCTGCCAGCAATGGCACACCGGCCATGGACGCGGCGCCGATGCCGGCAACGATGCCGAGGGCGCGGGAGGAGCGGAAGACGCCTGACAGTTTCCGGACGTCGCGGGTCCCGGACTGGTGGTCGATGATGCCCACCACCAGGAACAGCGTGGCTTTGAACAGGCCGTGTGCCAGCAGCATGGCCAGGCCGGCCAGCGCGGCATCGGGCGTTCCCAGGCCTACCACCATAGTGAGGAAGCCCAGTTGGCTGACGGTGCCGTAGGCCAGGATCAGCTTGATGTCGGACTGGCGCAGGGCCCGGTAGCCGCCCACCAGCATGGTGGCCAGCCCCAGCCCCATGACCACGGGCTGCCAGTAGGCAGTCTCCGCGAAGCCCGGGGCAAGCCGTGCCACCAGGTAGATGCCTGCCTTGACCATCGCCGCAGCGTGCAGGTAGGCGCTGACCGGGGTGGGCGCGGCCATGGCGCCAGGCAGCCAGAAGTGGAACGGGACCAGCGCCGACTTGGTGATGGCACCTACCAGGATGAGTACGACGGCGGCGCCCACCATGGCCCCGGACGTCCCGTCGGCCAGCGCGGGGGCCTGCTCCAGGATGCCGGAGATACGGTAGGTGCCGGCGGCCGTGCCCAGCATGATCAGGCCTACCAGCATGGCCAGGCCGCCGGCGGTGGTGACCATCAGCGCCTGGAGGGCGGAGCGCCGGGCGGCAAGCCTGGTCCGCGCGAAGCCGATCAGCAGGTAGGACAGGATGGTGGTCAGTTCCCAGAAAATGAACAGCAGCAGGAGGTCATCCGCTGTGACCAGGCCGAACATGGCGCCTGCGAACGCCAGCAGCTGGGCACCGAAGCCGCCGAGGTCCTGGTCCGTCCGCTTGAAGTACCGCGCACAGTAGACCAGCACCAGGGAGCCGACGCCGAGCACCAGGAGGGACATGACCCACGCCAGCGCGTCCATCCGGAAGGCAAGTTCCAGATGGAGGCCGGGGATCCACTCGAAGGACTCGGTGATGGCGCCCGGGCCTGAGTAAATGGGGTTGTGCTGGAACATCAGCCAGCCGAAGGAAACCGCCGGGACGGCCGCCAGTGCATAGAAAGCGTTGCGGCCCCAGAGCCGGAAGAGGAAGGGCGCGAGGACAGCCACCGAAAACTGCACGGTAAGGACTGTGATCACTGTATTCTCCGCAACGTCAGGAATTCGATTGTCAAAAGTTGGAGCAGGCGGCAAAAAGTAAGGTCCGGGAGGGCCCAGTTTATCAAGGCCGGTCCGGCGTCTTCCCCGGTTTAACCCACCGCCCCTGCCCGAATCCCCGGCATCAAGGGCCCGTGGTCCCCGAGTGTTCGCCACGGGCGGATACGATGCATCGTATGAACAGCGCCAGCGCTCCCGGGGCGATGCAGCCCGCCTCGGATCTTGTTGCCGGAACCGGTTCCTCCAAAGGGCAGGTCCTGGCCTGGGCTTCCTGGGACTGGGGCTCCGCTGCTTTCAACGCCGTCATGACGACGTTTGTCTTCACGGTCTACCTGACGTCCAACGCCTTCGGCGGCGAGGACAGTGCCTCGGCGGTACTCGGCGGCGCGTTGGCGGTTGCCGGGTTCGCCATCGCGCTGCTGGCACCTGTCACCGGCCAGCGTTCGGATGCGGGGGGCCGGCGCAAGCTGTGGCTGGGAGTCAACTCGGCCGCCGTCGCCATCCTGACCGCACTGTGCTTCTTCGTGTTCCCGCACCCGGAATTCCTGCTCCTCGGCGTCTCGCTGATCGCACTGGGCAACGTCTTCTTCGAATTCGCCGGCGTCAACTACAACGCCATGCTCGCGCAGGTGTCCACGCCGCGGAACATCGGAAAGGTCAGCGGTTTCGGCTGGGGCGCCGGCTACCTGGGCGGCATCGTCGCGCTCCTGATCGTCCTGCAGCTCTTCGTCCAGCCTGCCTTCGAATGGTTCGGCGCCTCCACGCAGGACAGCCTGAACATCAGGCTGGTGGCCGTTTTCTCAGCCCTGTGGTTCTTGGTCTTCGCCCTCCCCGTCCTGTTCGCCGTTCCCGAAGTGCCGCGCTCCGGCCAGGCCGCGCGGCTGGGATTGGCCGCCAGCTACCGGCTGCTGTTCCGGCGGATCAAGGCGATCTACGCCACCAGCCCGCACACCATCTACTTCCTCCTGGCCAGCGCCGTGTTCCGGGACGGCCTCGCAGCAGTCTTCACATTCGGCGGCATCATCGCGGCCGGCACATTCGGGTTTGCCCTGTCCCAGGTCATCTTCTTCGCCATCTTCGGGAACGTCGTGGCCGCCGTCGGCGCCGTCATCGGCGGGTTCCTGGACGACAAGGTAGGCCCCAAGGCTGTTATCACCGGTTCCCTGGTGGGCCTTTTGATTGCCGGGACCGCCATTCTGGCCCTGGGTAACGGCAACTATTCCCTCTTCGGCATGGAATGGGCCGGCAGCACGACGTTCTGGGTCTTCGGACTGTTCCTCTGCCTGTTTGTGGGTCCCGCCCAATCCTCGTCCCGCGCCTACCTGGCCCGGCTCGCGCCACACGGTGAGTCCGGTGAGCTCTTCGGCCTGTACGCCACCACGGGCCGGGCCGTCAGCTTCCTGGCGCCTGCCCTGTTCACGCTCTGCATCACGGTGGCAACTCCGCTGGTGCCCGCCGGGCAGGCACAGCGGTGGGGCATCCTGGGCATTATGGTGGTCCTCCTCGCAGGGCTCCTTGTGCTGCTGCCGGTGAAGGCACCGGAACGGGCCCCCATCGCAGTGGTCCCGGCCAGCTGAAAACTCGTTCCGATGCTGGTGCAGCCCGCCGCCCGGTGTTGCCAGGCCGACTAGGCTGGAGTCATGAACGTGGACGAAACGAACCTTCCCGGCCTGGGCCGCCGGAAGGATTTCATGACCGCCTCCGGACGCCGCATCGGCGTCGTGGAGCTCCGGGAAGGCCAGACGGAACTCATCGTTTCCACCTGGGACGACCCCGATACCTGCCAGGCCTCGATTCCGCTCACCAGCGATGAAGCCGCCACCCTGGGCAACCTCCTGGGCGGTATGCACCTGGCCATGAAGCTCGCGGAAGAGCACAAGGACGTCCCTGGCATCGTCACCCGGCAGTTCTCCATTGCTGCGGACTCCCCTTTCCAGAACCAGCCCATGGGCAAGGCGTCCATCCGCACGCGGTGCGGCGTTTCGATCGTGGCCATCATGCGGGAAGGTGAGGTGCTGCCTTCGCCGGGACCCGACGTCGTCCTCCACGCCGGTGACCTGCTGGTGGCAGTCGGCACCCAGGAAGGCCTGGACTCAGCGGCCGATATCCTTCGCCGCGGCTAGATTCCATGGACCCGTTGGCCCAGACCCTCATTGAACTGGGGGCCGTTGTGTTCTTCCTCGGCCTCCTGGCCAGGTTGGCCGGACGGATCGGCATGTCCCCCATCCCGTTCTACCTGCTGGGCGGGCTGGCTTTTGGCGCCGGCGGCATCGTCAAACTTGAAGGTATGCACGAGTTCGCACATCTGTCGGGCGAGATCGGCGTCATCCTCCTGCTGCTTATGCTCGGTTTGGAATATACAGCGGCTGAGCTCTTCACCGGCCTTCGCCGCTCCTGGCAGGCGGGCGTGCTGGACCTCGTCCTGAACTTCCTGCCCGGTGCCGGCCTTGCCCTGCTGCTGGGATGGGGCGGTGTGGGGGCCATGGTCATGGGCGGGGTGACGTACATTTCCTCGTCCGGCATCGCCGCCAAGGTGATCACTGACCTGGGCCGGCTGGGCAACCGGGAAACCCCGGTCGTGCTGTCCATCCTGGTCTTCGAGGACCTGGCCATGGCCGTCTACCTGCCCATCCTCACGGCGACGCTCGCGGGTGTGGGTTTCCTGGGCGGGCTCACCACCGTGGGGATCGCCCTGGCAGTGGTCAGTGTGGTGCTCATGGTGGCACTGCGGCACGGGCACCACGTCTCCAAAGCGGTGCACAGCGAGAACTCCGAGGTCTTCCTGCTCAACGTCCTCGGCGCCGCCCTGCTGGTGGCGGGCGCGGCGTCCGCCATGCAGGTTTCGGCAGCAGTGGGAGCCTTCATGCTGGGCATCGCCATCTCGGGGTCCACTGCCCACAATGCCACCCGGATCCTCGAGCCGCTGCGGGACCTGTTTGCGGCCATCTTCTTTGTGGCGTTCGGGCTCAACACGGACCCTTCATCCATCCCGCCGGTCCTGGGATGGGCCCTGGTCCTGGCCGTGGCTACTGCGGCAACCAAGATGCTGACCGGGATCTGGGCGGCAAAACGGGCAGGGATCGCCCGGCCCGGACGCTTCCGTGCCGGCGCCGCTCTCGTTGCCCGCGGCGAATTCTCCATTGTGATTGCAGGCTTGGCGGTTGCGTCAGGGGCAGTCCCGCATGAGCTCGCGGCGCTGGCCACCGCCTATGTGCTGCTGATGGCGGTGGTGGGCCCACTGGCCGCACGCTACGTCGAACCGCTGGCCAGGCCGTTCGTCCGAAGGCCCGCGGTAGCTCCGCAGACCTGATGTGGCCGGCGTCGCTCCTAGATGCTGGTGCGGTGGAAGTTCAGGTGGCTGCGGCTGGCGGTAGGACCGCGCTGGCCCTGGTAGCGGTTGCCGTATTCGCCTTGACCGTACGGGTATTCCGCGGCAGAGCTTAGCCTGAAGAAGCAGAGCTGGCCGATCTTCATGCCCGGCCACAGCTTGATGGGCAGCGTTGCCATGTTGGACAGCTCAAGGGTGACGTGGCCGGAAAAACCGGGATCGATGAAGCCCGCGGTTGAGTGCGTCAGCAGGCCCAGCCGGCCCAGGGACGACTTTCCTTCCAGGCGGGCCGCGATGTCGTCGGGCAGGGTGACCGTCTCATACGTGGAGCCCAGGACAAACTCCCCGGGGTGCAGGATGAACGCCTCGTCCTGCTCCACTTCCACCAGCCGGGTCAGCTCGGGCTGCTCCTGCGCGGGATCGATGTGCGCGTACTTGTGGTTGTCGAACAACCGGAAGAACTTGTCGATCCGGACATCCACGGACGACGGCTGGACCATCGCGGGGTCGTAAGGTTCCAGCACAATCCGCTGGGAATCAATTTCGGCACGAATGTCGCGGTCAGAGATCAGCACGGCTCCCAAATTACCGTATCGGTTATCCACACCCGCATTTTCCCGTTGTTGCTGTGGCCTCGTGGGGCTAATGTTGCGAATGAAAGCCGCCGGAATGGTCTCCCGGGATGGCATAACAGAGCTGGGGATGTTGTGAATAAATTAGTGGCACCGTCTTTTCTTGGCGTGCTCTGTGCGTTGGCGCTGGTCTCGTCGTCAGCCACTGCACCGCCCTCGCCGTTGCCGCTGACCCAGGCGGGGGCGGCGGGCATTTCGCTTGCAGCCCCGCTGGTGCATGGCGGCGGTGCGTCCACAGCGGGTGACGCTTCCGCCGGGCGCCTCACCCCGGCCGTGGACCCGGATATCCGGGTGGCGTCACCGCTGACGGATGCCGCGCCCGCGCCGGCACCCAACCCCGCGCCTGCTGCCCCTTCCACGCCCGCGGTCCAGCCCGCCACCGAACCTACGCCCCCGCCGGCACCTGCGGCGTCCACCGTGGAGCCTGCTCCCCGGACCGTGTCCATCCCGCCGCTCTGGGCGCCGGACCAGGATCTGGCATCGCCCCCGGCCACCCGGCTCACGGCTCCGGAACCGGCCGCCCCCAGCCTGTCCACGGAAGCCCTGGTCCCGGACAACAATTCAGCGGCCATCCTCACCGTCTTTACCAAGATCAACGAATACCGTGTGGCCAACGGCCTGAACAAGGTCAAGTACCACCCCACTGTGGCGGGGTTGTCCCAGGACTGGTCCGACAACATCGCCACCCGTGAGGTGATCGAACACCGGGCCAATTTCTGGACCGACCCCCGCGCCATGAGTCCGAACAACGGCGCCGGCGAGATCATCGCCATCCGCACGGACCGGGACGCAGCCCAGCTGGTGGAATGGTGGAAGGGTTCGCCCGGCCACAACGCCATGCTCCTTGACCCGCGCTTCAACGTGATGGGCGCCGGCATCTCGTACACCAACTCCACCTACCAGATCTGGGGCGTGGTGAACTTCTTCGGCTACACCACGCTCCCGGCAGGCACCCTCGATTCACCGGGCGGTTCGGCATCGGGTGATGCCTTTCCGCCGTCACCGCCAAGCCTGTGCGACGCACCTGTGAAGCACATGCCGCCCACCCTTAATCTCAGCGCCGCGGCAATCACCGGCCCTGCCGACCTCGTGTCGGTCGACTCCGCCGGGCAACTGCTGGACCGGGCCTCCACCGGGCCCCGCACCTATGCCGCCGCAAAGGTAATCGGCTCAGGCTTCAGCGGGGCCAAGGAAGTCTTCGTGACCGACTGGGACCGCGATGGCGCCTTTGACGTCCTGACCCAATGGGCCAACGGCAACCTCACACTGCACCGGGGCATCGCCGGCGGCGGGTTCCAGGCGCCCATCACCCTGGGCCTGGGCGGATGGGACTCCCTGACCCTTGCCGTGGGCGGATGGTGCGCAAACAACCGGATGCCGCAGATCCTGGCCCTTGACGGCGGCGGAAACCTCTACCTCTACGGCAATAAGGGCACCGGCGATATTGCAGAACGCGTCACCGTGGCCACGGGCGTGTACGCCTCCCGGCTCGCCATGGTGGACTACGACGGTGACGGCTTCCAGGACATCCTGGGGCTGCGGACCGACGGCACCGTCCAGCTCTACCGGGGGTGGGGCAGCACCGCCCTCCGCGCCGAAGCCCGGGCCACGGTCGCTACCGGCTGGGCGGACGTCACAGGGATCCGGTCCCTGCGTGATGCCACCGGCCTGAACACCAGGGGCGTGGCGCTCCGCCGCGCCAACGACACCGTGCAGTACTGGGACCTGGGCTCCGGAAGCCTCGCGTCGCCGTCGAACATTGCCGGTCCTTGGACCGGGCAGCGGCTGGCGCAGTAAAGGCGAAGGGAGCGGCTCAGATGGCCGGCTGGAGCTCCAGCACGTTCTTCAGCCGGTCCAGCTGGGCCACATCGGAACTGACCCGGCGCTGGAGCATCCCGTTAAAGAAGGGCCACCTGCCGAGGACCCCGAACCGCCCCTCGCGTTTGGCTTCCACGGAAAACCGGACCCGGGTTCCGGCTTCTTCCGTGCTGAGATAGTAGCCGCCCCACCGGGTGGCAGGACCGGAAACCACGTGGAACTGGATTTCGGCGCCGGGCCGGACATTGGTGATCTCCAATTCGGCGGGAATGCTCAGGCCGGAGCGTCCGGCCACCATCTTCCGGTAAACGGCGCCCCTGGCTTCGGCCGGACCCTCCACAAGCTTCACGCTGCGGACGTCGCTGCGCCAGGCGGGGAGGTTGGTGGCGTCAAGGAGGTACTGGTAGACGGCCATGGCGTCGCGCTCTATGAGGACCTCGTGCTCTGCGATTGCCATGAAGAAATTCCTGTGGTTGACGTCGGCTGCCCGCAATAGCTGCCTCCCCCCAAAGCGGCCGCTACCCGGATCAGGTTAGCCACCGCCCCACGCCCGGGCCTAGCCGGCGGCGCGGACGTTATTGAAGAGTTACTGGATGACGCCACGGTTCGCGGGACACGGCGCGGCCGCCGGCCCGGGTTGGCGGGGAGCCTACAGATCTGCGCTAAGCTAAGTTCTGCCCCGCGCGAGCGAGGGCATTGCGGCTGTAGCTCAATGGTAGAGCGCTAGCTTCCCAAGCTTGATACGCGGGTTCGATTCCCGTCAGCCGCTCCATTCCTGCAGCACTCAAAGGGGCGCGCACCCCCCGGCTGATGATTAGGTCCACGGGTGTAGTCTCAGTAGTCAGGAACCTATTCGGTTCCGCTACAGGAGCAATCATGGCTGATAAGTCCCCGCGTCAAACGGCATCAAAAAAGTCCGGCAAGTCCATCAAGGAAAAGCGCGCAGACAAGAAGGCCGCCGCAGCGCCGGCCAGCTCCCTGGACATCACGTCCACCAAGGCCGCAAAGAAGAAGTGAGCGGCCACGAACCCCGGCTGAGCCTGGGCGTCCTGGCTTCCTCGCGCAAACCGGACGAGCGCCGCGTACCCCTCCACCCCCTGCACGTCGAACGGATCGCTCCCGCACTGCGGCAGCGCATCATCCTGGAGCGTGGCTACGGTGAGCGCTTCGGCGTCCCGGACAGCCACCTCTCCACGCTGGTGGGACGCATGGCGGCCCGGGAAGAACTGCTGGCCGCGGCCGACGTCGTCCTCCTGCCCAAACCGCAGCCGGAAGACCTGGCGGAGATGCGGGACGGGCAGGTCCTCTGGGGGTGGCCGCACTGCGTCCAGGACCGCGCCATCACCCAGCTGGCAATTGACAAGAAACTGACCCTCATAGCGTTTGAGGCGATGAACCACTGGGCCAGCGACGGCGGGTTCGGCCTGCACGTGTTCCACAAGAACAATGAGCTGGCCGGCTACTGCTCGGTCCTGCACGCGCTGGCGCTGACAGGTTCCACCGGGGACTACGGGCGCCGGCTGAGCGCCGTCGTGATTGGCTTCGGTGCCACGGCGCGCGGGGCGGTGACGGCGCTGAACGCGCACGGCATCCACGACGTCCAGGTGCTGACCAACCGCGGCGTGGCAGCGGTGGGCGCCCCCATCCATTCAGTGAACATCGTGCAGTTCGACCACGACGACGAGGCTCCCTTCCTGAGCCAGGTCATCACCGAACGGGGCAGGGTTCCGCTGGCTCCGTTCCTCGCCGAGAGCGACATCGTGGTCAACTGCACGCTGCAGGACCCGAACAACCCGCTCACGTACCTCCGGACCGAGGACCTGGCAGCGTTCACCCCGGGCAGTCTTATCGTCGATGTTTCCTGCGATGACGGCATGGGCTTCAGCTGGGCCAAGTCCACCACGTTTGCGGCCCCGATGATCACGGTCGGTGACCACATCAACTACTACGCGGTGGACCACAGCCCGTCCTACCTCTGGAACTCCTCGAGTTGGGAGATCAGCCAGGCGCTCCAACCGTTCCTCGGGACAGTCATGGGCGGACCGGCCGCGTGGGACGCGAACGACACCATTGCGCGGGCCATCGAGATCCGCGACGGCGTCATCCGAAACGAGGCTGTGCTGCAGTTCCAGGAGCGCGTCCCGGAATACCCGCACGAGGCGTTGCACCTGGCAGTTCTTTAGGCAGCTCCCCTTAACGGCAACCGGGCGCACCGCGCCCGGTTGCCTTCAGCAGTTGCCCGCGCGCCCTCCCTAGGCGCGGGCGTGCCGGCTGACGATCCGCAGGGGGCGGCGCCCCTTCAGGTCCATCCGGAGCTGCAGGCCGCCCTTGCGGGCCAGTATGGCCCCCACCGACAGCGCGGCCAGCGCGGGTACGCCGCCGGACACCAGCAGCGCAGCGTGCGGGTTTACATGCTCGGCGATCCAGCCCAGCATGGGGCCGCCCAGCGCCTGGCCTCCGATCAGCACCATGATGTACAGGCTCATGACCCGGCCGCGGATGGCCATGTTGGAGCTGACCTGCACCAGCTGGTTGGACCCGGTGAGGAACATCAGGCACCAGAACCCGGACAGGACCATCACCGCGCCGAACCACACCATGGACGGGGCAACGGCAGCCAGGCAGAGCATCAGGCCGTACATCCCGGCGCAGAACACCACGGACCGCAGGCGCAGCTGCCGACGCCGGGTGGACGCCACGGCGCCGGACAGTGCTCCGAGTGCCACCAGGGCGTTGAGGAGTCCATACCCGCCGGCCCCCACCTGGTAGACGTGGTCCGCGAAAGCGGCAAGCAGCACCGGCAGGCTCATGGCGAACACCGCGATGAACCCTGCCATGAGCCACGGCCAGTAGATGGTGGGCTTGCTCAGGGCGTAGCGCAGCCCCTCCCGGAGCATGCCCTTGCTCTTGGGCGTCGGGGCGCTGACGTAAAGCTGGTCCTTGCGCAGGAGCAGGAGCATGGTCACCGTGGAGCAGCAGGCCAGCGCGTTTGCCGCGAACGCCCAGCCGGCCCCCACTGCCGTCAGGAGCACACCCGCGATGGCCGGTCCGATCAGGCCGCCCAGCTGGAAGGTGGTGGAGTTGACGCTGATGGCGTTCCGCAAGTATTTCGGGCCCACGAGCTCGTTGACGAACACCTGGCGGGCGGGCTGGTCAAGGACGGTCACCAGGCCCAGGACAAACGCGATGACGTAGACGTGCCACACCATGATCACGCCGGTCAGGGCCAGGACGGCCAGGGCCGCTGAAAGGATGGCGGCCACGCTCTGGCACAGGATGAGGATCTTCCGTTTGGCGAACCGGTCCGCGATCATCCCGCCCCAAGGGCCCAGCACCAGGGACGGCATGAACTGCAGGGCCACCGTGAACCCCACGGCCGTCACGGAGCCCGAGAGCTGCAGCACCAGCCAGTCCTGGGCGATGCGCTGCATCCAGATGGCGATGACGGCGATGAAGTGGCCCATGGCGAAGATCCGGAAGTTGGGCACTTTCAGCGAGATGAAGGTGTGCCGCCAGGGCAGCTTTTCAGTGACGACGGCGAGCGGCTGGGTCTGGTTGTCCGGGGGCGCTGAGCCCGCCGCGGCGATAACTGGCTGGGTGACGGAGGCCGACGAAGGCGGTGGGGGTGCCACAGGTGTGTCCTCAAAATTGCGGGCGGGCTGGGATGTCCTTAACGCTAGGCTGGCGGAGGCAATTATGGAGCGGTATGGTCCCTATAACTCGTATTGCGAAACGCAATACACGCCGACTCGAATGCCGTGGGGGACCCAAGATGTTTGAACCAGCCCAGTTGCGTTCCTTCCTGGCGGTGGCGGACACCCTGAGCTTTACCAAGGCCGCCGAACGCCTGGGGCTGGCGCAGCCCACCATAAGCCAGCACATCCGCAAGCTTGAGGCAGCCGCCAAGCGCAGCCTGGTTACACGGGACACCCGGGACGTCCGGCTCACGGACAACGGCGACGCCATGGCCGGTTTTGCCCGCAGCATCCTGTCAGCGCATGACGCCGCGGCCCGCTATTTCTCGGGCTCCGCGATGCGGGGGCGTCTGCGGTTCGGCACGGCGGATGATCTCGCCATCACCGGGCTGCCCCGGATCCTGCGTGAGTTCCGGCAGATCTATCCGCAGATCAACCTTGAGCTCACTGTGGGCCAAAGCGACCAGCTGTACCGCAAGCTGAACGCCGGCCAACTGGACCTGGTGTTCGTGAAATGGGTGGCCGGGGCAAAAGACGGCACGGTGGTCCAGCACGATTCGTTCTCCTGGGTGGGCCTTGAACAAACATCGCTGGAACCGGGAACGCCCGTGCCGTTGATCGCCTACCCGTCCCCCAGCCTCAGCCGGAAACTGGCCATCGATGCGCTGGAAGCCCACGGCCGGACCTGGCGGATCACCTGCACCACCCGCCAGATCAGTGGGGTGCTCGCGGCAGTCAGGGCGGGCATCGGCGTGGCCGTCATGCCCACGTCGCTGGTGCCCGAAGACCTGAAGATCATTACCCGGCGCTTCGACCTTCCCGCCGTAGGGGACGTGGATTTCACCCTGATCCGCAATCCGCTGGCCAATGCCGAGGTGATCGACGCCCTTACCCAAACGATTGTCGGCAGGACCATTAACCGCCAAACTTAACTCTCCAGCGGCTCAATTTCCAGCATTTAGGGGAGTTAGGGGGCCCGTGTCCATTGATAGGGGAAGTGGCATCACCTATGCTGGTTTTCCAAGGTCAAGCAGCAGGCCGGTTCACCGAAGCAAGCGAGTCTCCGCATGCCGGAAACCACCGCTTGGGACAGGCAGCCAATGACGACAGCCAGGAATATCCACCCAGGTTCTGCGCACGCACGCCCGTACTCCACCGCACGGCCGTCCACCCGCCAGAACACCCTCGGAACCGGACACGCCTCCGTGGACTCCGGTTATGTGGGGAAACCCACCTGCGACAAGTGCCGTACGGACGAGTTCGTCTACCTCGAGTCGTACATTCCACCCACCTACCGGCGTGACGGGACGGTGGCCACCCTTGGCGAGGTGGCCTACACCTGCACCCGCTGCGAGGATTTCTCCGCCCACAGCGTCCCCGCCACCTGGACGCCGCCCGGCTGGTACTTGGGCTAGCGGGACAAACAAAAGGTCCGGCGGTTGGGCTTGTGGAAACAAGCCCAACCGCCGGACCTTCTGTGTGCCCGCAGGCGCTAGATCAGCGCGTCCGAGAGGTGGTTCGGGGTGCCGAACCGGTGCGCGGTGATGCTGACGGCCTGCTCATGCAGGAAGGGCAGCAGCTCCACGCGGCCCGCCTCCGTGACCGGGTGGGCGTAGATGGCCAGGTCCGGCCGCCCGCCCGTGGCCTCGGCGAGTGCGGAGGCGTTGCCGCCGATCAGGCGGATGCGGCCCCCTGACAGTTTGCCCGCCGAGGCGAGGTGTCCGGCGGAAGCCAGCCAGCCGGCGTCGGACTCCACCGTCACGTTGATATCCTGTGCGGTGAGCACGGAGCGCAGCTGCGCGGGAAGTTCGACGGCGGTGGACACGGTGAGTGCCGAACCGGCCAGCACGCCCGCCGCCACCGTCCGGACCAGGTGTGCCAGCGGAGCACCTTCGGAAAGGCGGATGGTGACCGGCAGGCTGCGGTAGCGGAAGATGTTGCGCTCGGCGCCCAGCCCCGAGACGTCCTTGGCGGTGCCGAACTCGTCAGCCCAGGCTTCGGCGTCGGATGCCAGGGCCCGCTGGACGGACTCGAGGCCTGCCGGGTCCAGGGCGGGGCCGGCGGCGTTGAGGATGCGGCGGACGGCCGCGTTGGATACCGGAGCCTTCGCGGATGCCTTCGCCGGAAGCCAGTCACCCAGGCCGGCCAGGTAGTTGGGGCCGCCTGCCTTGGTGCCGGCACCGACCGCCGACTTCTTCCAGCCGCCGAACGGCTGGCGCTGGACGATGGCGCCGGTGATGCCGCGGTTGATGTAGAGGTTGCCGGCCTGGATGGTGTCCAGCCAGATGCCCAGTTCCTCGGAGTTGAGGGAGTGCAGGCCCGCCGTGAGGCCGTATTCGATCTGGTTCTGGATGGCGATGGCCTCTACCAGCGTTTCGGCGGTCATGACGCCCAGGACCGGGCCGAAGAACTCGGTCAGGTGGAAGTAGGAGCCACGCTTGACGCCGTAGCGCACGCCCGGGCTCCACAGCCGGCCGGTGCTGTCCAGCTTCTTCGGTTCAACGGCCCAGTTCTCGCCCTCGCCCAGCGTGGTGAGGGCGTTGAGGAGCTTGCCGTTGGCGGGCTCGATGATGGGGCCCATTTGGCTGGTGGGGTCCTGCGGGTAGCCCACCTTGAGGGAAGTGACGGCGTCGATCAGCTGGTTGTGGAACCGCTTGGAGATGGCCACGGAACCTACCAGGATCACCAGCGAGGCGGCGGAGCATTTCTGGCCGGCGTGGCCGAACGCTGAGTAGGCCACGTCCTTGGCGGCGAGGTCCAGGTCGGCGCTGGGGGTAACGATGATGGCGTTCTTGCCGCTGGTTTCGGCCAGCAGCGGCAGGTCCTTGCGGAAGGACCGGAACAGCTCGGCGGTTTCGTAGCCGCCGGTGAGGATCACGCGGTCCACAACAGGGTGGCTGATGAGCTGGGTGCCCAGTTCCCGCTCCCCCAGCTGCACCATGGTCAGTACGCCCTTGGGCACGCCGGCCTCCCACAGCGCCTCGACCATGACGGCACCGCTGCGGGCGGCCTGCTTGGCGGGCTTGATGACGACGGCGGAGCCGGCGGCGAGTGCCGCGAGGGTGGACCCTGCCGGGATGGCGACCGGGAAGTTCCAGGGCGGGGTGACGACGGTGAGCCTGGCTGGGACGAACGTGGCGCCGTCGACCGTGTCCAGCCTGCGGGCGGACTCGGCATAGTAGTGGGCGAAGTCCACGGCCTCGCTGACCTCGGGGTCGCCCTGGTCGATGGTCTTGCCGGTCTCGCTGGCCATGACCTCGAGCAGGTCGGCCCGCCGGGCTTCCAGGATCTCCCCGGCGCGGTGCAGGATGTCCGCACGTTCGTTGCCGGACAGTTCGCCCCAGGCCTTGCCCTTCTCCACTGCGTTGGCAATGGCCGAGTCGAGGGTGTCCTCGTCATTGATGAATGCGGCCTTCACCGATGCGTCGCCCAGCGTGGAGGACGGGACGCGCTCAAGGATGGCCCGGCCCCAGGTCCGGTTGGCCGGAAGGGCGGGATCGGTGTCCGGGGTGTTACGGAATCCGGTGTGCGGCATGGCCTCCGGGGGAAGGTTCCGGTCCTGCCGGCGGTTGGGCAGGGGAACTGTGTTGTCCAGTGCCTCCAGGGAGGAGAGGAAACGCTGCTTCTCGCGCTCGAACAGCCCTTCGTTTTCGCTGAGCTCGAAGACCGCCGACATGAAGTTTTCCTGGCTGGCGCCTTCTTCCAGGCGGCGGATCAGGTATGCGATGGCGACGTCGAACTCGGACGGGTGCACCACCGGCGTGTAGAGCAGGAGTGAGCCGACGTCCTTCTTGACGGCCTCGGCCTGGCCCTGCGCCATGCCGAGCAGCATCTCGAATTCGATGCCGGACTCCACGCCGCGCTGCTTGGCCAGGAGCCACGCGAAGGCGATGTCGAACAGGTTGTGGCCGGCCACGCCGATCCGGATGTTCTTGATACGTTCGGGGTGCAGGGCGTAGTTGATGACGCTCTTGTAGCTGGTATCCGAGTCCTGCTTTGAACCCCAGGTGGCCAGCGGCCAGTCGTGCAGCGAGGCTTCCACCTGCTCCATGGGCAGGTTGGCCCCCTTGACTACGCGGACCTTGATGCCGGCGCCGCCGTTGGCGCGGCGCTCTGCGGCCCAGTCCTGCAGCCGGATCATGGCGGACAGCGCATCCGGGAGGTAGGCCTGGAGCACGATGCCGGCCTCGAGGTCCTGGAACTCGGGCTTGTCCAGGATCCGGGTGAAGACCGCGATGGTCATGTCCAGGTCCTTGTACTCCTCCATGTCCAGGTTGATGAACTTGTTCTTCTGTCCGCTGCCGGAGTAGGAGGCGGCGCGCCGGAAGAGCGGGGTGAGCTTTTCGACGACGTGTTCCACGGCTTCGTCGAAGGCCCAGGCGGAGTGCGGGGCCACGGTGGAGGAGACCTTGATGGAGACGTAGTCGACGTCGGGCCGCGCCAGCAGCGTGTGGGTTCCCTCGAGGCGCCGGGAGGCTTCGTGCTCGCCGAGGACTGCCTCGCCCAGGAGGTTGACGTTGAGCTTGATGCCGTCCTTCTTGATCTTGGCGATTGCTGGGCCCAGCTTGGCGTCGGTGGCATCCACGATCAGGTGGCCCACCATTTCGCGGAGGACCCTGCGGGCGATGGGGATGACCAGCCGCGGCATTGCCGGGGCCATGGTGCCGCCCAGTGCCACGGCGCTGCGCATGTACCACGGCAGGAAGGCGGGAACCTTGGGGGCCAGCTTGGCGAGGTTGCGGGCGGCGACGTTGAGGTCCTCGGGGCGGACCACGCCGTCAACGAAGCCCACCGTGAAGTCCAGGCCGTTGGGGTCCTTCAGGACGCCGGCCAACTGCTCTGCGGAGGCGTCCACCGGGACCTTGGCGGCCTCGGTAAGCCAGCGCCGGACCAAGGCTACCGCTTCATTGGCGAGGGCCTTGGCCTGGGGGACGTCGACGTCGACAGTCTGCGGGGTGGCCGCCTTTGCGACTGCCGGTTCCATTGCAACGTGGGTCATTGTTTTCCCGATCTTTCTGGTGTCCTGGGAGGTCTTTCCACCAGTATGAGCTTCTGCTCACATAAGATAAAGCGATCTTTTCCAACCAATACAGGTTAGGAAAACCACTGTTTTATCCCCCTCCCAACGCCTCATCACCTCCTGCCCCACAACCACCAACGCCCCATCACCTCCCGCCCCCAAACCGCCAACGCCCCATCACCTCCCGCCCCACAACCACCAACGCCCCATCACCTCCCGTCGAAAGCAACGAACCCTCCCCCACAGAATGTGAGGGAGGGTTCGGCTGGACGCCGCATTATCTGATGGCGCGTTGGGAGAAAGCGGTAAGAACGTGATGGGGCGTTGGGGGAAAACGGGCAGAAGGTGATGGCGCGTCCGGGGAGAGGTCAGGAAAGCGGGCGGTGCAGTTCTGCGAGCTCCTGGTGCCGCGGGCTGTCGGGGTTCATCAGCGAATGCTTGCGTCCATAGCTGAAATAGATCACCAAGCCGATGATCAGCCACACCACGAACCGCAGCCAGGTCTCCCAGTGCAGCTGCAGCATGAGGAAGGCCGAAGCCAGGACACCGAACGCCGGGATCACGGGCATCAGGGGCAGGCGGAACGTGCGGGGAGCATCAGGCCGCTTGTAACGAAAGATGATCACGGACAGGCAGACGACGACGAACGCGGCCAGGATGCCGATGTTGGTCAGGTCCGCGACTGCCTTGATGGGGAACACGCCGGCCAGGAAGGCGGAGGCGATGCCGCCGATCCAGGTGACGCGCTGCGGGGTGCCGCGGTGGTCCGTCTTGGCGAACCAGCCGGGGAGCAGTCCGTCACGGCTCATGGAGAACCACACGCGGGTAACGCCCAGGAGGAACGTGAGCATCACGGTGAGGATGGACAGCACGGCGAACACCGAAATGATGGTGGCGATAACCGGCAGCCCCACGGAGGTGAAGGCCGAGGCGAAGCCTGCCTTGGGGTCGATGTCCTTGTAGTTCTGCATGCCGGTGAGGACGAGCGTGGCAGCAACGTAGAGCAGCATGGCGATGATGAGCGAGAGCACGATGGCCTTGGGCATGTGCTTCTTGCCGTCCTTGGCTTCCTCGGCCGCAGTGCTCATGGCGTCGTAACCAAAGACTGCGAAGAAGACGGTGGCGGAGCCTGCCACCACGGGGCCGAAGCCGCTGGGCATGAACGGGTTGTAGTTGTTGGTGTCAATGTAGAACACGCCAAGCCCGATGATGAAGAGGATCAGGACCACCTTGATGGCCACGGCTGCCAGCTCGAACCGGCCAAACGCCTTGGTGCCGCGGGACAGGATCCAGGTGACCAGGAGGCAGACCAGGATGGCAGGGATGTTGATGATGCCGCCCTTGCCTTCGTCAAAGGTGGAGGTCATCCAGCTTGGCAGGTGGATGCCGATGCCGGCCAGGAAGGCGTCAAGGTAGCCGGAGATGCCGATCGCCACCACCGCCACGATGGCGATGTATTCCAGCAGCAGGTCCCAGCCGATGAACCAGCCGATGACCTCGCCGAGCGCTACGTAGCCGTAGGTGTAGGCGGAGCCGGCGCGCGGGATCATTCCCGCGAACTCCGCGTAGGACAGGGCTGCGGCCGCTGAGGCCAGCCCTGCGATCAGGAAGGAAATCAGTACCGCGGGCCCCACCCCGGGTGTGCCTTCGCTGCCGGCGGCCACCAGTCCCGCGAGGGAGAAGATGCCGACGCCGATAATGCCGCCAACGCCGATGGCGGTGAGCTGCCACAGGCCAAGGGACTTGAACAGTCCACTGTGCTTGTTTTCTTCTTCGATGTCATCAATGGGCTTTCGCCGCATGATCGATTGGCTCAAATCTTTGCTGCTCATCAGGAACTCCTGGTTGGGGTGCGACCCCGCCGCGGCACGCCAAGAAACCTGGCTGTGACGGGGGTAACTCGGTTTCAACAGTATGCGTGCGCAATTGCGTTAGATAAAGTGACTACTTCTAACCTATATTCGTTAGTTTCAGTTAGGAATCCACCATGCTTGATGTCCGCAGGCTGCGGCTGCTCCGGGAGTTAAGCATCCGTGGGACGCTCGCGGAGGTGGCCGAGGCACTGCAGTACAGCCCGTCGTCGGTATCGCAGCAGCTGGCCCTGCTGGAGAAGGAAGTGGGCGTGGAACTGCTCCGGAAGACCGGGCGGCGGGTGCAACTGACGCCCCAGGCCGAGGTGCTCGTGGCGCACACGGCTCAGCTGCTCGAAACCATGGAGCAGGCCGAGGCGGATCTGGCCGCATCCCTGACCACAGTCACGGGGACGGTACGGATCGCGGTCTTCCAGTCGGCCGCGCTGGCGCTGATGCCGGACACCTTGACGCGCATGGCCGCGAAATACCCCGAGGTGCGGATCGAAATGATCCAGCGTGAGCCCGAGACCGCGCTGCATGAGACGTGGGCACGCGACTTCGACCTGGTGATCGCCGAGCAATACCCCGGGCACGCCGCCCCGCGCTACCCGGAACTGGACAAGGTGAAGCTGACTACAGACGCCATCCGCCTGGCCGTTCCCCCGGCCTCCGGCAACGGACCCGGGATCCGTTTCCTGGAGGACACGGCAGACCTGGCCTGGGTCATGGAACCGCGCGGCGCCGCTTCGCGCCACTGGGCAGAACAAGCCTGCCGCAGCGCAGGATTCGAGCCCGATGTCCGCTTTGAAACCGCCGACCTGCAGGCCCAGGCACGCCTGATCGAGTCCGGCAACGCCGTGGCCCTGATGCCGGACCTGGTGTGGACGGGCCGCGGCACCACCGCGCAGCTTCTGGAGCTTCCCGGCAAGCCGCACCGCACCATCTTCACCTCGGTCCGCCGCTCCAGCACCCAGCGCCCGGCCATCCTGGCCGCCCGGGAGACCCTGGCCGCGGCAGCCGCGGCGGTGGCAACGGACGACGCCGGGTGACCGGCCGCCGTCGTCCGCGTCCTTCCGTGCGCAGCCACGCCGCCCGGCGTTGCGCAGGTGCGTTCCCTGCGCCCTGAGAACCCGCGCCGGTGCGCAGGCGCGTCGTGGCCCGTATGTTTCGTGCGTCACTGCGGGTAAAGGGCCGCAGGACTAGACTGGAGCCGTTATGAATCGAACAATGTTCAAGTCCAAAATCCACCGGGCCACCGTCACGCACGCCGACCTGCACTACGTCGGCTCGGTCACCGTTGACCTCGACCTGCTCGAAGCCGCCGACATCCTGCCCGGCGAGCTGGTGTCCATTGTGGACGTCACCAACGGCGCGCGGCTTGAAACCTACACCATCGCCGGCGAGCGCGGTTCCGGTGTCATCGGCATCAACGGTGCAGCGGCGCACCTGATGCACGAGAATGACATCGTCATCCTCATCACCTACGCCGAAATGACCACCGAAGAAGCCAAGGCCTACCAGCCCAAGGTGGTCCATGTCGACCAGGACAACCGGATCATCCAGCTGGGCAATGATCCCGCCGAAGGCCTGACTCCCGGCATGATGCGCCCCCCTTTCGCGCTTAACAACGCCACCCTGTAGCCGGAGCGTGTGTCCCGGTCCCTGCCTCCGCCGTGCCCGAACGGCTGACCCTTGCTAGGGGTGCTGGCGGGATTCTTCGTCGTTTGGTGCATCATCCTGGTGGGTTGGTTCGTGGGCCGGAAGCGGATCCTTGGTGATAACGCCCGCCCCGTCCTGAGCGGCCTGACGTTCTTCGTCGCCAGTCCGGCGCTCCTCTTTGAAACCCTGAGCAAGGCCCGCCTGCAGGAAGTCTTCGCCGAACCGCTCCTGGTCACGGCGGTGGCGGCCATCGCCACGGCCGGGATCTACCTGGTGCTGGCCAGGTTCTGGCTGAAGCGGGCCCTCCCGGAATCGCTGATGTCCGCCATGTCCGCGTCCCTTGCCAACTCGGCGAACCTGGGTATTCCCATCGCGGTATATGTCCTGGGCGATGCGAGCTATGTGGCGCCCCTGCTGATCTTCCAGCTGGCCTTCTTCACGCCAACGTTCCTGATGGTCCTGGACTCGAGCACCAGCACGCACCGGACCACGGTTTTGGGCTTCTTCCTGATGATCCTGCGCAATCCGATGATCGTGGGCTCCGGACTGGGGCTGCTGGTGGCAGGCACCGGATTCCAGGTGCCGGCGCTCGTCATGGAGCCGATCCACCTGATTGGCGGGGCCGCGATTCCGGCCATGCTGATGGCGTTCGGGATGAGCCTGAACGGCAGCCGCCCGCTGCAGGCCTCCGCCGGCCGGCGCGTGGACACCCTGCTGGCCAGCGGCTTCAAGCTCGCGGTCCAGCCGGCCCTGGCCTACGTCTTTGCCCGCTTCGCGCTCGGGATGGAGGGGCATGCCCTGTTCGCGGTGGTGGTGACGTCCTCGCTGCCCACCGCGCAGAATGTGTTCGTAGCCGCCAGCCGGTACCAGACCGGGCTTACCGTCGCCAAGGACACCGTGCTCATCACCACCGTGGTGGCGGTGCCGGCGATGATCGGCGTGGCACTGCTGCTGGCCTGAGCGCCGGCCAACCGACATAACTGCAGCTTGGAGGGCTGATGAATACTGTGCTGGACACCGTCGTGATCGGCGGCGGGGCCATGGGCTCTGCGGCCGCGTGGGCACTGTCCCGCCGCGGCCGGCAGGTGACGCTGGTGGAACAATTCGGCCCAGGCCACAAGATCGGCGCCTCCCACGGTGCTACCCGGAACCTCAACCCTGGCTACCACCAGCCCGACTACGTGGCCATGCTGGCAGAGGGGCTCGCCCTGTGGGACGAGCTGGAGCAGGACAGCGGCGTGCAGCTGCTGGCGCGCACCGGCGTGGTAGCCCATGGTCCCGGCGGGGACCTCCCCAAGGTTGCCGAGGCCCTGACCGAGGCCGGCATCCGCGCCGAATTCCTGGACCCTGCCGAAGCCGGCGGGCGCTGGCGCGGCATCCGCTTCGACCAGCAGGTCCTGCATATGCCCGACGGCGGCCAGCTCAACCCGGAGGCGGCGCTGCCCGCCTTCCAGCGTCTCGCCTCCGCCCGCGGCGCCGAGATCCGGCACCATACCAAGGTGGTGGACTTCGAGGTGTTCGACGACGGCGTGCGGCTGGGCCTTGAATCCGCTGCGGGCACGGAAGTGGTCACCGCAGCCCAGGCCGTCGTGACCGCCGGCGGCTGGACGGAAAAGCTGCTGGCCAGGGTTGCGGGCACGGGCGCCGCAGCGTTGCGGATCCCGAAGCTGAGGGTGACGCAGGAGCAGCCGGCGCATTTCCGGGTGGCGGACCCCGGCGCGGTGTGGCCCGGCTTCAACCACTATCCCGGCCCGGATTACCAGGGCTGGTACTCCCCCGTGTACGGCATGCAGACCCCCGGCGAAGGCATCAAGGCCGGCTGGCACGGGGTGGGCCCGGTGGTGGACCCGGACCACCGCGATTTTCTGCCCGAACCAACGCAGCTGGCAGCGCTGCAGGAGTACGCACGGCAGTGGCTGCCCGGCGTGGACCCTGATTCGTTCGAGGCCATCAGCTGCACGTACACCACCACCCCGGACGAGGACTTCATTTTGGACCGGGTGGGGCCGGTGGTGATCGGCGCGGGCTTCTCCGGCCATGGCTTCAAGTTCACCCCGGTGGTGGGGCGGATCCTGGCCGACCTTGCCACCGGGACCCGGCCAGCGCCGTCGATCTTCCGGGCGTCCCGCTAGCGGCGCTGCCACCCAGGGCGGGCGGCGCCGCCGGGCTGGCGTGCCGGTCTGGCGGGATTCCCTACTCCCGGCTGCCGTCCGCGTTGGTGGGCACTGGCTCCGCGCCGGAATTGCCGCTGTCCTCGGCCTTGACCGCCGGCATGGACAGCACCGCTGCCACCGTGAGGAGGCCGGCCACGAGCGCGGCCAGGAACACGGCACCCGAAGCGCTGATTACCGTGGCGGGGACGGCCTCCCCACCGCTGCTGCCGCCGTAAATAGAGTTGGCCACGGCGCCGAACACGGCCACGCCCAGGGCACTGCCGATGGACCGGGCGAACATGTTGGTGCTGGTCACCACGCCGCGTTCGTGCCAGGGAACGCTGGACTGGGCGGAAATCAGCGTGGGGGTGGCCAGCAGGCCCAGGCCAAGCCCGACGACGAAGCAGCTGACCGCGATCAGCGCCACGTTGGGCGACGACGCCGTCAGCGACAGGATCAGCAGCCCCGCCACGGCGATGGCAATGCCGATCAGGGCGGTGGACTTGAACCCGATCCGCAGGTAGAACTTCCCGGCCTGCGAGGCGCTGAGCGGCCAGCCGAGGGTCAGGGCTGCGAGCGCCAGGCCGGCCACGAGCGGCGAGGAGGACAGGGCGCCTTCGAGGAAGGTGGGCACGTAGGAGGTCAGGCCGATCATCATCGCGCCGACGCCGAAGGACACCAGCGCTGTGGTGGCCAGCAGGCGCCGGGACACCACCCAGGCCGGGAGGATGGGCTCCGCCGCCCGCCGCTCCACCAGGAGGAAGGCCACCAGCAGCACCGCCCCGACGACGAAGACGCCAATGCTGATGGGCGAATTCCAGGCCCACGCCTGGCCGCCCTGCAGCGCACCGAGGATGAGCAGGCCGAGCGATCCGGCCAGGAGGACGGCGCCGGCGTAGTCCACCTTGTGCCTCTTCCGTTCCACATTCTCGTGCAGGGTGCGGACCAGCATCCAGCCTGCCAGCAGGCAGAGCGGCACGTTGACCAGGAAGATGCCGCGCCAGATGCCGAGGGCGGAGAAGACGCCGCCCAGGCTGGGGCCCACCACGGACGAGATGGCCCAGACACTGGCCAGGTAGCCCTGGACCTTGGCACGCTCCTGCAGGGTGTAGATGTCCCCGGCGATGGTCACGGCCACGGGCAGCACCGCGCCGGCGCCGAGTCCCTGCAGGGCGCGGAAAGCGATCAGGGAGGGCATGCTCCACGCCACGCCGCAGAGCACCGAGCCCAGCAGGAACAGGCCGATGCCGGTGAGGATGATCGGTTTGCGGCCGGCCATGTCGGAGAGCTTGCCGTAGATGGGGACGGACACCGCCTGCGCCAGCAGGTATGCGGAGAAAAGCCATGGGAAGGATGCGAAGCCGCCCACGTCCCGGACGATCGACGGGACGGCCGTGGCCACGATGGTGGAGTCGATGGCCACGAGTCCCGTGGACAGCATCAGGGCGATGAGGATGGGGCCGCGGTCGGACCGGAACCCTACTCCCTGGGCGCGGGCGGTCGTCATCAGTCTCGTTTCAGTAAGGTGGATCCCTGTTACCTCCACTCTACGTACCCACAATGGGAGCCGACTATCTCCTGTCCTGGTGTTCGTCCAGCAGCCGGGCACAGCGGATGAAGCCCAGGTGCGAGTAGGCCTGCGGATGGTTGCCCAGGTGGGTCTCGGTGCCGGGGTCGTATTCCTCGGGGAGCAGCCCGGTGGGGCCGAAAAGGTTCACCAGCTGGTCAAACAGGTCCCAGGCTTCATCGATGCGGCCGACGGCCACGTACGCCTCGATCAGCCAGGTGGTGCAGATGTGGAACCCGCCCTCCAGGCCCGGCAGCCCGTCGTCGTACCTGTAGCGGAAGACCGTTGGACCCACCCGCAGCTCCCGCTCCACGGCGGTGACGGTATCCAGGAAGCGCTGGTCCGTGACGTCCAGCAGGCCGGAGAGGCCGATGTGCAGGACGGCGGCATCCAGGTCCGGGCTGTCGTAGGCAACAGTGTAGGACTTCGCGGACTCGTCCCAGCCCTCCCGGAGCACTTCCGCACGGATCGTGGCTGCCGCCGGCGCCCAGGCCGGGTCCGGCTCCCGGCCGTGCCGCGCCGCGGTCCGCAGCGCGCGGTCCAGGGTCACCCAGCACATCACCTTTGAATACACGTGATGCCGTGCTGCCCGCCGGGCTTCCCAGATCCCGTGGTCCGGTTCATGCCAGCGGGCCAGGACCGCCGAGGCCATCTGGTTCATCAGCTCCCAGTGGTCGTCGGCGAGCGCGTCCTCGCGTTCACTCAGCGAGTGGATGAGTTCGGCCACCGGCCCAAAGACGTCCAGCTGGACCTGGTGATCCGCCGCATTGCCGATCCGCACCGGACGGGATCCCGCGTACCCCGGCAGACTGTCGACGACGGCTTCCGTGGACAGCGGCGCGCCCGTCACCGAGTACAGGGGGTGCAGCCATTCGGGGCCCGGTGCGTGTTCGAGGATCCGGCCCAGCCAGCCCAGGAATCCGGCCGCCTCCGCCGTGGAGCCCAGGTCCACCAGCGCATTGACGGTCATGGAGGCATCCCGCAGCCAGCAGTACCGGTAATCCCAGTTCCTGGTCCCGCCGATCCCCTCGGGCAGGGAAGTGGTGGGGGCCGCGAGTACGGCGCCCGTGGGTTCATGCACCAGGGCGCGGAGCACCAGCGCCGACCGCCGTACCAGCGAGGGCTTGACCGATGGCAGGGAAAGGTTCTGCACCCACTGCCGGGCATGGAGCGCCACCCGTGCCCGCCGTTCCGTCTCCCCGCCGGGGTCCGCGGACTGCGGCTCGGTGTCCCCGCAGCGGAGGTTGAGCACCACGGGCCCGTCCTGGAGGTTGACGGACGCCGTTGCCGTGGCATGGCGGCCGTCCGAGGTGATGCTGAACGCGGCGCCCGGCGCGAACAGGATGATGGGCTCCGAGGTGCCCAGCACATGCAGTTCCCCGCCCCGCGCCTCCATGCTGAATGGGGCGTTCGCGTAGTCCGGCCGCGGAGCAAACGTGATCCTGGCGGCACCGTGGCCCGTCAGCACCCGGACCAGGCTGGTGATGCCTTCCGGTGCAGGCTCCAGGTAGTCGGTGACCGTGACGTCCGCCCAACGGGTTTCGACAATCATGGTGCTGTCCACGTAGCGCTGCCCCAGCACCTGGGAGGCTTTCACCGGTTCCACCGAGAAGTGCCCGGCGGCATCGCCGCCCAAAATGTGGGCGAACAGGGAACCGGAGTCCGGCAGCGGGTGGCTCATCCAGCAGATCTTCGCGTCGGGCGTCAGCAGCGCGGTGGAGGACCCGTTCCCGATCATCGAGTGGCGTTCAAGGCCCACCGCGTCCTCCCCGAACAGCCACGCCCGCCGCAGTTCGAAGAGGAACGCCAGGACGCGGGCGAAGGATTGGGGGTCGCGGAGGCGGTGCGGGGCTGCCGTCTCGCCCTGGCCCACGTGCAGGCCGAGGTCGGGCCCGCGCAGGGTGGCAATGGCCAGTTCGTCGCTGGCGGCGTCCCCCGCGAACATGGCCGCGCTGGCCCCCAGCCGGGACCTGAGGGTCTCCAATGCCTCGCCCTTGGACGGTTCCACCACGGACAGGTCCAGCACGGAGCCGTCCACGATGAAGAACAGCCCGTGGGCAGCAGCGATCTGCCGGGAAATTTCCGTCACGGTCGCCACCACGTCCGGCCGGGCGGGCCGGGTGTGCACCGAAACTGCCACCGGTTTGCGTTCGATCCAGATGCCCTCGTGGAAGCCGACGGCCTCGTTGAGGGCGGCATTGACCTTCTGCAGGACGGACTCGGTGGCCAGGCTCTGCGCGTGGGCGAACCCCATGTCCGCTTCGGCGCCGTGCGAACCGATGAGGTGCACCTCCGCGGGCAGCCGTGACACCGCTGCCAGGTCACGCAGGGAGCGGCCCGAGATGATCGCCGCATGGGTATTGGGCAGCGCTGCCAGCGCACGAAGCGCAATGGCCGCGCTGCCCAGCGGGAGCGTCTCGGTGGAGATGCCTTCGGCGTCGCACAGCGTTCCGCCGTAATTGCAGGCCACCAGCAGGCTGGGGACGCGGGCCAGCACCTTGAGCTCCGCGAGCAGGGCGGGGGTCAGCCCGTTGTCCGCCGCATCGGACTGGATGAAGGCGCGCAGCATGTCCAGCGGAAGGGACCGTGTGAGCAGCGCGGAATCCGCCACGCTCTGGTTCAATGGCGTCGGCATCCAAAACCCCTTTGAGGCAGGGCCAGGCCGGGAACACAGCCGCACGGATGGTCCGCGGGCTACCGGTTGGCGCCCCGGGGTTCCGGGTGGATGACCCGGGGCACATCCCATCCTCAGCCCGGGCAGTTACCCCCGGAAGTCCCCTTCATTGCGTATGTGTAAAAGTCTGACCGACCGAGTGGCGTTGCATGTTGCGCACCGGCCGGCAAACCACAGCGGCTACACCCGGACCAGCCCGGCCGCCTCGGCCAGGAGTTCCACGGACCGCAGGCGCGCCTCCGTCCCCGGGCTCTGGTGCGCCACGATGAGTTCGTCTGCATCGGCGTGCTTTCCAAAGCTGTCCAGGTAGTCAATGACGACGTCGGGCGTCCCCACTGCGGAGTACGTCATCATTTGTGCCATGTGGCGTCCCTGCGGCGAGTCCAGGATCATGTCCGCCTCGTCGTCGGTGAATTCGCGGCCGCCGCCGAAGAACAGGGAGACGCGGGCGCGCTTGGTGGCCTGGAACATGGCCTGCGCCTCGGACGCGGAGTCGGCGGCGATGACGTTGACGCCGGCGATCACGTGCGGCGCGTCCAGCTGGGCGGACGGTTTGAACTCGCTGCGGTAGATGGCCACCGCGTCCTGCAAAGCGGCGGGGGCGAAGTGCGAGGCGAAGGCGTAGGGCAGGCCCAGCTGCGCGGCCAGGCGGGCGCCGAACAGGGACGACCCCAGGATGTACAGCGGCACGTTGGTCCCCTTGCCCGGGGTGGCCTCGACGCCCTCGATGCGGGTGGGGCCGGTCAGGTAGCCCTGCAGTTCAAGGACGTCCTGCGGGAAGCTGTCGGCGGACATCGGGTCCCGGCGCAGGGCGCGCATGGTGTTCTGGTCACTGCCCGGGGCCCGGCCCAGGCCCAGGTCGATCCGTCCGGGGTGCAGCGTTTCCAGGGTGCCGAACTGCTCTGCGATGGTCAGCGGGGAATGGTTGGGCAGCATGACGCCGCCGGCGCCCAGCCGGATGCTTTCGGTGTGCGCCGCCACGTGGGCGATCAGCACGCTGGTGGCGGAGGAGGCGATGGAGGACATGTTGTGGTGCTCGGCGTACCAGACGCGCCGGTAGCCCAGCTTCTCGGCGTCCTGCGCCATGGCCACGCTGCCTGCGAAACTCTCCGCCGCCGTCTGGCCTTTGCCGATGGTTGCCAGGTCAAGGATGGAGAGGGGAAGAGTCACGTCAGGTGCCGGCCTTTCAAAATGTTTCGTAGGGGGGGTGCCGGCCGGATGGCGGCGGGCACGTGATGCATAACGACGGCGGGCCCCGCCTTATTTCTGTGAGCTGGGGAATACTCAGCATACTGATGAGGTTGCCGCCCCTATGAGCCATGATTCAACGAAGCAGCTGGAACTGTCCGCAACGATCGACCTCAAGGACCTGGGAACCGTGCACCGGCTGGGTTTTGGTGCCATGCGCATTGTGGGTGACGGCGTCTGGGGTGAGCCCGCAGACCGGCAGGCCGCCGTGGCCGTGGTGCGCCGCGCCGTCGAACTCGGCGTGGATTTCATTGACACCGCCGACTCGTACGGCCCCAACATCAGCGAGGAAATCATTGCCGAGGCCCTCCACCCCTACAAGGAGGGGCTGAAGATCGCCACCAAGGTGGGCTTCACACGCACGGGGCCCAACAAATGGGTTCCCGTTGGCCGGCCGGAATACCTGCGCCAGCAGACGGAACTGAGCCTGCGCAAGCTGAAGGTGGACACGCTGGACCTGCTGCAGCTGCACCGCATCGATCCCAAGGTGGACGCCGAGGAGCAGTTCGGCGTGCTGCGTGAGCTCCAGGACGAAGGCAAGGTCCGCGCCCTGGGCCTGTCCCAGGTGGGCGTGGCCGAACTCGAAGCCGCCGGAAAGCACTTCACGGTGTCCACCGTCCAGAACCGCTACAACCTGACGGACCGCAGCTCCGAGGACGTGCTGCGCTACTCCGAGGAGAACGGAATCGGCTTCATCCCGTGGGCGCCGATCTCCGCCGGCGAGCTCGCCCGGCCGGGCGGACCGCTGGATGAGGCCGCCAAGCGCCTTGGCGCCACCACCTCCCAGGTGGCCCTGGCCTGGCTGCTGCGCCGCTCCCCCGTGATGATGCCCATCCCCGGCACCGGCTCCGTGCAGCACCTCGAAGAGAACATGGGCGCCGCAGGCATCACGCTCGACGACGATACGTACGCGGAGCTAGAAGCGGCCGGCAAGTAGAGAACTCGGTACGTAAAGAAACCTGGACAGGAGCTACACGATGGCAAACATTTTGATGGTCGTCTCGGCCGCGGATTCCCTCACCATGAAGGACGGCAGCGAGCACCCCACCGGCTACTGGGCAGAGGAACTGGTGGTGGCCCACCAGACCCTGACGCAGGCCGGTAACACCGTCCACATCGCAACCCCCGGCGGCCGGAAGCCCACCGTGGACCAAGTCAGCCTGGCTGCCGAATCGGCCGGTGGCGAGGACCGGGCACAGGGCTTCCGGGACTACCTGGAAAAGATCGACGGCGAGCTGGCGCACCCGCTGGTGCTGGCCGACGTCGACGCCGCAGCGTATGACGCCGTGGTGATGCCCGGCGGCCACGGCCCCATGGCGGACCTCTACCAGGACACCGACCTGGGACGCCTGCTGGTGTCAGCGAACAGGGACGGCAAGATCATTGCGCCGTTCTGCCACGGTCCGGCGGGGCTGCTGAGTGCAACGGACGACGACGGCGGGTTCACTTTCAAGGGCCGGCGCCTGACGGTCTTCACCAACGAGGAAGAACTTGGCGGCGGCACCGGGGAGAACACGCCGTGGCTGGTGGAGGACGCCCTCAAGGCCAAGGGTGCCGTCATCGAGAACGGCGCGGCCTGGTCCTCCAACGTGGTGCGGGACGGCAACCTCATCACCGGGCAGAACCCGCAGTCCAGCGAGGATGTGGCCAAGGAAGTGCTCGCGGCACTGTCCTAGGCAACCGGCCGTGACGCACTAGAGAGGGGACCAGCTCAGTGAGCTGGTCCCCTCTCTGCGGCGAACGTCGTTGGGCGCTGGCCCGGCTGCGGATCAGGCGGCGCAGCCTCCCAGCGCTATCGTTCCGTCGATGGCACGGATCTGCTGTTGTACGGTGCCGAGTTGGGACTGCAGCCCTGCGACGACGTCCTTTTGGGCCTTGATGTCGGCAGTGTTCTGCTTCTTTTGGGCCTGCAGCGTGGCCAGCTTCTGCTGCGCCGCCGAGAGCTGCTGGTCCAGGCCGGTCAGCTGGCCCTGCAGCATTGCGAGGTTTGCTTCCGCGGTGCTGATGTCACCCTTTAGCTGGTTGAGCTGCTGCAGCAAGGGTGCTACCCGGGTTTGCAAGGACAGAATCTCGGACTCCTTGGCGGTAACTTGGCCGTTGAGTCCGGTGATCTGCAAGGCCAAGCTGTCTGCCAGGTTGTTGAGGGCCGTGAGTTCCACTTCCTTGGCCGTTACTGCAGTGTTGGCTGCGGTAACGGTCGCTTGGAGCGCTGGGAGCTGGTCCTGCAGCGCGCCCAGCTCTGCCTGCTTCTGCTGGACGGCGTTATTCGCGGCGGCCAAATCCGTTTGGGCCTGGGTCAGGGCTTCATTCTTCGATTCCAGGACTGCTTTCTGGTCGGTCACCGCCTGCTGCGCCTGCTGGAAGTCAGAAGCAAGCCCAGGCAGCGCGGCTTCCAGGCCCTTGACTGTCTGCTGCTGGGCTGTAACGGCGGCTGCTGCATCATCGGCTGCCTTTTGGAGGTCCGGCAACTGGTTTTGCACGGACGTCAGCTCCGCCTGCTTGGTGATGATTGCTGCGTTGGCCTGGTTCACTGCATCCTGCAGGCCGGGCACCTGGGCCTTGAGCGCGGCCATATCGGCTTCCTTGGCCGCGACGGCTAAGTTCGCGGCGGTCAGGGATGCCTGCAGCGGCGCCGCCTGCTGTTGCAGCGTACTGCTTTCCTGCTGCCTCGTAAGGAGCTGCGCATTCAGCGCGGTGACCTGGCTGTTCAGGGTTGCCAAATCACCCTGGAGGCCCGAAATCTGGGTGCTCTTGTCCGCGATCTGGTTGTTTACGAGGGCCAGTTCGTCTGACTTGGACTTACGCAGATCCTGAAGCGCCTTCTTCTCCTCGCTGGTTCCCTTGATGGCGGCGATCTGCTTGGTGATGGCGTCAATCTGGGACTGCAGTGAAGCCGCGTTGTCCTGAAGCGTCTTGAGGTCGCTCTGGGCTGCGGCCAGTGCAGACTGCTTCGATGAGATTTGGCCGTTGAGCGTGGCGATCTGCCCCTGCAGTGCGGCCACCTGGGCGTTGGCTGCGTTTACCTTTGCCATCTGGTCGTCGTAGGCCTTCTGGGCGGCCGCGGCAGTTGTCTGCAGTGTGGTGAGGTCGCCTTGGGCTGCGGTGAGCGCGGCATTCTTGGCTTCCAGTGCAGCTTTCGCATTGGCAGCGTCGCCCTGCAGTGTGGCCAGGTCAGACTGGGCGGCTGCGATCTGTCCCTGCTTGTCCGTAACCGCATTCGTGGCGGCCGTTGCAGCTGCCTGGAGGTTTCCCAGTGTCTGCTGGGCTGCGGCCACCTGGTCCTTTTGGGCTTGGAGCGCCCCCGCCGCGGTGGTTCCGGCGGCTTCCAGTGTCCTCAGGTCCGCCTCCGCCTGGGTGACCTGCAGCTGTGCGGCGCTCACCGCTGAGGCTGCCTGTTGCGCCTGGGAAGACAGGGCAGCAAGGTCGGTTTGCGCCTGCTGGATCTGGGCCGCCTTCGCGGCAACGTCGGCGGTTGCCGTGGCTGCCGACTGCTTCAGCTCCTCCAGTTGGGCCTGCGCTGCGGCCAGGGCCTGCGCGTTGTCAGCCTGCTTGGCAGCGAGGTCTGCGGCCTGTGCCTTTAGCCCATCGGCGGCGGTCTGCGCCGCAGTCAGTTGCTCCTGCAGCGGTACCAGCGCGTTTTGGACGTCCGCCTGCTGGCTTCGCAGGGCGGCGAGGTCGCCCGTTGCCTGCGCAACCGCTCCGGACTTGGCAGTGACCAGGGGGCCCAGCTGGTCCACCTCAGCCTGGGCGGCGGCTGCGTCCTTGTCGAGCTGGGTTGCCTGGGCATCCATGGCGGCCAGCGTCTTGTCCGCCGCCGCGATGTCCGCTGTCAGAGCGTCAGCCTTGGATTGGAGCGTTGCTTTCTCGGCCTGCAGCGCCAGGATGATGTCGGCGTTCTTCTTCGCTGCGGCCTTCAGGAGGTTTTCCTGAACGTTGCCGCGGTGCGCCAGCTGGTTCACCACCCCGTTGCAGATTCCGGTGACCGTGCCGGTGGCTGCAACCGCGGGCTGGACCAATACCATGCTGGTGGTGAGCAGCCCGGGAAGGATGACGGCGGCGGCAAGGCGTCGGGACAAGGGGGACTTGGACGGGGAAGTGCGCATGCGAGCTCCTGGTGAGACCTGAGCGGCGGCCCACTCTGGCCGCCTCATGGCCCAACCGTAGGTTCCGGAGTGGCCGGAGAACACGCGTAATCACCACTTGTCTTTCTTGCCCGAGTACTCGCTTTCTGCTGGATGCGTGACAGGCGCGTGTCCGGCTGGGCCACAGCTGGCGAATATGACCGCCGCGGTCCTCCGGTGAACTGCCGTTACTCCCTGTATCCCCGGGTTTCGCGGCCTTTGATTCCACCGCGGAGGCTGCCGGATAGTGGCTGCAACGCGCACATCCCGCTGCATCTTCCACCCTCGTTCCAAGGAGGAACCATGGCCTTCACCACCAGGCCGGCCGCCGTCGTGGCCCTTGCCGTTTCAGCACTGCTGGGACTGGCTGCCTGCTCCGACCCCGGCGCTTCGGCGGCGACAGCACCGTCGTCGTCCGCCACAAACACTGCCGGCAAGACCTTCAACCTGTCCCCGGAGCAGGACCGCTTCAAAGTCGCTGCGGACCCCGCCGCTGCCGCACTGGTCCCCGAGGCCATCAAGGCCGATGGCAAACTCACCGTGGTGACCACGGGCGGCGCGGCGCCGCTCAGCCTCTTCGCCACGGACAACAAGACCCTGATCGGCAGCGAGGTGGACATCGCCTACGCCGTGGGCGAGTCACTGGGCCTGCAGGTGGAGGTCCTGCCCGTGGCGTGGGCGGACTGGCCGTTGGGCATCGAATCGTCCAAGTACGAGGCCGTGCTGTCCAACGTCACCGTCACCGAGGCACGCAAGGAAAAGTTCGACTTCGCCACCTACCGCAATGACCTCCTGGGCTTCTATGCCAAGAGCGGTTCGGACATCGGGGAAATCAAGGAGGCCAAGGACGTGGCCGGCAAGAGGATCATCGTGGGCTCCGGCACCAACCAGGAGGCCATCCTGGTGCGCTGGGACGAGGAGAACAAGAAGAACGGCCTGGCGCCGGTCCAGTTCCAGTATTACGACGACGACTCCGCCTCGAGCCTGGCCCTTCAGTCAGGCCGTGCGGACCTGACGTTTGGGCCCAACGCGGCTGCCGCCTACAAGGCGGCGCAGGACGGAAAGACGAAGCAGGTGGGGACGCTGAACGGCGGCTGGCCACTGACGGCGCAGATCGCCTTCACCACCAAGAAGGGCAACGGCCTGGCGGTGGCCGCCCGGGCTGCGCTGAACCACTTGATCGAGGATGGCACCTACGCCAAAATCCTGGACCGCTGGGGCCTCTCCTCCGAGGCCATCCAGAAGTCCGAACTGAACCCGGCGGGCCTGCCCAAGAAATAAGGCAGCCTGCCGACGAAGGAATCCCCGCCCTGCCGGCAGCAGGGCGGGGATTCTTCTGTTTGAGTGCGGATCCGCGAAAGTGCGCTCCCGGCCGGTTAGGCAATAGTCTGGCCAGATGGGGACCAGTGCCGTTAACTCCGGCGAACAAGTGGACAGGCAGGCCCGCATTCTCGAAGCGGCAATGGACCTGCTGTCCCGCCACGGGATTTCCGGCGTGAGCATGCGCGCCGTCGCACGCGAAGCCGGCGTGGCGCTGGGCCTGGTCAACTACTACTACGACGACAAGACCACCCTGATCCGTGCCGCCCTGCGCCGCGTGGATGAGCATGACCTTTTACTCGTCGCCCCGGACCCGTCGGTGGCCCCGGATGAACAGCTGCGCCGGGCGCTCCGGCGCGTTGCCGGAGCTGACCTGCTGACCACGCGCTACCTGTCCCTGCGCCTGCACCTGTGGGCCCTTGCCCAGGCGGATGAGGACTACGCGCAGATCAACGCCGCCGCCTTCGACCGGTACATCGACGGGCTCGCGGCCTTGGTGTCCAGCGCCATGCCAGGGCTGACCTGGGAAGCGTGCAGGGAGCGCGCCTCGGACATTGTGGTCATCCAGAACGGCGTCTGGCTGACCGCGCTGCTGGGCGTTGACAAGGCTTCAATTGAGCGGAGCATCGAGCGGACGGAGCAGATCGCGTTCGCACCGGTTCCGGACGAAAACGCCGGCGGCCGGGTTACCTTCCGGCCCTGAAAAACCCGCTTCAGGGGCAACAGTAGCGCCCTGCGAAGCATTGAACAAGTGTTCAAGAAACCTATTGAACACTTGTTCAACTTGCACTACTGTCCTTCCTATGACTTACGCCACACAGGCCCAGGAAGCCGCCCCGAGCACCGAAACCAAGCCCGCCTCCTCCCTGTTCATCAACGGCAAATGGGAGCCAGCGGCGTCGGGCGCCGTCCGTGAAATCCGCAACCCGGCCGACGGCGAGCTGGTGGCCACCGTCTCGGAAGCGGGCCGGGAGGACGCCGAACGCGCCATCGCGGCGGCCCGCGCCGCCTTCGACTCCGGCGTCTGGTCCAGCGTCCCGGCACCGGAGCGGGGCGCCTTCCTCCTGAAGGTCGCCGCCGGACTGCGGGAGCGGCGCGAAAAGTTCGCCCGCGCCGAGTCCCTGGACACCGGCAAGCGGATGGTGGAAAGCCGCATCGACATGGATGACATCGCCGCCTGCTTCGAGTACTTCGGCAGGCTCGCCGGGCAGCAGGCGGGCAGGATTGTCGACGCCGGGAACGCCGCCGTCGTCAGCAGGATCGTCTACGAACCCGTGGGCGTCTGCGGCCTCATCACGCCGTGGAACTATCCCCTGCTCCAGGCGGCGTGGAAGATCGCGCCCGCCCTGGCCGCCGGCTGCACCTTCGTCCTCAAGCCCTCCGAGCTGACCCCGTCCACCAGCATCCTGGCTATGCAGCTGCTGCAGGACCTCGGCCTGCCGGACGGCGTCGCCAACCTCGTGACGGGAGCGGGCGCTGAGGCGGGCGCACCCCTTTCGGAACACCCCGCCGTCGATCTCGTCTCCTTTACCGGCGGGCTGGAAACCGGCAAGCGGATCGCCGCGGCCGCTGCCGGCACCGTCAAGAAGGTGGCGCTGGAGCTCGGCGGCAAGAACCCCAACGTGGTGTTCGCCGACGCGGACTTCGACGCCGCCGTCGACAACGCCCTGAACGGCGCGTTCGTCCACTCCGGGCAGGTCTGCTCCGCCGGCGCCCGGCTGCTGGTGGAGGAATCCATCGCCGAACGCTTCGTGGACGAACTGGTCCGCCGCGCAGAGGGCATCCGGCTGGGCGGGCCTTTCGACGACGACGCCGAAACCGGCCCGCTGATCTCCGCAGCGCACCGCGACAAGGTCCACGCCTACGTCCAGCGCGGCATCGCGGAAGGCGCGCGGCTCCGCACCGGCGGCGCGGCACCTTCCGGGGAGAAGTACGACGGCGGGTTCTACTACCAGCCGACCATCCTGGACCAGGTGCAGCGCGGCATGTCCGTGGTCACCGACGAGGCGTTCGGCCCCGTGGTGACCGTGGAAACCTTCCGCACCGAGGACGAAGCAGTGGCCACCGCCAACGACACGATCTATGGCCTGGCCGGCGCCGTCTGGACCCAGGACGCCGGCAAGGCTCAGCGCGTGGCGTCACGGCTGCGGCACGGCACCATCTGGATCAACGACTACCACCCCTACCTCCCCCAGGCCGAGTGGGGCGGCTTCGGCCAGTCCGGCGTCGGCCGCGAGCTGGGCCCCACCGGCCTGGCTGAATACCAGGAAGCCAAGCACATCTACCAGAACACCAGCCCGCAGGTCACCGGCTGGTTTGCTGACCACGGCAAGGAGAACTAGATGCACTACGACAACATCGAGGACGTGACCGAACGCGGGTTCGACTACGTCGTTATCGGCGGCGGGTCCGCGGGGGCGGCGGTGGCCGCACGGCTGAGCGAGGATCCGGACGTGACCGTGGCCCTCGTGGAGGCCGGCCCGGACGACCGCAATATCCCGGAGATCCTGCAGCTGGACCGCTGGATGGAACTGCTGGAATCCGGCTACGACTGGGACTACCCCATCGAACCGCAGGAAAACGGCAACTCCTTCATGCGCCACGCCCGTGCCAAGGTGATGGGCGGCTGCTCCAGCCACAACTCCTGCATCGCTTTCTGGGCGCCCCGGGAAGACCTGGACGAGTGGGAAGCCAAATACGGAGCCACCGGCTGGAACGCCAGCGCCGCCTGGCCGCTGTACCAGCGGCTGGAAACCAATGAAGATGCCGGCCCGGACGCACCCCACCACGGGGACTCCGGCCCCGTGCACCTGATGAACGTGCCCCCGGCGGATCCTGCTGGCGTCGCGCTCTTGGACGCCTGTGAGCAGGCGGGCATCCCCCGCGCGAAGTTCAACACGGGAACCACCGTGGTCAACGGTGCCAACTTTTTCCAGATCAACCGGCAGGCGGACGGCACCCGCGCCTCCAGCTCGGTTTCCTACATCCACCCCATCATCGACCGGCCCAACTTCACCCTGCTGACCGGCCTGCGCGCCCGCCAGCTGGTGTTCGATGCTGACAAGCGCTGCACCGGCGTGGACGTGGTGGACGGAGCGTTCGGCCGGACCCACCGGCTCACGGCCCACCGGGAAGTCGTCGTATCCACCGGCGCCATCGACTCCCCCAAGCTCCTCATGCTCTCCGGCATCGGCCCGGCCGCACACCTGGCCCAGCACGGCATCGAGGTGCTGGTGGACTCCCCCGGCGTGGGCGAGAACCTGCAGGACCACCCGGAAGGCGTGGTGCAGTTCGAGGCCAGGCAGCCCATGGTGCAGACCTCCACCCAGTGGTGGGAAATCGGCATCTTCACCCCCACCGAGGACGGCCTGGACCGCCCCGACCTCATGATGCACTACGGCTCCGTCCCGTTCGACATGAACACGCTGCGCCACGGCTACCCCACCACGGAGAACGGCTTCAGCCTCACCCCCAACGTCACCCACGCCCGCTCCCGCGGGACGGTCCGGCTGCGCAGCCGCGACTTCCGCGATAAGCCCATGGTGGACCCCCGCTACTTCACGGACCCTGAAGGCCACGACATGCGCGTCATGGTGGCCGGCATCCGCAAGGCCCGCGAAATCGCCGCCCAGCCCGCCATGGCGGAATGGACCGGACGCGAGCTGTCCCCCGGCATCGAAGCACAGACCGACGAGGAGCTCCAGGACTACATCCGCAAGACCCACAACACCGTCTACCACCCGGTGGGCACGGTCCGCATGGGAGCGGACGACGACGGGATGTCACCTTTGGATGCCCGGCTGCGGGTCAAGGGTGTCACCGGCCTCCGGGTCGCCGATGCATCCGTCATGCCTGAGCACGTCACCGTCAATCCCAACATCACCGTCATGATGATCGGCGAGCGCTGCGCCGACCTGATCAAGGCGGACTACGCCGGCGCCGACGCCCCGGAAGAGAAGGAGCTCACCACGTCCCTCGCCTGAGCGGCGGGTCATCAAGGGGGCCGCATTCCCCAACAATGGCGGCCCCCGCAGAACGTTATCTCGCCGCACCCCAGGGCGGCCGTTCCCATCGTGCTTTTCTGATCTAGGAGTCCATATTGGAACCCAGCAAGAGTATTGATTCAAGCGGCATGGATGAATTTGGCTACACCCAGACCCTCGACCGGAGCATCGGCAAGTTTGCCAGCTTCGCAGCGGGTGTCAGCTACATCTCCATCCTCACCGGTGTTTTCCAACTGTTCTACTTCGGCTTTTCCATGGCCGGCCCGGCGTACGCCTGGTCCTGGCCCATCGTGTTCGTCGGGCAGCTGATGGTGGCCCTCTGTTTCGCCGAGCTGGCCGGCCGCTACCCGGTTGCGGGCTCGGTCTACAACTGGGCCAAGCGGCTGTCCTCCGGAACCTCGTCCTGGCTGGCCGGCTGGCTGCTGCTGCTGTCCTCCATCATGGCGCTGGGCTCCGTGGCCCTGGCCCTGCAGATCACGCTCCCCCAGCTCTGGAAGGGCTTCCAGTTCGTCGGCGACGGCACGGGCCCCTATGACTTCGCGATGAACGGGGTGGTCCTGGCCACCATCATGATCACCATCTCCACCCTCATCAACGCGTTCGGCGTGAAGCTGATGACCCGGATCAACAGCATCGGCGTCTTCGTGGAGCTCATCGCCGCCGTGCTGCTGATCCTCGCACTGGCCTGGCACGTGGTCCGCGGGCCGGAGGTCTTCTTCCAGACCAACGGCTTCGGCGAGGGCCAAGACCTGGGCTTCTTCGGCGTCTTCCTGATCGGCGCCATGGCCTCCGGCTACGTCATGTACGGCTTCGACACCGCCAGCTCCCTGGGTGAGGAAACCAAGGATCCCAAGAAGACCGCGCCCAAGGCCATCCTGCGCGCCGTCACGGCATCATTCCTGCTGGGCGGGGGGATCCTGCTGTTCGGCATCCTGGCTGCACCGGACCTCACGGACCCGCAGATCGGCTCACCCGACGGCGGCCTGCAGCACATCGTGCTCTCCGTCCTGGGCGGCCCCTTCGGCAAGGCCTTCCTGGCCTGCATCGTGGTGGCCGTGGTGGTCTGCACCCTGGCCGTCCACGCCGCCGCCATCCGGATGATGTTCGCCATGGCCCGTGACAACAACCTGCCCTTCAGCCGGCAGCTGGGCAAGGTGGACCCGGTCCGCCGGACCCCCACGGTGGCAGCGATCGTCATCGGCGTCCTGGCGGTCATCCCGCTGCTGGTCAACGTGATGCAGCCGGCCATCTTCACCATCCTGTCCAGCATCAGCATCGTGCTGATCTACCTGTCCTACCTCCTGGTCACGGTTCCCCTGCTCCGCAATCGGATCCTGAAGAAGTGGCCGCTGGTCGCGGACGGTTCCGAGCCCGGGTTCAGCATGGGCAAATGGGGGCTACCCGTGAACATCCTGGCCGTCCTGTGGGGCGCCGCCATGACGGTTAACCTGGTCTGGCCCCGCCCGGAGATCTACAACTCGGTGCCGCCGTTCGAGTGGTACCTGCAGTGGGGCGGCGTATTCTTCGTTGCCGCCGTGGTGATTGGCGGGACCCTCCTGTACCGCCTGAAGATCCGCCACCAGACCGGGGTGCTGGCCGAGCACGCTGCCGCAGTGGCCGCCCATCCGTCGTCCAATGACCCGCGGTACGACGCGCAGGAGGAAGCGGTGCCGGCCAACGCGGTCATGGCAACCGAAGGCTAGCAGCGCCTCAGCAGAAAGGGTCGACGGCGGCACTCACCCGAGTGCCGCCGTCGACCATTTGACGTTCAGGGCGCCTGCACAGGGTCAGGGCCCGCGTCACACAACGGAACGGCCATCCGCTCCGGACCGCCAACGCCCTACCCTTGACAGGTGACATTGACTAAACTCCGCACCGCGTCAGCGGGCTCCCTCGCCGCAGCAGGCCTCCTGCTTACCCTCGCCGCCTGTTCCACGCCGGCCGCCACCCAGCCAAGCTCCTCCGCACCCGCGTCAGCGGCTTCATCGAGCGCCAGCGCCGCTTCAACCTCCGCCGGCCCCTGCGCCGGCGTGAAGGTCGTCGTCGATTCGGGCGCCCTGAAGCAGTCCGCCGCCGACACCTCCACCTGCGTGTCCGTGGACGGACCCACCGTGGCATCGGACGTGCTGGGCAAAGCCAACGTGAAGATCCAGGGCACAGCCAAGTACCCCACGAGCTTCGCGTGCCGCGTCAACGGCGTGCCCGCTGCGGACTTCGACATCAAGCACAAGGGCGGCACTACCCGCGAAGCGTGCGATGACACCAACACGGTCTCTTACTGGGCCCTCTGGGTGAAGCCCGCCGCCGGCACGTGGGCCTACGCGCAGGAAGGCCTCGACAGCCTCAAGCTCAGCCCCGGCGAAAGCCTTGAACTGCTCTACACCGTGGACAACGAACCGGCAGCACCCGCGTCATGACCTTCCGGCCCGCGCCGTTGCGCGCAGCAGCGGTTCTCGCTGCTGCGTTCATCGCGGCGCGGGTCGCCTACCGGGTCCTTTTCAACGGGACAGGTACCGGCAGCCCGGTCCTGCTGGACCTGCCGCCGCTGCGGCTTCCGGCTCCGTACGCCCATGTGGTGTTCCTGGGCCCGGTCACCGGTCCGGGGCTGTGGGCAGCGGTGCTGTCCGCATTGCCCATCGCCGCGACCATTCTCGCTTTCGGCCTGCTCAACGCCTGGGTGGATGTGTCCCGGGGCTTTGTCCGCCTGGCCCGCGGCGGCCCCCTGCAGGGCGTGGCGCGGATGCTGGTGGTGGCGTGGGCGGCGCTCCCGGCGCTGGCCGACGCGGTGGCCTCGGTTCGGTTGGCCTTCCGGTTGCGGGGCGAACGCTTCGGCCCGCGCGCCTTGGTGCCCGTGCTCGAACGGACCCTGGAACACGCAGGCCGCATTGCCGCGGCGCTGGAGCTGCGCGGCTTCGGCAGCCGGGCAACACACTCAGGAAATCACGACGACGGCGCGCCGCTTCTGGTGCGCGGTGCACAGTTCGGCGTCGCTGACACACGCATCAGGGTTGATTCGTTCGCGCCGCCCGCCGGGTCCGTCACGGTGATCACCGGGCCCACCGGATCCGGTAAGTCCACCATCCTGCGCGGCCTCGCGGGCCTCCTTTCGCACGTGGACGGCGGCGGGCTGTCCGGCACCGTACGGATTGCCGGGACGGACCGTGCCTCCGCTCCCCCGCGCGACACCGCGGGTTTAGTGGGCGTCGTCCTCCAAAACCCGCGCGCAGCCTTCGCCACCAGCCGGGTCCGGGATGACATCGCCCTGGCGCTCGAGCTCCGCGGCGTGCCGTCGGCCGCCGTGAAGGCCCGGGTCCTGGCGGTGGCGGAACGGATCGGGGTCGCCGCGCTGCTGAACCGGGAAGTCAGCACCCTCTCGGCAGGTGAAGCAACGCTCGTGGCCATCGCCGCCGCCGTCGTGGACCAGCCCAGGCTGCTGCTGGTGGACGAGCCGCTGGCCGACCTCGACGCCACGGCCCGCAGCCGCGTCATTGCGGCGCTCAGGACCCTGGCCCGCGAAGACGGCGTGTGCGTCATCGTGGCCGAGCACCGGGCCGGAGCGCTGGTGCCGGTGGCGGATTCCTGGTGGACCCTCGAGGACGGCGCCCTGGTGCGGGGCACCGCTCCCGCCCCCTCCGCTCCTGCCCATGCCCGGCCCGTTGTCTTCCCCGCCCACAGCCATGACCCCGTGCTGACGGCAACCCACCTCGAGGTGCACCGGAAGGGGACGCCGCTGGTCCGCGACGCTTCCGTGGCCCTGCATCGCGGCGAGATCGTGGCGCTGGTGGGGCCGAACGGGGCCGGGAAGTCTTCCCTCCTGGTGGCGCTGGCCCTCCCTGAAGCCAAAGGCGCGGTGGAAACGTCCGACGGCGGCCGGGTCGCCCTGGTGCCGGACGCCTCCGATGACCTTTTCACCCGGGATACCGTGGCGGGCGAGCTGCGGGCGGCGGAACGGCGGCTGGCGCGCAAAAAACACGGCGCGGCGGTTGCTGCCGGTGCCGCGGCGGCCCGCGTTGCCCGGCTTCGGGGAGACGTTCATATTCCGGTCGGGAACGGGCATCCGCGGGACCTCTCCGCCGGCGAACGCAGGATCCTGGCCATCGCCCTGCAGACCATGGACAGCCCCGGGGTGCTGCTGATTGACGAGCCCACCCGCGGACTCGATCCGGCCGCACGCGCAGCGGTGACGAACGCCCTGCGCACGGCGGCAGAGGACGGCGCGGCGGTCCTGATCGCCACGCACGACCTCGACTTCGCGCACGGCCTGGGTGCCCGCATCCTGCCGATGCGTGACGGCGTGGCACCATCCCTGGAACCTGTCGCTGCCCCGGAACCGTATGTCCCGGCACCCCCTCCCGCTTTTGCCGGAGCCCAGGCTGGGGCGTCCCCCGCTGAACAGGAAGATGTACCGGGCGCCACGAGTCCACACCGGGTCCGGATGCCGAGGGGCGCTGAACTCGCGGTCCTCGCCGTCGCCAACCTGCTCGCCCTCGCCGCGTTCTGCTGGCCGTTGCTTGCCGCGGCCCTCCCCCAGGACGCTGCCGCCGCAACCCCTTACGCGGCGCTGGCCATTGCACCCGTGGCCGCGGTCGCCGTCGTGCTTTCCCTGGACGGGTCGGTGCGTTCGGCACACACGGTGGCGCTGCTGGGCGTGCTGGCTGCCGTCGCTTCGGCGGTGCGGGTGGCGAGCACCGGCGTCGGCGGCGTGGAAGCGGTCTTCATCCTGCTGATCCTGGCGGGGCGTGCATTCGGTGCCAGGTTCGGCCTGCTCCTCGGGGCCGCCACGATTGCCATCTCCAGTGCGCTGTGGGGCGGGATCGGACCGTGGACGCCGTTCCAGGTCTTTGCCTGCGCGTGGGTGGGTGCGGGAGCCGGGTTGCTGCCCCGCCGGGTGCGCGGCAAGGCGGAGTTGTGGATGCTGGCCGCCTACGGCGTGGTGGCGTCCTACGTGTTCGGGCTGCTGCTGAACCTGTGGTTCTGGCCCTTCGCCGTGGGCGCCGGCACAGGCATTTCCTACGTTCCGGGCGCGCCGCTGGGCACCAACCTCAGCAGCTTCCTGCTGTACTCGCTGCTGACCTCGACGGCGGGCTGGGACACCCTGCGCGCCGTCACCACGGTGATCGGCATCGCGGTGGTGGGCCGGGCGGTGCTCGCCTCACTGCGGCGGGTGAAGCCGGTGTCCGGTGCGGGCGGGGCTGCCGGGGCGGACGGCCAGGCCGCCAGTGTGCCGTCACCGCTGGTGCGGGACCGGCGCCAGCTCACACCGTAACGCAGACAGGTTGCCTCCAGCCAACGAATTTGTGACACTGTTGTCCTCTGTTCCCCAGTGTTAGGCAATGTTTTGACGGGCATTTCAGGTTTCGCGACGCAATCCGCGCGCTGACACTTCCCTGATGCCCCAAGGGCCGGCAAGTTCAGCGCTTCACCCGCTGAAACCACCCGGAGCCCGATGCCGATCCACGGCTTTCTTTCCCCTGCACTGATTTCCTGCCCCGCAGCATACGCCTGCCCATGCCAGGCCGCCGTGGCCGCCCACCGCCACGCCCCGTCCGCCCTAGGACCCGCGCTCTACGGACCTGACCTTGGCGAACCGCGGCCCAGCCGCCCAACATCCTGTTTTGGGAGCACCATGCCTGCAACAAAAAATCCATCCATCGTCCTCACGGACGTGCATTTCCGGTGGCCGGACGGCTCGCCGGCTTTGTCCGGGATATCCGGGAGCTTCGGGCCCGGGAAAACCGGGCTCGTCGGAACGAATGGCTCCGGGAAGTCAACGCTGCTGCGACTCGTGGCGGGGACCCTCACACCGACGGCCGGCAGTATCACCACGGGAGCCGACGTCGGCTACCTTCCGCAGACCCTGACGCTGCACCACGATGCCACCCTGATGGAGCTGCTCGGGATCAAGGACAAAGTCCGTGCCCTGCGGGCTATCGAATCCGGTGACGCAGCGGTGGAGCACTTCGATGCGTTGGGCGACGACTGGGACATCGAGGCCCGTGCGGACGAGGCGCTGGAGGGGATCGGCCTGGCCGGCGTCGGGCTGGACCGGCGCGTGGGCGAACTGTCCGGCGGGGAAGCCATGCTGGCCGCCATCTCCGGGCTCCGGATCCGGCGCACCCCCATCACCTTGCTGGATGAACCGACGAACAACCTGGACCGCCGGGCACGCTCGGCGCTCGGACGCATACTGGCCGACTGGCCGGGCAGCCTGGTGGTGGTCAGCCACGACCTGGCACTGCTGGAACTCATGGACAGCACGGCCGAACTGTATGAGGGAGGGCTCACGGTGTTCGGCGGCCCCTACAGCGAGTGGCAGGCGTACCTGGACAGCCAGCAAGCCGCAGCCGCGCAGGCAACCCGTGCCGCTGAGCAACTGGTGAAGAAGGAAAAGCGGCAAAAGCAGGAGGCCGAATCGAAGCTCGCCCAACGGGCCAGGACGGGCCAGGCCAGCTACGACAATAAAAAGGGATCCAAGATCCTGATGAACCAGCGGGCCTCTGATGCCCAGGTCTCAGCCGGACGAATGCGTTCCGGCATGGACGCCAAAGTGCAGGCCGCGCAAGCGGCCCTGGACGCCGCCGCAGCGAGGGTGCGGGACCAGGAGCGGATATCCCTGAACCTTCCCGACCCGGACGTTCCGCGCGGCCGGCGGATCGCGGAACTGCGGGGCACCAACCGCTCCTTTGTGGTGCAGGGCCCGGAGAAGGTGGCCATCATCGGACCCAACGGTGCCGGCAAGACCACACTGCTGGAACGCTTGATGGGCGGTGTCCCGTGCATCGAGGGCGAAGCCGGTGGAAGCCTGCTGACGGACCGCGCCGGCTATCTGCGTCAACGGCTCGACGGGCTGCGGGAAGAGGCAACAAGCCTCGAAAACGTACAGGACGCCGCGCCGGACGTGCCTGCGGGTGATATCCGCAACCAGCTGGCCCGGTTCCTCCTCCGCGGCGACAGCGTGAACCGGCCGGTGCACACGCTCTCGGGCGGTGAGCGGTTCAGGGTTTCCCTGGCCCGGCTGCTTTTCGCCGACCCGCCGCCTCAAGTCCTGATCCTGGATGAGCCAACCAACAATCTGGACATCCGGAGCGTTGACCAGCTGGTGGAGTCGCTCGGGGCCTACGGCGGCGCCGTCATCGTGGTCAGCCACGATGACGCCTTCCTGGACCGGTTGGACCTGGACTTCATCCTCGGCATGGGACGCGATGGGTCGCTGACCGAACTGGCCTCGCTGCCTGGCGCGGAATGACAGGAGGCCGGGGCCGGCAGCGCGGTCCCCAGGGCCACAGCCAAACTCACACCTTGAAGTACTTGGCCTCCGGGTGGTGGAACACGAACGCGTCGGTGGACTGTTCGGGGTGCAGCATCAGCTCGTCGCTCAGGACCACGCCCATCCGCTCGGGCTTCAGCAGCTCGGTGACCTTGCGGCGGTCCTCCATGTCAGGGCAGGCGGGGTAGCCCAGCGAGAACCGGGCACCGCGGTAGTCCAGCTTGAAGTACCCTGCCGTGTCCTTGGGCTCCTCGGCGGCGAAGCCGAGCTCCTTGCGGATGCGGGCATGCCAGAACTCGGCCAGCGCCTCGGTGAGCTGCATGACCAGGCCGTTGAGTTCGTAGTAGTCGCGGTACTGGTTGGCCGCGAACATCTTGGACGTGAACTCCTCGATCTTGGAGCCGGCGGTGACCAGCTGCACCGGCAGCACGTCGATCTGCCCGGACTCGCGGGACTTCACAAAGTCCGCCAGGCACAGGTGCCGGTCGCGGCGCTGGCGCGGGAAATCGAACCGCAGGCGGTCGGTGCCAATCGGGCCGCCTGAACCACCGTCCGGGGCGAGCAGACCGGCCTGGCCCAGGACGCCGTCGGGATCCTCGCCGTGGTGCAGCACCACCACCTGTTCGCCCTCGGAAACCACGGGGAAGTAGCCATAGGCCACGGACGCGTCCAGCATGCCCTCGCCCAGGATGCGGTCCAGCCAGTAGCGCAGGCGCGGCCTGCCCTCGCGTTCCACCAGTTCCTCGTAGGAGGCCCCATCCTCGCCGCGGCCGGGCTTGAGGCCCCACTGGCCCATGAAGGTGGCGCGCTCGTCGAGGAACGCGGAGTAGTCGTGCAGCGAGATGCCGCGGACGATGCGCGTGCCCCAGAACGGCGGCACGGGGACGGGGTTGTCGGTGGCGACGTCGGACCGGCCGGGCATGGCCTCCGGCTCGGTGATGGTGAACTTCGCCCCGCCCTTGTGGATGCGCTTCTTCAACGGCGGCAGGCCGACGTCGTCCGGTGATTCACCGCGGGCCACGCGGACCAGTGGTTCCATGAGGGACAGGCCCTCGAAGGCGTCCTTGGCGTAGCGGACCACGCCGTCGAACTGCTCCGCCAGGTCCTGCTCCACGTAGGCGCGGGTGAGTGCCGCGCCGCCCAGGATGACCGGCCATTTCTTGGCCAGGCCGCGGGACTGCAGCTCGGCGAGGTTTTCCTTCATCACCACGGTGGACTTGACCAGCAGGCCGGACATGCCGATCACGTCGGCGTTGTGCTGCTCGGCTGCGGCGATGATCTCGGCGATGCCCTGCTTGATGCCGATGTTGATGACCTTGTAGCCGTTGTTGGTGAGGATGATGTCCACCAGGTTCTTGCCGATGTCGTGCACGTCGCCGCGCACGGTGGCGATCACCATGGTCCCCTTGCCGGAGGAGTCCGACTTCTCCATGTGCGGTTCGAGCAGCGCGACGGCGTTCTTCATCACCTCGGCGGACTGCAGCACGAACGGCAGCTGCATTTCGCCGGCGCCGAAGCGTTCGCCCACCACCTTCATGCCCTCGAGCAGGTGGTCGTTGATGATGCCCAGCGGGGTCATGCCTTCGCTGCGGGCCAGGTCCAGGTCTGCTTCGAGGCCCTTGCCTTCGCCGTCGATGATGCGCCGTTCCAGCCGCGCGCCGGTGGGCAGCGCCGCGAGTTCGGCGGCGCGCTGGTCCTTGAGCGCTGCGGTGTCGACGCCGGCGAACATGTCCAGCATGCTGGCGAGGGGATCGTAGGTGGTGTTGCCGTCGGCGTCGTATTCGCGGCGGTCCCAGACGAGGTCCAGGGCCACCTTGCGCTGCTCATCGGGCAGTGAGGCGAGCGGGACGATCTTTGCGGCGTCGATGATGCCGCTGGTCAGCCCCGCCTGGACGGCCTCGTGCAGGAACACCGAGTTCAGGACGATGCGCGCGGCGGGGTTCAGGCCGAAGGAGACGTTGGATACGCCGAGCGTGGTGTTGATGCCGGGGTATTTGGCGGTGATCTGGCGGATGGCCTCGATGGTTTCGATGCCGTCGCGGCGGGTTTCCTCCTGGCCGGTGGCGACGGGGAAGGTGAGGCAGTCGACGATTATGTCCTCGACCCGCATGCCCCAATCGCCCACCAGGGAGTCGACGAGGCGGGAGGCGATGGCCACCTTGCCTTCGGTGGTGCGGGCCTGGCCTTCTTCGTTGATGGTCAGGGCGATGACGGCGGTGCCGTGTTCCTTGACCAGCGGCATGATGCGGGCGAAGCGGCTGTTGGGGCCGTCGCCGTCCTCGTAGTTGACGGAGTTGACCACGGGGCGGCCGCCGATGAGTTCCAGGCCGGCCTGCAGGACGGGCGGCTCGGTGGAGTCGATGACCAGCGGAAGGGTGGAGGCGGACGCGAAACGGGAGACGATCTCCTTTACGTCCGCCACGCCGTCGCGGCCCACGTAGTCCACGCAGACGTCCAGCAGGTGCGCGCCGACGCGGATCTGTTCGCGGGCGATGTCCACGCAGTCGTCCCAGCGTTCCTCGAGCATGGCCTGGCGGAAGGCCTTGGAGCCGTTGGCGTTGGTGCGCTCACCGATGGCCAGGTAGGCGGACTCCTGGTCGAAGTTCACGTGCTGGTACAGGGAGGCGACGCCGGCCTCGCGCTCCTCGGGGATTCGTGCCGGTGCCGTTTTGTCCCCTGTGGTGGGCACGGCTTTGCTGCGGAAGGGGGCAAGACGTTCGACGACGGCGGCCATGTGTTCCGGCGTCGTACCGCAGCAGCCGCCCACCAGGCCCAGGCCGAATTCGCGCACGAACTGTTCGTGCGCGGTGGCGAGTTCGGTGGGGGTAAGCGGGTAGTGCGCGCCGTTGGCGCCGAGGATGGGCAGGCCGGCGTTGGGCATGCAGGCGATGGCGACGGAGGACTGCTTGGCGAGGTGGCGGAGGTGTTCGCTCATCTCATCGGGGCCGGTGGCGCAGTTCAGGCCGATGGCGTCGACGCCGAGCGGTTCGAGTGCGGTGAGGGCGGCGCCGATTTCGGATCCCATGAGCATGGTTCCGGTGGTTTCCACCGTCACCTCGACGAAGATGGGGAGGCGGATGCCGCGGTTCACGATGGCCTGTTTGCAGCCGTTGACGGCGGCTTTGGTTTGCAGGAGGTCCTGGCTGGTTTCGATGAGGAAGGCGTCCGCGCCGCCGTCGATGAGGCCCTCTGCCTGGAGGGCGAAGGTCTGCTTGAGGTAGTCGTAGCTGGTGTGGCCCAGACTGGGGAGCTTGGTGCCCGGGCCCATGGAGCCGAGGACCCAGCGCATGCGGCCGTCTGTTTCTTCCGCGGCTTCGGCGCGTTCGCGAGCGATTTGTGCGCCTTTTCTCGCCAGTTCCTCGATGCGGTCATCGATGCCGTAGTCCGAGAGGTTGGACCAGTTGGCGCCGAAGGTGTTGGTTTCCACGGCGTCGATGCCGGTGGCGAAGTAGGCGTCGTGGATATCCGCGATGACGTCCGGGCGGGTGTCATTGAGGATCTCGTTGCAGCCCTCGAGGTTCTGGAAGTCCGTTTCGAGCTGCAGGTCCCGGCCCTGCAGCATGGTGCCCATGGCGCCGTCGGCAATGACCACCCGGTGGTTCACGGCGTCCAGGAGTTCCTGGGAACGGGCTGGGCGGGGGACGGATTCGATGTCCAGTGCGAAACGAGGCATCTAATCAGGTTACGTGTGGGGGCCGGAACGTTGCGCTGTGTGTCCGTGTACTACGGGGAAGAAGCGGGCTCGTGATGTCTGGTCCCGCTTGGGAAGTTGGAGTTTACGCTACTCGCCTAGCGTCAAGTAGCCATCCGTCCGGTGTCAGACCAAGCTACTTTGGGTCTTAGTTTGCCCCGGCAACAGCGGGACGTCTTGGGGCTCTTCACGGTTTATTCGGCCCCGCTCGGGCGAACTGCGAAGAGCCCCAAGCCCCACACTCTTAGAGTGCTGCTGTTTGTCTTGCAACCAATCCAGGGCAGTGTGCCTTAAAGCAAGCACTCATAAGCACAATTTTGTCTGCTCAGGAAGAAACCGGGGGCATGACGCCACTCAGCAAAGTGGAACCCCGGAAATGAATTTGCTAGTTAGCGAGAAGATGAGACCGTAAAGCACAGCGCTTCAATCATACTTTTCATTTCAACATGCGAATCTCTGGGGTCGTAGGTAATCATCTCTATTCCATAATGTTCTTGAAAAAGACGCTGCAAATACATCGGCCCGTCAGATGGAGCTAGCCAATAATGGGCCCCAGCCCGACTAGCGCCTCCAAATGAATTTTCGAGAAGCAGCATCAAATCGGGATCCTGAAAAGAATAACCAATAAAAAGACATGTCTTCGTTAAGAAAATGGCCTCCATCACTCTATAAAGTTCTGCGGCCCTATGGCGGATCGTCGCATAGTCAGAGCGAGTAAGCACGATATTGCTGAGATCGTCAACGGTGCCGTGCGGCTTCACTAAAGCCGGTGTTCCGGTCCGCACGTCCGCGCCCAGATTAAGGTCGCCTGGCCGATGGACACTATAACCGTGATCACTTGCACGTTCTATCAGTCGGTCATAATTGGTAGTAATGATGAGAGAGGGAGCTAATTCGTTGATAATTTTTTCGTGCAACTGCGATGCCTTAAAAGGAGCACCAACTGCGCCGTCCGTTGCCGCGCGAATCATTGCCCTAAAGTCATGCTCCTTGCCCGCGGCCACAGCGCTTTGTTTCACAACCTCCGCAGCATCTAGAAACTGACCAAGTCGCACCAATTCATCAACCAGTTTCCTTTCATCCCCACTTGTAAAGGTCGCGCTGAGCTGCTCGATCAACTGCTTCCAGCCAAGAGGGCTAGAGTGACCGTTGGAAGCATTCCTGGATAGCCCCGCTCCAATGACCAAAGCCCAGTCTTCGGCAATGATGCGCTGAACGAGATTGTCCGGCCATTTTGTTAGCAGGCTGGCCGCTGACGCCGTAGCGATCGTCATCGCTTCAGTCCTGCGTTTTCAGCGAGGGCGTCACCTATGGACTTCAACTGATCAGAATAGGCGCGCTGCTGCGAAACTTGAGCACCGCGAACTCCGTCCTTGGGCGACAGTTCCAGTATGGGAGCGTGGACGCTTTGTGCTAGCGGGATCATGGAAAACATGTTGGGTACAACTCCAAGGGCAGGGTCGATCACGTCCGGCGCCGCAAACTTGGTCAGCATCCTTGCACGTTCCGGTATTTGAAGTTTGAAGCGGTCATAGGCTGCAACAGAGCGAACCTCGTTACCGGTTCGTTTGCTGACATACTGTTGGATCGTATAGCCCACAAAACCCTGCTCTATTCCTGATGTCTGAGGCAAATCTAGGACGCCTGGCAATCCAATGTTTTCACGAGTAACAGCTGCAATTGCAGCCTCGTAATCGTGCGTCCAACTATTGATCCACTCCGTGATGTTGTCTAGGGCGTAAAGGCTGAAGAGATCAGCGGCCATTGGCGTTACGAACTTGTCAGTGCCGATAAGCACAGAACGGTTTAGGGCACCTAGGCTTGGCCCGACGTCGAAGACGATCAAGTCGTAGTCGGTTGCCGCGACGAGGGCAGCGACCCATCTACTCCTCCTCGCGCCACCGAAACTTCCCGCTCTAAAATCAGTCCATGACTGGCTGAGCTTGTCTTCTACCGCTGACAAAGTCGGGTGACCTGCCAGAACGTCCACGCCAAACCGTTCGCTGCGATGGACAACGAAATCTGTATCAATCCCACTATCACCCGAGCGAATCTGCGTGAGGACTTTGAGAATTGTCTTCCGTTCCGAGGAACTTCGGTCCTCGTAAATGTCTAACCATTCTTCGTCCTGTAGCAGCAGCTGCGTAGCGTTGCACTGAGGATCGCAGTCAACAACGAGTGTCTTCAGATTGAAGTTACTAGAAAGATAATGCGCCATGTTACAAGCAAGAGTGGTCTTCCCGACTCCGCCTTTGTTATTGAAGAACGCCAATGATTTCATGTAGAGAACTTAGCCGATTCAATGGGGTTTCCTTCAATTACTGCGCCTCGTGTCCGCCCCAAGCCCCACTTCTAAACGTCCGCCGCCGGATCGGCGAACTGCGCCTCGTACACCCGCGCGTAAGCTCCACCGCAGCGAGCAGCGAAGCGTGGCTGCCCTGCTCCACAATCTGGCCGGCCTCCATCACCAAGATGAGGTCGGCGTCGCGGATCGTGGACAGGCGGTGCGCAATCATGGCCGGCATGATCAGCCCGGAAATGAACTGCGAGTTAGTCGCCCTCTGCCGGTGCCCATCCCAAAGCCGGCCCCAGCATCCTCGCAATATCCGTAAGTATCTGAACGTAATCCTCGTGGTCGAAGCTGAAGGGGAGTGCGAAGGCCACTTCGTCCACTTCCTGGAAGCCCGCGTGGGCGTACAGCTGTTCGGCGATCTCCTCGCTGGTGCCGATCAGATCAGCCGCGAACATCATGCCCCGCGGCCCTTGCGGAGCGGCAGTCCGTGGAGTGCGTTCGTCCACGTACCGCTGGTACTTCTCCCGCTGGGCCGCAGTCGCCGAATCGGTGGGGATCACCACCAGCCCCTGCGACACCCGGGCCCCATCGTGGCCGGCAGCAGCAGCCGCTTCCCGGAACGCCCGGATCTGCGACTGCTGGACCAAGGCAAAGTCGGGCTCCTGGTCCTTGTCGGGGAAGATCACGCTGCTGGAGAGCAGATTGAACCCATTCGAACCCGCCCATACCGCTGACTTCGTACTCCCGGCTCCATACCAAAGACGGCTCCGCAGCCCTGGCGAGTGCGGCTCCACGCGGTTCGAAAACTCCTCCACCACGCCCTGCTTACCGGAAAACTCCCGGACCGTCTCCCCGGCAACCAAACGCGCAAACCGCTCCACGCGGGCGTAACTGAAGTCCTCCACGTCCGCCGTATCGGGGTACAGCTCGTGCTTCACCGTGTCGTACTGCATCGGTTCGCCCACGCTCACGCCGGGGTTGATCCGTCCGCCGGCGAGCAGGTCCACGGTGGCCAGGTCCTCGGCCAGGCGCAGCGGGTTCTCCCAGCCCAGCGGCGTCACGGCAGTGCCAAGCTCAATGTGCGAGGTGCGCTGGCTCGCCGCAGCCATCACCGCCACAGGCGAAGAAATCCCGAACTGCAGGTGCCGGTGGCGCAGCCAGGCACTGTCGAATCCCAGTTGCTCCCCCAGCTCGATGATCTGCAACGTGGACTCGTGGCCCGCAGCCGGGTTTGCCGGATCAAACAAGCCAATGGTCAGAAACCCCAGCTTGCGCAGGGGACGGTTGGGGTGCGGCATCGGCTTCCTTCAAAGCGGCGGACGGGGCTGGTTTCAGACTAGGCGGAAGCCCCTTAAATGAACCAGCAAGCATTGACGCACATGACGGCCTTGTGGTTAGGCTCACCACGAGCCAGCGACGGCCCGCCACAGGAGGAATACATGTCATTGCAGGAAATCGAATTCACGTCCGCCAACGGCCGTGACACCATCCAGGCGTGGGTCTACGAGCCCATCGGCCAACCCAAGGCCATCGTGCAGCTGATCCACGGGCTCGGCGAGCACTCCCGCCGCTACCTCCACCTCATCTCCACCCTGGTGGACGCGGGATTCATCGTGGTGGCAGGCGACCATTCCGGGCACGGGCGCACCGCGATGCAGCAGGGCACGTGGGGCGATGCCGGGGAGGACGCAGCCAGCGTGGTGGTGGCGGACGAGGTCACCCTCCAGGCCAAAGCCAGGGAGGCACTCCCCCAGCTTCCGTACGTGGTGTTCGGCCACAGCTGGGGCTCCATGATCGCCCGCGGCATGGCCGTCAATCCAGGTGCGCAGCTTTCCGGCCTGATCCTCTGCGGAATCGCCGCCCAAATGCGTGGCATCGAGAAAAGGATCAACCGGCCGGAACTGGCACGGCTTGCCTCCGGCGAGAGTGCAGCGGAACCCGCGCCTGAGGAACTGGTGGGCCAGTTGTTCGACGGTTTCCTGGGCCGCCTGGGAGAAGACGCCGGCCCCACCGCCTGGGTGGCGCTGGACGCCGACGTCGTCACCGACCACGGGAGGGACCCCTTCAACAACTTCGGCGCACCGCTGAGCGCACGGTTCCTGCAGGGCTTCGTGGACCTCTACGACCAGGTCACCTCGGACGACTGGTACAAACAGCTCCCCGCGGACCTCCCCGTGCTGATCCTCGCCGGCGACCAGGACCCCGTGACCAACTACGGCGAAGGCGCCTACCACGTGGCAAACCGCCTAGCGGATTCGGGCCACGCGGACGTCCGCACCCGCGTCTTCCCCGGCGTCCGGCATGAGGTGCACAACGAACCCACCACCCGCGCAGAGACAGAGCGCGAGACGGTCGAGTTCATCCAGCGTGTCACCCAGCGGCAGGACTCCCCCACACCGTCAGCTGCAGGCTGACCGTCCCCGAGGAAAGCACCCCGCTGGAAGGTTCGACGGCGGCACTCACCCGCCGCCGTCGTCGTACCTTCCAGCAAGGGGAGGCTCAGTCAGCTGCTGATTGCTCCAGCAGCCGTCGGATGCGTTCGACGGTTGGGTCGATGCCCCCTGTTGACTCGACCATCAGGCCGGATTCGTCGGTCTGCAGCTCCTCCAGGGTTTCCAGCTGGGACGTGAGCAGCGACGCCGGCATGAAGTGTCCGGGGCGTTGGGTGAGGCGGTCCTGCAGTGCCGGCCTGTCGGCTTTCAGCAGGATGAACGTGGTGGCAGGCGCGGCCGTCCGGATGGCGTCCCGGTAGCTTCGTTTCAGTGCTGAGCAGGCAACAATGGTTGGTTTTTCGGTGCTGGCGGACAGCTTGGTACCCACCAGGTGCAGCCACGGCCATCGGTCATCGTCCGTGAGGGGAACGCCCGAAGCCATTTTCCTGATGTTTGCTTCCGGATGCAGGGTGTCGCCATCGACGAAACTGGCGCCGAGCCGGGTGGCGAGCGCCTGGCCGACGGAGGATTTCCCTGCACCGGAGACCCCCATCACCACGATGCTCTGGGGCATTACAGGGCGCCCTGCCGGGCAGTGCCGGCGGGAATGGGCGTCAGGCGGGTGACCTCGACGGGTTCTGCCAGGAGTCCTTCGAGGGAGGCGTTGAGCCGCTTCACGGCGTCCCCCACTCCGTGGGCGTCGAGCAGCTCGGCGCTCTCCCATTTCTCAATCATGACGATCTGGCCGTTCGGCGCATCGTGGATGGCGTACAGAAGGCATCCGGTTTCCTCGTGGACCTCGGCGATGGCGGGCTTGAGGGCCGCGACAACCTGGTCGCGGGCGCCGTCGTTGGGCGTGAAGACTGCAGTGACGACGATGGTCATGATGGTTCCTTTACTCGATTGCTGGTGACGCTCAGATAAATGCCTGTGTGGTCAAGGTCCCCGAGACCCTCGGTGACCATTGCCTGGAATGCCGAGGTCAGGGTGTTGGCGACGGGCAGTGCGAGTCCGGCATCCGCGGCCGCCTCCGTGACAAAGCGCAGGTCTTTGAGCTGGTTTTTGGCCGAACCGCCACCGTGGAAGTCCCCTGAAACCCAGCGTTCGCCTTTTTGCTGGAGGACTTCAGAGTTGGCCAGGCCGCCCTTGAGGATGGCCTGGACCTTTTCCAGGTCCAGGCCGGACGCCTTCGCCAGCGCCATGGATTCCGACAGGGCGGTGACCGTTGCCGCCACCACGATCTGGTTGCAGGCTTTCACGATGGCCCCGGCGCCGGCCTCCCCGAACCACATGACCGTGGAGCCGTAGAGCTTGAAAAGCGGAGTGAGCCATTCGACCACACTCCCGGGCCCGCCGGTCATGATGCTCAGCCGGCCCTGCTCCGCCCCGATGGTCCCGCCGCTGAGCGGTGCGTCGATGACCACCACCCCGTAACGGGACTTGCAGTGGGCTGCGAAGGCGGTGACCGCCGTGGGGGACAGGGTGCCGTGGATGACCAGGACAGGTTCAGCCACGCCTGTCCGCGCCCACCCCGCGAGCAGGCCGTCCTCGCCTTCCAGGAGTGCTTCGACCTGGGGCAGGTCCGGCAGAACGGTGAGGACCACATCCGCCGCGGCCTCCGCCGGCCGGAGCGCTACTGTCCCCCCTTCGATGGCTTCGGCTTTCTGGAGGGTGCGGTTCCACAGCGTCAGGGGTACCCCGGCGTTGATGATGTTCCGGGCGATGGGGGCTCCCATGGGGCCGGTGCCGAGCAGCGAGACGGAGACACCGGGATCGAGCGCTGAGGGACGTTTGGTTTCTGTCATGGGCTAGAAGGGGATCAGGCCGGCGAGGGCGGGAAGGAAGGTGCTGAACCAGGGCACGGCGGCGAGGACGAGGAGGCCGACGAACACCGCTACCAGGTAGGGCCAGAAGTGTTGGAGGCTGTTTTCCACGGTTTCGCGGGCGGTGGCGCAGGCGACGTAGAAGCCAACCCCTGCCGGCGGGGCGAAGGATCCGATGCCCATGGAGATGATGAGGACCATGGCGTACTGCACGGGGTTGACGCCGAAGTCGGTGGCGATCGGCAGCAGCAGGGGCGCGAAGATGAGCACCGCTGGCAGGCCTTCGAGGAGCTGGCCCATGATGATCAGCAGCACCACCGTGAAGAGCATGAACAGGATGGGGGAATCGCCCAGCCCGGACATCAGGTCGTGGATCTGCTGTGAGACGCCGGCCAGGGCGAGGGTCTGCGCCAGGGGCGACGCCGCGGCGATGATGAACAGCACCATGCCCGCCGTCGTGGTTGTTTCACGCAGGGTGTCCCCCAACAGGCGCCTGCTGCCGCGGCGGTAGGCTGCCGCGAGCACGAAGGCGTAGGCGACGGCGACCGAGGAAACTTCCGTGGGGGTGGCGAATCCGCTGAGGATCCCCACCACCATGCCCACGGGCAGCAGGAGCGTCGGCAAGGCGAAGAACGTGGCGGAGCCCCGGGCCCGCCACGTGGCCTTGGCGCTTGGGACGCCTCCCTGCTTGCGCGCCCTCAGGAAGACCAGTGCCATGACCACCAGGGCGAGGAAGGCTGCCGGCACGAAGCCTGCAAGGAAGAGGGTGGTGGTCGAGATGGTGGTGATGGAGCCCAGGATGAGCAGGACGATGCTGGGCGGGATGGTTTCGCCCATGATGGCCGACGCCGACAGCACGGCGACCACTTCTCCACGCGGGTACTTACGCTCTTCGAGCATGCCGCGCATGGTGGTGCCCACTGCTGCGACATCGGCGACCTTGGAGCCGGAGATACCGGAGAAGATGTACATGGTGACCACCACCACCTGCAGCAGGCCGCCGCGGAGATGGCCGATCAGTGCATCGACGAGCTTGGCCAGCGGCAGGGTGAGGCCGGCCGAGTTCATGACCGTGCCGGCCAGGATGAAGAACGGGATGGCCAGCAGGACGAATCCCTTGGCTCCGGACGCCATGCCGATGGGGATGGCGCTTACGTCGGAAATGCCGCCGAGGTACAGGTAGATGCCGGAGGCGAGGGCCAGGACAAACGCAATGGGCAGTCCCAGGAACAGCAGGCCGAACAGGGCCACGAGGACCACCACGAGCAGGACGTTCGGTGAGGCGTAGTAGAACAGCGGCGGGGAGATCAGGACGACGGCGACGAGGGCGGCTGCGATTCCGGCACCGACGACGGCGGGTCGCCAGGCCTGGCGCCGAAGTTTGACCAGGGCAAACCAGGCGATGAGGACCATGCCCACCGAGAAGGGCAGGTTGACCCAGAACACAGGCAGCTGAAGGATTGGAGTCTTTTCCTCGACCTGCTGGACGAGGGTGGGCACGAACAGGGCAAGCGCGCCGGCGCTCATGACAAAGACGAGCCAGTCGACCAGCGCCGCGAGGTACGGCTTCCAGGATGCGGGCAGGCGCATGATGAGCGCCTGGACGGACATGTGTGCGCCTTTCGGGTAGGCGATGGCGCCGCCGATGAAGGCAATGGTCAGCAGGGCAATCTCGGACACTTCCTGTGTCCAAAGCACTGAATCACCGGTAATGAGGCGGACGGTGATGTTCAGGAGGATGACCACGAGCTCCGCGAGAATCGCCGCTCCCACAATCCCTTCGAGCGTCTTGTCGAGCCAAGCTGCGCCGCTCCAGCGGTCTGGCACGTGGTCGTGGTGGAGGATTTCCTCCGCTTCGAGGGGAAGGACTTCCTCGTAGTCCTGGGGAGCAACGGTGGGTTTCATGGTTTTCCAGACTGTCGACATTGAGAGCGGGATGTGTGTGGGGAGTGGGGTGCTGGCACGGGTGGGAGCCGCCTTGTGGGCTCCCACCCGTCCTTGCTACTTCTTGCCGGTGAAGGCGATGGCCTGGTCGAAGAATTCCTTGCCGATGAGTTTGGAGAACTCCGGGTAGAGGCTTTGGGAGGTGGCCTTGAATTCGGCGAGCCCGGACGCGCTGAGCTCGTTGGCCTTCATGCCCTTGGCTGCCAGTTCATCCAGCTGCTTCTTGGACTGTTCCTCGTCATAACCGGTCTTGAAGGTGGCCGTTTCCTCTGAGGCGGCGGTGAGCGCCTTCTTCTGGTCCTCCGTCAGGGAATCCCACTTCTTCGATGACAGGGCCAGCACCCAGGCGTCGTTGATGTGGTTGGTCATCGAGACGTATTTCTGCACCTCGGAGAACTTGTTCGTCCAGGGAACCTCAATCGGGTTTTCCTGGCCGTCGATCGTTCCGGTCTGCAGGCCGGTGAAGACTTCGGAGAAGGCCATGGTCGTGGGGCTTGCGCCCAGCTTGCCGAAGAAGTCGGTCCACAGGGTGTTGCCCGGCACCCGGATCTTCAGCCCCTTCAGGTCGGACGGCTGTTCAATCGGGCGCACGGAGTTGGTGATCTCGCGGCCGGTCCGGGTCAGGAAGGCGAGTGCCACGGTGTCCTTTGCCGCCAGCTTGTCCTTCAGGACCTTTCCAGGTTCTCCAGCCAGGAACTTTGCCTCTTCCTTGGTGTCCGAGAAGAGGTAGGGGATGCTGATGCCGTTCATTTCCGGCACCACCGAGGCGTAGACGGAGGTGGACAGGATGAGTCCGTCGAGTGATCCGCCCTGCAGCCGGGTCACGGCGGCGTTCTGGTCCCCGCTGAAGCTCGTGCCGTTGGGTACCACGGTGACCTGGACGGAACCGTTGGAGGTCTTCTTGACCTGGTCGGCGAAGTGCTGGGCGGTGACGCCGACCGAGGACGTCAGCGGGTCAGGGATGGAGAGCTGGATCTTGGCCACCGGGGCGCTTTGGCCGGCGGGGGTTCCGCCTGCACAGCCGGACAGCAGGGCGGCGGCCAGGCTGGTTGCCAGTACCCCGGTGATGGCGCGGGTCTTGAAGTTCATTCGATGCCTTTCTTCATTGGAAGGATGCGGTGGTACTGGTTCAGGAGACGGTGACGGGGGCAGAAATCAGCGCTTCGGTTTCGCGGCGGAGTTCCAGCGCTTGGGACAGGGAGTCATCAATGATGACATCGTCCCAACCAACGATCGCTCCCTTGGGCACATCGTTACGCAGCTCCACGTGGTGGGCCAGGGCGACGGGGAGGGCGCCGGTGGAGACCGAGTGCTTGGCGGAAACCAGCTTGCCCCACACCGTGAAGCCGCCTTCGCCGTCGAGGAATTCACCGGCCTTGAGGTCTTTCTTGGCGGTAGCGACCACATCGCCATAGAAGCCGACGGGCCCGCCGGTGGGGATGCCGCGGAGGGCTGCGTTGGCGATGGACATGTTCAGTTCGAGGCCTACGTAGTGGTAGGGGCGGTACAGGGCGGCGTACTGGCCGGTGGGGTCCGGGTGCCAGGGGTATTCGTTGAAGCAGCCGGAAACGTAATTGTTGGTTGCCTTGACGACGACGAAGACGCCCTCCTGGGTGTTGTGGCTGATCCAGCTGCCGTCGCGGTTGACGCTGGACATGACGTCGACGCTTCCTTCGTGGGCCAGGGATCCACCGACGGCGGCCGGGCGGCAGATGGTGGCGATCTCTTCAACGTTGCCCGGTGTGAAGCTCAGGCCGGAATCGGAGGGGGCCAGCCCCGCGCCGTTGGCCACTGCCGCCATTTCGATGGCGGCCTTGGTGCCGTCGCGGAACGAGGTGTGCATGTAGGGGTTGAGCTGGCCGGAGTCGGTCAATTCCTTGGAGAACTCCCAGTTCTCCCAGACGTTGTCCGGGTTCATCTCGTGGTAGTGCTCCAGGTATTTTGCGCCCTTGCCGGCGCAAACCACATCAAAGCCGCTGGTGCGGGCCCAGTCGACGAGTTCCATGATGAGGGCCGGCTGGTCCCCGTAGGCCATGGAGTAGACCACGCCTGCTTCCTCGGCCCGCTTGGCCAGCGCAGGGCCGGCAAGGGCATCAGCTTCGACGGTCACCATGATGATGTGCTTCTTGGTTTCGATTGCCTTCAGGGCGTGCTTGATGCCGACGATCGGGTTACCGGTGGCTTCGACAATGACGTCGATGTCCACGTCGAACAGTTCGTCAGCGCTGGCGACGATGGCGGTGGAGCGGTCCTTCAGCGCCGTAGCGATATCGGGAGCTACCTGGGAAGCAGGCCAGTCCACCAGCTCGAAGGCCCCCTGCGCCCGCTTGACGTTGATGTCGGCAATGGCAACAACGTGGATGCCGGGGATGTTGTTGGCCTGCGCCAGGTACATGGTCCCGTAGCGGCCGGCGCCGATCAGTCCAACGCGGATGGGACGGGACTGCTGCTCACGCTCGCTGAGGAGTTTATGAAGGTTCACGGGAATCTCTCTAGGGGGTGCTTGGCCAAAGAAAAGCACCTCCGGCTTGCCGGATGGCACAACTTCTTTGTCGCGTTTTGTGGGAAAAGCGTCCGGAGTGGAACCGGTTCCACTTTTGTACCAGCTGCTGATAAGCTGTGTCAACGATCACCTTCCAGCCCGGCGTCATGAAGCAAACGGCTGAAAGAAATCGCGTAGGTCATAACCACGAAAGTCTTGTGTCTCAAGGAGGAGCGGTGCGCAAAGCGCCTACCATTCGCGACGTAGCGTCTGCTGCGGGAGTATCCGTCTCTGTGGTCTCACGGGTACTGAACCCGGAGTCGGGACCGGTCGCACCCGCAAAGAGGCAAGAGGTCTTGAGGGTCATCGATGAACTGGGTTACCGGCCCAGGGCGGCAGCGCGTGAACTCAGCGCCGGGCATGCACTCACCATCGGCCTGGTGGTCACCGATCTCTCCAACCCGTTCTTCGCCCGCCTGGCGGACAGGATCGTCTGGGAGGCGCGCAGCCATGGCGTGCAGGTGGTGTTGATGACCACGCAGGAGGATCCGCACCTGGAGGCGGACTCCCTGGATACGTTGCTGGACCGGTCGGTCAGTGGCGTCATTGCCACTCCCACCGGGGGCAACATCGAAAAATGGAGGCGCCTGCGCGACCTCGGCGTCAATGTCGTCTTCATCGACCGTGCCATCGAAGAACTCGAAGATGTCGATGTTGTCAGCATCGAAAACTTTGACTCGGGACAACGCTCAACCGAGCATCTCATCAGCCTGGGCCATACCCGGATCGGGCTGATCACGGGCCCGCTTACCACCTCCACCGGGAGTGCGAGGTTGAACGGCTACAGGGCTGCACACCGGAACGCCTCCCTGCCAGTAGACCCCACGCTGATACGTGACGTACCTTTTCGCGGGGACGCGGGCGGGGACGCCGTAGGATCGCTGCTTGCGATGCGCCAGCCGCCAACAGCACTCATCGTTGCCAACACGGCACAGGTGCAAAGTTCAGTCCGCAGGCTCGTCCAAATGGGCACTGACATCCCCGATCAGCTTTCGCTCATCGTCTTTGACGACAATCCCTGGACTGAACTCACCTCTCCCCCGCTGAGCGTCATCCGCCAGCCACTCGACATGCTCGCCGTCCATGCCATCGAGCTTGTGCTTGGGCGGATGCATGGGAAACTTCCGGACGGGGCCCGCCGCATCGAGGTCAAAGCGGACTACCTTCCGCGCAACAGCTGCGCGCCCGTTACCGCCCCGGTCGCGCGCTAAAGGCCTGCAGGGTCCAGCCCTGGAAGGCGGCCCTGGAGAAAAGCACCCGCAAAAATGGTCGACGGCGGCACTCACCCGGCGCCGTCGTCGAACCTTCCAGCAAAACCGGCCGGTCACGTCAGGTGTGCGTAGCCTTCTGCTGCCAGCGGGACAGGCGTGCGAACGTGGGGCCAGCGGGCGCCGGGATTTTGGCTGGGTCGGCGCCCGGCCGCCGTCGGCGCAGTTCCAGCGCCAGCGCCTCCTGTCCGCGCGCCATCGCCCACCGGTGGTTCGCGGCAAATGCCGGCTTGAGCAGCCAGCCCAGCCGCCGCAGCAGCGGTTTCGCCGCACTGACCCGCCAGTCATAGGTGACCACCGTTTCAGGCCCGTCCTGCTCGAACGTCCAGCGTCCGGTGCCGTTGAGGTCGCCCCGCGCGGACAGCGCGAAACCCTGCTCCGTAACGGGCTCCGTGAGGGTGAGCTGCCACTTGAGCGTGTAGGGCAGCCAGCCTTTGGTGTGGAGGAAGAACGCCTTGCCGGTGCCGTCCGGATTGCCCGTATCCAGGGGCTCGACGTCCAGATACACCGATGGCCACCAGCGCGGAAGCGTGCCGGCATCCCCCAGGACGTCCACCACCTCCCGTGGTGTCCCGGCCACGCGCCAGACGGTCAGGAACTCATAGTCGGTGCTGCTTTTCGAATCGCCCATGGCTGCCTCCGCGGCGAGGATGAATAGGCGGCCCACAGTACGCACGCCGTTGTTTGTGGTCAACGGACGCCGCGCCTACGGCCGCCTACGGCCGCGCCGGCCGGGACCGGTAAACGTGCCCCGGCAGCAGCGGAATCCCCTCGAAGAGCTGGGGGGCGGACACCAGCTTGTAACCCTGCCCCTGCAAGCCCGCAATCAGTTCCTGCTGCCCGGATATTGTCGAGGGCTGGACGTCATGCATGAGCACCATCGCGCCGGGCGTGGTCTCCTTCAGCACCTTGGGCACGAAGGCCGCCGGATTCTTGCTCTGCCAGTCCAGCGAGTCCACGGCCCAGATCATCAATGGTTTGCCCACTGCCGCCTGGACAGTTGCATCGGCCGCGCCGTACGGCGGACGCATCATGCTGGGAGTGGAACCCGTGGCGGCCAGGATCGCGGCATCCGTCCGGTCCATCTCTTTCCTGATCGCGGGCGGGGACAGCTTGGTCAGGTAGGGGTGGCTGAAGGTGTGGTTGCCGATTGCGTACCCGGCCTCGGCAACCTGCCTGGCGGTGGCCGGGTTGGCGGTGGTGTTGGACCCGGTCATGAAGAACGTGGCCTGCGCGTCGTTGGCCTTCAGGATGTCCAGTAACTGGGGCGTGGTGCGGGGGTCGGGCCCGTCGTCGTAGGTCAGTGCAGCGCAGGGGACTATATCGCAGTTCACGTGCCTGTGGGCCGGGGCGCTTGCCGGGCGCGGTGCTGCGGCGGCGTTCAGCTGCCCCAGCACTTGGCGGCCGTAATCGCTGAGGGCAGCCGCCGTGTCTGCGGCATCCATCGTGGCCGTCACCTCCCGGCCGGGCATGCCGGGCTGCCCTGCGGAGACGGTCAGTTCGCCTTCCGGACTGAGGACAAGGTCGGTCGGGATTCCTTGAGGGGCGCGGGCCGCGATGTCGGCCGGGACGCCCGCCGCACGTGCCTGGATGGCCGGTATGGCGTCAGGCCTCAGCAGGTCGGTGCCGTTGCGGGCCGCGCCGGTGGCCAGGTCGACATAAACGGTGGCGGACGCCATCGCGCTGACTCCCTCCGGCCCGGCGTCCGACACCCTTTGACGGACCACGAGCACATTGCCCTTGGCCTGGACGGGTTTGGCCGAAATGACCATTTCCCGGCCCTGGTGCTGGCCGGCGTTCAGTGCCATCGCGGGCCGGTAGCGGCCACCCGCCGGAGCCGCCCCATCCAGGAGTCCCAGCAGCCACGAGTCGATCTGGGCGTTGAAGGCGGCCAGCCCGTCAACGTAGGTCCAGGACGCGTGGACGTGGTGGTTTCCCACCTGGGCCGTCAAGGCCATCGGGTACCCGCCCGGGACAGCGGCCGGCTGATCCAGCACGTCCGACAATGGCGGTGGCATCGGCACCACCCGCGGCTGGCTGGAAACCCGGTCATGGGACTGCAGCAGGGAAGGGGCCACCGCACTGCCAGCACCGCTGGCCAGCACCGCCGCTGCGCAGAGCGAGGCAACGAGCATACGCAGGCAGGCAACAGCCACGCTCCCGCGGGTGCGCCCCATACCCAGCCCCATCGATCCGCACGCTCCTCAGGTGTTGACCTCTCGATTGTCCCTTACTACCAGGCCCACATGACGAAACCGGAGGCAGTGGCCTGGAACCGGGGAGCTGCGGCAGCCTAGATGGTCACGTTGAGTCCCGCTGTGTAGCCGCCAGCGGCTGAACCGCTCATTGTTGCCAGCTGGTAGATGCCGCCGTCGTCCCCAAAGACGTTGTCCGATTTCAGGGTGGTGCGGGTCATGTTGGTGATGCTCTTCTCGTATCCGGGGGTGGCGTAGACGTCGTCGCAGGCCGCCTTGGGCAAGGCGATCTGGGAGACGGCCAGGACCTGCCCGGCAGCCGTTGCGTTGTTCATCGACTCGAACACCTCGAAATGGATGTGCGGCCAGCGCCCGGAGTAGGCGGCCGGGAAGATCGACGTGAAGGTGACCTGCCCGTTGGCATCGGCTTCCTGCACACCGCGCAGGTAGTTTTCGTTCTTCAGGCTCGAGTCGTACATCGAGTATTTTCCGTCCCGGTCACAGTGCCACGCGTACACCGCGGCGCCGGCCATCGGGGCGCAGCCGTTGGCGTTGTCCAGGAGGGTCAGCGTGAACGTCAGCGGAATGCCCTCGGCCTTCGCGGAAGCTGTGCCGAAGCTTGAGGTGATGTCCCGGCGCACCACTCCGGACGCTTCCAGGACGTTCGGCCCGTTGGAACCGTCGCCAGGATAGGGGCCCGCGGTTTCCTGCGGAATTTCCACCCCGCACTCGGCGATGGCCCGCGTCAGCGTTGGCGTGGCGGTGCCGGTGTCCGAGGCCGTGGCAGATGCGGCGGACGTGGTGGCTGCCGCCGTCGTGGTTGCTGCCGGCGAGGTGGAACCCGTGTTTCCGGCCGGTGAACACGCGGCGAGCGCGGCCACCGCACCGCCCGCGCCCAGGAACAGTCCCAGGGACCTGCGGCTCACCAGGGTGTTCAGGTCAAACTCCAGCCCCCGGTCATGGTCGGGGTGCGGCTGGTCAAGGTCGGGCTGGCGGGGTGCGCGTGAAGTGCTCATGATGCAAGGAAACCGCACGGGGCTATGCCGTGGGCCGGTTGCTGCTGTGCCGTTGCTGTGCGTTCGGACGGAGCTTCTTGCACGGCCGGCCGGGGGAAGGTACGACGGCGGCACCCGCCCGCCGCCGTCGTCGTCCCTTCCAGCGAAGCCGGCCCGGCGCATAAGGCGCCGGAAAAGCGAGGCGGGGCAGGCCCCTTGGAGCCTGCCCCGCCTCTTTGCACCGGCCGATGCCCTGCGCCCGACTTTCGGGTTTCCTGTTGCGATGGAGTATGCAGGAACATCTGCCGGCGGGTCTGGTGCGGACGCTGCGGCCTAGAGCGTCCTGGGATCCTCGGCGTACATCTTCAGCCGGATGTTCAAGGCGTCGGACATGTGGCGGGCGGCGATCTCACCCGCACGCCCGGAGTCGCCGTCCCCGATGGCGGCCAGCAGCTCGGCGTAGTCCGCCAGCACCACCGGCCACCGTCCCGGGTAGGTCAGGGTGGTGAGGGTGTACCGGCGCACCTGCTGGTCAAGGCGTTCCAGCAGTCCGATCAGCGACGGGCTGTGCGTGGCGTGCCACAGCTGGGCGTGGAAGGCGCGGTTGGTTTCGGCGAGCGCCCGGCCGTCACTGGGATCCAGCTGCTGCATCTGCGTCAGCAGCCCCGTGAGCAGCTGACGGTCCAGGGCCGTTGCCTTGACGGCAGCCTTGGCGGCGGCTGCCTGCTCCAGGATGATCCTCGACTCGTAAATGTCGATGATCTCCTCGGCCGAATGCGTGCGGACCACCACCGCCTTGCCGCGCCGCTCCACCAGCCCGTCCTGCTCCAGCCGCTGCAGCGCCTCCCGCACCGGGGTCCGGGATGCCCCGTAACGCTCGGTGAGCTTGGCCTCCGTGAGGGGCTCGTCAGGCGCAAAGACGCTCGCGAGGACATCCTCGCGGAGCCGCTGGTGGATGGGACTGGCCACTTTTTCCTCTTTTCCGTTGCTGGTGGGGGCTGCTGGGTTGCCTAGGCGATGGAGCCGGCGCGGCGGCCGAAGACGGCGCCCGCCGCAAGCCCGGAGCCGCCGGGGTAGTTTCCGCTGAACAGTCCGCCCAGCGCTTCGCCGCAGGCATACAGCCCTTCGAGCGGCTCCGCGTCTTCGGTGAGCACGCGGCCCCAGGTGTCCGTCTTGAGGCCACCGAAGGTGAAGGTGATGCCGCAGGTCACCGGGAAAGCGTAGAACGGGCCCGTGGCGATGCTGCGGGCCCAGTTGCTCTTCGGCGGCTGGGTGTCGGCCCGGCGTCCGTCCTTGACGTTGGGGTCGAAGGGCGAGCTGCCGGTGATCGAAGCATTGAAGCCTTTCACCGTTTCTTCCAAACCCTCGGGGCTGATGCCGGCCTTTTGGGCCAACTCGGCGAGGGTTGGAGCGGTGACCACCGAGACGCCCGGCATGTCGTACTCCTCGGCGCGCAGCATGGGGCGGGAAGAAGCGTCAAAGATCTGGAAGGCGGCCGAGCCCGGCTGGGCAAGGATGTCCCGGCCGTACTTCGCGTAGGTGTAGTTCCTGTAGTCGGCGCCCTCGTCCACGAACCGCTTCCCGTCGCTGTTCACCACGATGCCCAGCGGGTACCCGCCGCGGGTGAGCTGGTTGGTGAGCTGCAGGTTGCCCTCGTTCTCCGGGTGCCAGGCATCCCAGGCCACGCTGTGGCAGGTTGACCAATCGCCGCCCCTGGCCGCGCCGGCGTCCAATGCGGCGAGGATCATCTCACCGGTGTTGCCCGGCGTGCCGCGTACCTTCGCGTTCTGCCAGCCCTCCCCCAGGTGCCGGCGGCGCAGTTCAGGTGAGGCCTCGAACCCTCCCGAGGCGAGGATGACCGACTCGGCCCGGAGCTCACCTTCTCCGGATGAGCTGCGGTACCGGACCCCGCGCACCCGGCCGTCCTCCTGGATGAGGCCGGTGGCTGCGCAGTCGTAGATGACCTCAACGCCCATGCGCTCAGCAGCTGCGCGGTGGTCGGCCATCAGCCCCTTGCCGCCGCCCACATTGCCCACGTGCAGTCCGCCCCAGAACAGGTACCCGCCGTCCTGGGTCCGGTACGCCTGGCGTTCGTACATCAGGCGGTATTTGAGTCCCATGCCCTGAAGCCAGCGCAGGGTCGGGTTGCTTTCGCTGACCAGGACCGCGGAGAGTTCGGGGTCGTTGCGCCCTTCCGAGACCTTGGACAGATCGGCAAGGTATTCGGCGGCGGTGTAGGCGGGGACCTCGCTGGCGGCGTGCCGCTCATCAGGTTCCACGAATTCGATCAGCTCCTGGAGCCCGTCGTGGGAGATGCGCGTGGCACCGGCGGTGTAGAAGCTGTTGCCGCCCGATGCGGCTTCCCGTGCCTTTTCGAGCAGGACCACTTTGCGTCCACGCTCGGCGGCTGCAAGTGCTGCCGTAAATCCGGCGTTGCCGCCGCCCACTACCAAAACGTCGCTCTTGATCATCGTCAATCTCCTCAGCTCCATCGCTGTACACGATTGTATACATAGGTATGCCGTAGCATGCAATAGCGCCTTGGCGCAGGCTTCACGGGCTTGGCGGGAGGGTTTAATGCCGGGATTTGTGGCTATCCCAGGCGCGGGTGGCTGATTTCCTGGGCGTCGATGTACATCTGGATGCGGATGTTCTTTGCCTCGTCCATGTGGGCGCTGGCGATGCGGCCAGCCTCCTCCGCGTTCCGTGCGCGGATGGCCACCAACAGCTCCTCATGCTCCTTCAGCACGCGGTCCCAGCGCTCCTTGGTGGAGAGCGTGGTGCCGGGGTAGCGGATGAAGTGGACCAGGATCCGGTCCAGCAGGTCAAGGAGGGCGGCGCTGTGGCTGGCGGCCCAGATGCGCTCATGGAAGGTGCGGTTGGCGGCGGCCAGTTCAGCCGGAGTGGCAGCATCGAAATCAAGGGTGACCATGGCCTGGTGGGCGCGGTCGATCAGCATCAGGTCCATGTCGGTGTGCCGGAGAGCCGCGGTTTTTGCGGCGGCCTCCTCCAGGAAGGTCCGCACCTCGTAGAGGTCCAGCATCTCCTCCGGGCGGTACTCCCGCACCTGCATCCGCGAACCGTAGCGCTCCACGAGCCCCTCGGTTTCGAGGCGCCGCAAGGCTTCCCTGATGGGCGTCCGGGAGACGTTGTACTTCTTGGCCAGGGCGCTTTCAACGAGCTGGGCACGGGGAGGCAGCTCCTGCGAGATGATGGCGTTCCTGATCATCAGGTAGGGGCTTGTCTCTGGTTGCGACGCCACGGGCGGCCTCCGGTCTTCATGCAAACAAGCGGCAGGACGCGCCGGCGCCATACCTTTAGCCGCAATTCTAACGCACTGCATACCGTTTCGGCGCGCTGTGAACACCGTACCGATTTTCAGCACACCATCTCGCCCCGCAAGACACCAAGGCTGCCGTGTCGGTATTCATATTCAAATGACTGTTGCTTAAGTCATATCAACGGTATACCGTTTGTGACCAACGCCATACAGCACAGCAATTACCGGATTCCGGTTTGCCCAGCTTTGAACATTTATCCGGCGACTGCACACGGCAGCGCGGGGTATTTCAGGAGAACCAATGACGCTTCTATTCAGGGAAGAGCCGCAGGCCGGCACCCTCCCGGTCACCCCGGTACCGGCCACCCTCGTCCGTGGCGGCACCAGCAAGTGCTGGATATTCCGTGACGAGGACCTTCCGGCTGACGCCCTGGAGACGGACCGTCTCCTCATCCGCACCTTCGGCTCGCCGGACCTCCGCCAGATCGACGGAGTGGGGGGCGCCTCGTCCACCACCAGCAAGGCGATCACTGTGGCGGGCACCGACCCGGACGGAACGGTCCGCTATCGGTTCGCCCAGGTGGCCATCGACAAGCCGGCCGTGGAGTGGGCCAGCAACTGCGGCAACTGCGCCACAGCGCTGGGCCTGTACGCGCTCCATGCCGGGCTGGTCGCTCCCACCGGGGAAGTCACCCGGGTCCCCATCCTGAACACCGTGACCGGGCTGCGCCTCGTTTGCGAGATCCCCACCCCGGGGGCGCAGGTACCGGCCTACGGCGGGCGGCGCCTCGACGGCCAGCACTACCCCGGCGTCCCCATCGACGTCATCTTCCAGAAGTCCTCCTGGTCCAGCTACGGAGCACAGTTCCCCACAGGCAACGCCATCGATGACATCGAGGTCGACGGGAAGCGGTACCAGGCGACACTGATCGACGCGGGCGCCCCGGCTGCGCTCTTTGCCGCACAGGACCTGGGGCTGGACGCAACCGGCAGCGAGGAAGCTTTGGAGGCGCTGGTCCGGATCGCTCCGAAGCTGCGCGCTGCGGCCGCCTGCAGGATGGGACTGCCGCAGGACCTCAGCTCCATTCCGAAGGTGGGCATCGTGGGGCCTCCGCCAGCAGGCGCAACCGGCGTTTCGGCCCGGATGATCTCGATGACCGCGCTGCACCCCGCCATCGGCCTCACCAGCGCCGTCGCCGTCGCTGCCGCTTCGGGCACAACAGGCAGCGTGGTGCAGCGCAGCGTGGTTCCGGCGGCGGAGGCCGGACTCTTTATCCACCTGCTGAAAGGCAAGACGGCGCTGGCATTGGATGCAGCCGATCCCGCCGAAGTCTCCTTTCAACGCTCGGCCCGCGTCATCAGCGAAAGCACCATCCTGGTGCCCAGTGACTGAAGAAACCCCTACCGGAAAAACCCAGCCAAGGAATCAGCCATGAAAATCAGCATTCAAAACCTGCAGCTGAAGTACGGAAGCTTCACTGCCATCGAAAACCTCAACCTCGACATTGAAGACGGCGAGGCCCTGGTACTCCTGGGCCAGTCCGGTTGCGGCAAAACCAGCACCATGCGCTGCATCGCCGGCCTGGAAGAGCCCACCTCGGGGCGGATCATCATCGACGACGTGGTGGTGTTCGACTCCGAAAAAGGCATCAACCTGCCCCCGAACAAGCGCAACGTCGGCATGGTCTTCCAGTCCTACGCGGTATGGCCGCACATGACGGTGGCCCAGAACGTTGCCTACTCCCTCAAGCAGAAGAAGCTCTCCAAGAGCGAAATCGATGAGCGGGTCATGGAGGCCCTCACGCTGGTGGGCCTGGAGCCCTACGCCGACCGCGGCGCCAGCCTGCTCAGCGGCGGCCAGATGCAGCGCGTGGCCCTGGCACGCAGCCTGGTCATGCGGCCCAGCGTGCTCATGCTCGACGAACCGCTCTCCAACCTTGACGCCCGCCTGCGTGACCGGCTCCGGGTTGAACTGCGTGAAATCCAGCTCCAGCTCGGGCTCACCTGCGTGTACGTCACCCACGACCAGCACGAAGCCTTCGCCCTCGCAGACCGCATCGCCCTGCTCCAGGGCGGCCGGATTGTGCAGATGGGCGCACCCCAGCACATGTACGAGGCACCCGCCAGCGCGTCAATCGCCCACTTCCTCGGTGTTTCCAACATCATGGACTGCACGCCCGAGGGCACCGCCGCCGGGTCCACCACCGCACGCATCGCCAACAGCGAGCTCACCGTCCAGTCGGCCCAGCTGGCCAGTGACGCCGGGACCTCCCCCAAGGTGTGCATTCGGGCCGAGGACCTGCAGATCACCGCCATGCCCACCGAACACCCCAACTCATGGCCGGGAACGGTCCGGGTAGCGGGGTTCCAGGGCAATGACATCCGGTACGCCATCCAACTGGAATCCGGGCCCGAGCTTGATGCCCTGGGCGGACTTCGCCGCGGCGAACAGCACAAAGTGGGAGACCGCGTGTGGGTGACCGTCAACCCCCGCGAAGTCCAGATCCTGCCGGCTGAGGTCCTCGCATGAGCCTCAAGACCACCGAGGCGGCCACCCGCGCCGACGCCCGCCTCGCACCCATGCCGGCGCCCCGGGACTACCGTGCAGCCCGGACCCTTTCGGGCCTCCGGAAGAACACGCCGGGCCTGATCGTCCTGGTCATCCTCGGCGTCCTCATCGTCCTCCCCCTTGCCCTGGTGTTGCTGGCCGCGTTCTCGGACAGCGTTCCCCGGCCCGGCAGCATCTCCCTGGGCGGCCTGACACTGTCCAACCTGGCCCTGCTGGCCACCCCGGAAGCACTCGGGGCCCTGGTCAACTCGCTCATGGTCGGTGCCGGCTCAGCGATCATCGCCCTGCTGATCGGGGCATTCCTGGCCTTCGTGTGTGCCCGTTCCGATGCGCCGTGGCGGAAGTTCATCTTCTTCATCGGCATGGCGCCGATGTTCATCCCCGCCCTGGTGGGTGCCCTGGCCTGGTCGCTGCTGTGCTCGCCCAGCGCCGGCTACATCAACATCTTCCTCCGCGACCTGGGCATTGATGCCGCCATCAACATCTACAGCCTCCCGGGCCTGGTGTTCGTGCTGGGAATCTTCTACGCCCCGTACGCCTTCCTGCTGCTGCACAGCTCACTGTCGATGATGAACGCCGACCTCGAAGAGGCCGCCACCGTCCACGGGGCGCCCTTGCGCACCATGCTGCGGACCGTCACCCTGCCCCTGGCCCTTCCCGCCATCCTGGGCTCCGCCGTCCTGGTCTTCGCCTTGACCATGGAGAACTTCCCGGTGGCCCAGGTCATCGGCAACCCTGCCGGCGTGGACACCCTGCCCACCTATATCTACCGCCTGATGAGCGCCACCCCGGCCAAGAGCAACCAGGCTGCCAGCGTCGCCGTGATCCTGACCGTTGCGCTGATGGCCGTGACCCTCATCCAGCAGCGCATCATCAACAAGCGCAAGTTCACCACCATGACCGGCAAGGGCAACCGTCCCCGGCAAGTGCCGCTGCGCAAGATGCGCTGGCCGTTCACCATCCTGGCCCTGGCCTACTTCGCCGTATCGGTGGTCCTGCCGATGCTGGCCCTGCTGGCCGCTTCGATGCAGGCCACCCCGTTCGTGTCCTCGATGTCGCAGCTGCTCGAAGCCAACTCCCTTAGCTTCGCGAAGCTGATCGAGGTCCTGGGATCCAACGACTTCCAGCTCGCCCTGAAGAACAGTGTCCTGGTGGCCCTGATCGCAGCCTTCGCCGGCACCACCCTCAGCTTCATCGCCTCCTACATCCGGTACCGCACCAAGTCCAAGGTGGGACGCCTGATCGAACTGGTCGCCATGACCCCCCTTGCCGTCCCCGCCATCGTCATGGGCATCGGACTGCTCTGGACCTGGCTGCTCCTGCCGCTGCCCATTTACGGCACCCTGGCGATCCTCGCCGTCGCCTGCGTCGCAGTGTTCATGCCCCAGGGATACCGCGGAGTCTCCGCATCAATGCTCCAGATGGACCAGGACCTCGAGGACAGCGCCGTGATGCTCGGCGCCGGACGGACCAGGTCCGTCCTGGACGTCACCCTGCCCTTGATGCGCGTGGGCATCATGTCCTCGTTCCTGCTGTTCCTCATGCTCTCCATGCGTGAGCTCAGCGCCTCCATCTTCCTCTTCACCTCGAACACCCGGATCCTGTCCATCCTCGTGTTCGACAACTTCGACAACGGCCAGAGCCAGGCAGCTGCCGCCGTGAGCGTCCTGTACTGCCTCGTCATCGGAATCCTCGCCGTCATCGCCCAAAAAGTCGGCGGCGAACGCAAGACCAAGAACTGACCTCACACCCACCTTTGAAAGGGACACCCTCAATGAAGTTAGCCTCCAAACTCCCCGCCCTCACCGCCGCCGGAGTGCTCCTGGCCCTCAGCCTGACCGGCTGTGGAAGCGCCGCCCAGAGTGCCGGCGTGGTCACTGCCAGCGCAGCCGTGAACACCGACAACGGACTGGTGATCAACGGCGAATCCATCGCGGACAAGGACACCTATGAGAAGGCCAAGACCCAGACCCTGTCCCTCTACTCCGGCTACACCGACTCGTCCGAAAGCGCCCTGGTGGACGCCTTCACCAAGGACACCGGCATCAAGGTCAACGTCGTCCGCCTCACCCCGAACAAGCTCTCCGAACGCGTGCTCTCCGAGCAGGGTGCCGGCAAGCTCAGCGCCGATGTCATCCGCACGTCCGACTACCGGATCGCCAAGTCCATGGAGGACGCCAAGGTCTGGAAGGCCTACGACGTCCCCGGCGCTTCCGCACTCAAGGACGTCTCCGTGGACGGCGGCCAGTTCACCCGCATGTTCAACTCCGTCTACACCCTGGGCTACAACACCCAGCTGGTGAAGGAAGCCGATGCCCCCAAGTCATGGGCGGATGCCGTCGGCGGCAAGTGGCAGGGCAAGCTGGGCATCGTCCAGGGCGGCTCTGGCGGCAGCACCGCGGCACTGAACCGGTTCATGGAAACCAAGATGGGCGGCGACTACTTCGCCAAGTACGCTGCGCAGAAGCCCAAGATCTACGACTCCCTGGGCGCTGAAGCCACGGCTCTGGCCCGCGGCGAAGTGGCCGTGGGCACGGTCACCATCAGCGGCACCAACATCTCAGCCGTCCAGGACAAGGCCCCGGTCAAGTTCATCGTCCCCGAGGAAGGACTCGTCTCGTACGACTACTACCTGGGCATGACGGGCACCGCCACGAACGTGGAAGCCGCGAAGGTCTTCATGAACTACAACCTTTCCAAGCAGGGCCAGCAGGTCTTCGCGCAGATCGGTGAATACCCGGTCCGCACCGACGTGGCACCGCCCACCATCATGGGCGTAACCCTCCCCGCCGTCGATTCCGGCAAGGTCTACCGCATGCAGAACAGCGACGCCACCACTTACGGCAAGGACGACCTGGCCAAGTGGAACCAGGTGTTCGGCTACACCAAGTAACCCCGAAATCCCGCGCCTGGGGACCCGGCCTCCGCCGGGTCCCCAGGCTTTTTCGTTCCACACCATCCACCAGGAGGCCCCGTGACCGCCGCCCCGGACATTTCGGTGCCCCGGAACACCACGTCCCTGCTGGTCCTCCAGGACGGCAGCACCGTCGTCGAACTCGGCGACACCACCCGCGCCAGCTACGTCGCCTCCGTCCGCAAAAGCCTGCTCTCCATCCTTTTCGGCATCCAGGTGGCAGCCGGCACGGTCAGCCTCGACGCCACACTCGATGAGCTCGGTGTTGACGATGTGGGCGGCCTGCTGCCCATCGAGCGGACGGCGCAGCTCCGTGACCTGTTGACGTCGCGTTCGGGCGTCTACCACCCGCCCTCCAGCCCGGGCAGTGACGAGGCTGCCTTCCCTTCACGCGGCACAAAAGCACCGGGGCAGTATTTCCTCTACAACAACTGGGATTTCAACGCCGCGGGCGCCATCTTCGAGAAGGCCAGCGGCCTGACCGTCTTCGAAGCGTTCCAGCAGCACCTGGCCGGTCCGCTGGGGTTCGACGACTACGACCCCACACGCCAGCGAATGCTCGGGGACGCCCGAAAGTCCGCCTTCCCTGCCTACCACTTCTTCCTCTCCGCCCGGGACCTGGCCAAGATCGGGATGCTGATGGCAGCCGGCGGCCAGTGGGAGGGACGGCAGCTTGTCCCCCGGGAGTGGGCCACGGACAGCGTGGCCACCCATGTCAGGCGCGCAGACATGGCGCCGTCCACCGGTTTTGGCACCTGCGACTACGGCTATCTGTGGTGGCTCCCCCGGGAATCCGGCCCGCAGTGGCAGGGGGCGTTCCTGGCCGCGGGCAACTACGGCCAGTTCCTGCTGGTCCTGCCGGCGATCGGGAGCGTCATTGCGCACCGGCGCTTCGTCAGCGACAGCTTCGCCGTCGCCCGGAACACCCCCACGGCAGCTGCCTCGACGGCAGGCCCCGCTCCGGTGACCCACGCCGACTTCATGGACCTTGCCCGGGCTCTGGTTGCCGGGCCCCTGGCCCGGTAGGCGTCAGGAAAGGCACCGTACGACGGCGGCACCCTCCTTGTCAGGAAGCCGCGCCCTTGGCGATGGACCGGAACACCTTGGTGGCCTGCTGCGCGGCGGGGCTGAGCCGCCGGTTTGCCAAGTGGGCCAGGAGGATCCGGCGCTTCGGGGACCCGGCGAGCGGGACCGCCACGACGTCGGGGCGCAGGGCCGTCAGGGCCAGCCTGGGTGCCAGGGCGATGCCGATGCCGGCCGCCACCATGCCCTGTGTCTCCTGGTAATCGTTGGCGGCGAACGCGATCCGCGGTTCGAACCCGGCGTCGCGGCATACCCGGCTGAGGACGTCGGCCACGGGGTGCTCGTCGCGCACCACCCATTCCTGGTCGCTCAATGCGCCGATGCGGACCGAGCCCAGTTTCGCAATGGGGTGCTCCCGCGGGACCAGCAGCACTGTTGGATCGTTGGTCAGCCTGACCAGGGCGAGGTCGGGGTCCTCGATCTGTTGCCAGGGATAGTCCCACAGCAGGGTCAGTTCGATTTCCCGCCGCCGCAGCCGTTCCAGCAGGCCGTCCCGGCGGGCGCTGACAACCGTCACTGCCACCTCGGGGTGGCGGGCGCGGAACGCCAGCACAACGTCGGGCATCAGGGAGGCTCCGCCGGTGGGAAAGGTTCCAAGCCGGAGCTGGCCGCGCCGAAGGCCCGCGAACTCCCCCATTTCGGCGCGGGCAGCTTCCACGGTCCTGTCGATGTCGTCGGCGTAGTGCAGCAGGGCGTGCCCCGCCTCGGTCAGGACCACGCCCCGGGGATGGCGCTCGATGAGGACCACGCCCATCTCCTGCTCGAGTTTGGCTATCTGCTGCGACACCGCCGAGGTGGTGAAGGAAAGGGCGGCAGCAGCAGAGGTCAGGGAGCCGGAACGGCCCACCTCGCGGAGCACGTGGAGCCGGTGGAGGTCGAGGATTGCCATGCACTGAGTTTAGCAAAAGTAGATAGTCGTCCATTTATTTGCGATTGTGCTGAAGGCTCCCATCCCGGATCGTAGAAGTACAAGGTGCTGTGAAGTAGAGCACCTGCAAGTTACGAGGGAGAAATACAGTGGGACTCAAAGGACATTGGTACCGGGGCGGCACCAGCAAGTGCTGGCTCTTCGATGCCAGGGACGTGGCCCTCCACGCCCCCACCCGCGAGGAAATCCCCGCACTGCTGTCAGCCGCATTCGGCGCAGCGGACGCGCGGCAGCTGGACGGCGTCGGGGGCGGAACGTCCACCACGTCCAAGGCTGCGGTCATCTGGGCAACCCCTGGTGCCGAGGCAGACCTCGACTACCTTTTCGCCCAGGTGGGGATCGGTGACCCCACCGTTGAGCTGGGTTCCAACTGCGGCAACTGCGCCACCGCCATTGCCCTGTTCGCAGTCCAGACGGGCATCGTTCCCGCCCGGGACGGCATGACCAAGGTCCGCATGCGCCACGTCACTTCCGGTGCCGTGCTGAGCGGATCGGTTCCCACCCCGGGCGGACACATTCCCAAGTCCGGCCTGGCCCGGGTTCCGGGCAGCAGCGCCGCCGGCGTTCCTGTCAGCCTCTCGTTCCATGGCCCCTGGGGCCAGAACACCGGTGCACTCCTGCCTACCGGCAACACGGTGGACGAGCTCCAGGTCAACGGCCGGACCCTGGCCGCCACGATGGTGGACGCCGGCGCCCCTGCCGTGCTCCTGGCAGCCGACCAGGCCGGCGTCGATCTTTCCTCAATGACTGGCAACCTCACCGCCCAGCTGCCGGACCTCATCGCGGCACGGGCATCAGCCGGCCTCATCATGGGGCTGCGGAAGCCTGAGGATCCGCCGCAGAACGCCGTCCCGAAAGTCGGGGTGGTGGCTCCTGCAGGCGACTACACCGCCGCGGACGGAACAACCATCACCGCCGGCAGCCACGACGTGCGGGTGCGGATGCTGTCCATGCTGGCACCCCACCCGGCCATCGGCCTGACCTCAGCCGTGGCAGTTGCCCTGGCATCCTCGCTGCAGTCATCGGTCGTAGCCAACGCAGCAGGCCAATCACCATCCACCGGCACCGGAACTCCCCGCTTGCTGCGGGTCGGGACGCCCGCCGGCGTGATCACCGCCGAAATCATCACCGATGACACCGGCAACGTCAGCGAAGTGGCCCTCCACCGGGCAGCCCGCCACATCGCCACCGCAGATATCGACGTGGCCCCGGCCGCCGAGCTGTCTGCCTAAAACCCCTATCTCTTTGCCCCATCATTAAGGGGCCGCACCAACCAGGAAGTTGTTCAATGAAGATCAAATCCATCCTCGGACACCTGTATGTCCAGGTACTCATCGGAGTCGCCCTCGGCGTCGTTGTAGGCGCACTGTGGCCGGACCTCGGCTCGTCCCTGAAGCCCATCGGCGACGGATTCGTGAAACTCGTGAAGTTCATGATCGCCCCCATCGTGTTCTGCACCATCGTCGGAGGCATCACCTCCCTGCGGGACACCAGGAAGGTGGGGCCCACCCTGATCCGTTCGCTGGGCCTCTTCTACGCACTGACCGCACTCGCCCTGGCCCTGGGCCTGGCCGCGGTGACGCTGTTCCAGCCCGGCGCCGGGATGCACATCGATCCCGCGCACCTGGACTCTTCGGTGGCGCAGAAGTACACCACGCAGCTGCCCAGCAGCAACCCCGTGGACTTCATCCTCAGCATCATCCCCACCACCTTCGTGGGCGCCTTCGCGGACGGTGAAGTCCTGCCCGTGCTGGTCATTGCACTGCTGTGCGGCTTCGCCTTCAGCAAGCTCGGCGCACCGGGCCAGCTGGCGCTGAACGTGGTCAACAGCTTCAACAAGCTGCTCTTCATCATGTTCGGTTACATCATGAAGGTGGCTCCGCTGGGAGCCTTTGGGGCCATGGCCTTCACCGTTGGCAAGTACGGCGCCCACTCCATCGGAAACCTCGGCATGCTGATCCTTGCCTTCTACGCCGCCTGCATCGTCTTCGTGGTGGTGGGCCTGGGCATCCTGGCCAAGGTGACCGGCTTCAGCCTCTGGCAGATCCTGCGCTACTTCAAGGATGAGTTCCTGATCGTCCTGGCCACGTCCTCCAGCGAACCGGTCCTGCCGCGCCTGCTGTCCAAGCTTGAAAGGATCGGCTGCGACCGCAGCGTTGTGGGGCTCGTGGTCCCCACCGGCTACTCCTTCAACCTGACCGGAACGGCCATCTACCTCACCCTCGCCTCCATGTTCATCGCCCAGGCCTGCGACATCCACCTCAGCTGGGGCCAGATCCTGCTGATGCTCGGCATGATGCTGCTGACCTCCAAGGGTGCGGCCGGCGTCACGGGCAGTGGTTTCGTGGCCCTGGTGGCAACCCTGACGGTCATGCCCACCCTGCCGGTGGCCGGCGTGGCCCTCATCGTTGGCATCGACCGTTTCATGAGCGAGGCCCGTGCCCTCACCAGCACGGTTTGCAACATCGTCTCCTGCGTGGCAATCGCCAAGTGGCAGGGCGAGCTGGACATGGGCAAGCTCCGCTCCGAACTCCAGGCGGGCTTCGTGCCCACCGAGGCGGAGAAGGTCCAGCTGGCCGAACCGGCCCTGGCCCACTAACCGGCCGGCAGGCCACCACCCCCAGTGTTTGCCCGGGATCCCAGCAGGGGTCCCGGGCAAACCCTTGCAAGGGGGACTACTTCACAACCCCTACGGAAAGGACCCGGAATGAGTGAGCGCCAAACGGAGCAGGACACTGCAGAAGACTGCGATGAAGGCACCTGCTTCTACTGCCAAAGCCCGGAAACCGACTAGCACCCAAGGAAAGGCAGGGAGGTGGCGGGCCCTACACCCACTGCTCCCATACAGTCAGCTGCAGGGTGACCGTACCGGGCGAACCGGCCACCACAGCACCAGCCCCCACGGAAGGTTCGACGGCGGCACCCACCCTGCCGCCGTCGTCCCGTCCGGCAAAACCAGCCTTCCAATTAAAGCCAGCCCGGCCGGCGAAACCGGCCCAGCGCATCAGGCGCGGACCGCCGCGGCCGCCTCATCGGCGGTACGCACGGGCGTTTCCAGCCCCAGGTGCTCGCGGAGGGTGCTGCCCCGGTAGTCGGTGGGGTACACGCCGCGTTCCTGGAGTTCGGGGACCAGGTGGTTCACGATGTCGTCCAAGCCGGTGGGAATCAGCCACGGGGAAATGTTGAACCCGTCCACGGCCCCCACCCGCGCGTACTCGGCCAGGTGATCGGCCACGGCCGTGTAGGAGCCGGTGAACGTGGAATCGATCCGCGCGGTCTTCGAGGTGACGAACTGCCGGATGGACAGCCCCTTGTCCTTGGCCTCCGCCCGCCACTGGTCCGCCAGCTGCCGGGCCTTGGCGCCGTGGAAACCGCTGCCGCGGGTCTCGGACGTTTCCTCCACCACCGGATCGATCTCCGGCAGGGGGCCGTCCGGATCGTAGGAGGACAGCTCGCGGCCCCAGAACTGCTCCAGATAGGCAATGGCCTGCTGCGGGCCGATCTGCAGGCTGCGCACCCACGCCTTCTTCTCGGCGGCTTCGGCAGCGGTCGGCGCCAGGATGAACTCACTGGCCGGCATGATTTGGACGGCATTGGCACCGCGGCCGGCGGCCACGGACCGCTCCACCAGGTCCTTCCGGAACTCCACGGCGTCGTCGAACTTGGGGTGGGCCGAGAAGATCACGTCCGCCTGCCGCGCGGCGAAGTTGCGGCCCTCCGGCGAATCCCCGGCCTGGAACAGCACCGGCCGGTACTGCGCACTGCGCGGCAGCCGGGGCGTGACGTCCACGGTGTAATGCTGCCCGTGGTGCACCACCCGGCGGGCGGGACCGTCCGGCGTCTCCCAGGAATCCCAGATGCGCTTGGCCGTCTCCACGAAGGCCTCGGCGTGCTTGTACCGGTCGGCGTGGTCCAGGTAGCCGCCGCGGCGGAAGTTCGCTCCGGTCCAGGCGTTGTCCGTGGTCACGATGTTCCACGCCGCACGGCCGCCCGAGACCAGGTCCAGCGACGCGAGCCGGTGCGCCAGGTCAGCGGGATCGTTGTACGTGGTGTTCTGGGTGGCCACGAGCCCGATGTTTGTGGTCACCGAGGCCAGCGCGGCGAGCATGGTCTGCGCATCCGGCCTGCCCACCACGTCCAGCGCGTGCGGGCGCCCCAGGTGTTCCCGCAGGCGCAGCCCCTCGCCCAGGAAAAACGCGGCGAACAGGCCCCGCTCCGCGGTTTGGGCGATCCGGCGGAAGGATTCGAAGTCCGTCTGCGAGCCGGATTCCGGGGCCTTCCAGATGGTGCCCGAGTTGACGCCCTGGAAGAAGACGCCGAACTGGATCTGGCCGCTTGGCGTGAAGACCTCGGATTTAGCACGGGTGTGCTGTGTCATGGTTTTTCCCTTACTTTCCGGTGCCGGCTGCCGCGGCGGAGACGGTTGCATAGCGGCTGGCCGGGCGCTCCAGGCCCAGCAGGCCGCGGAAGGTGCCGTCCTGCACCACCGGGCGGAGTGCTCCGCGGCGGCGCAGTTCCGGCAGCACCAGCCGGCCCAGCTCCTCGAGATCGACAAAAAGCGACGCCGGGTGCAGCCGCACGCCGTCGGCCGCCCTTAAAAGGTCGGACAGGAAGTCGGTGAGACCGGCTGCGGAACCTGCAAAAGCCGCCCGGCCGCCGTCGAACGCTGCATCCCTCGCAGCCGCAGCCTGCCCGCGGGCGTCCAGGACGACGTCGAGCTCGGCGATCACGGCAACGGACGCCCCCACCCGGGCCCGGACGTCGCGGACCTCGGCGGCCAGCAGTTCCGCTGCGGGCGCAGACACCAGCACGGCATCCACCGCGTCCGCCGGAACGTCTCCGAGCAGGGACGCGGGAACCAGCACCGGCAACTGCCCCTGGAGCGGCCGCGGAATGATGGATGGCCCCTTGACGGAATAGCCCGCGCCGGAAAAACCGGCAGGTGTCTGGAAATCGACATAGTGCAGCTTGTCCACGTCGATGTACCGGCCGGTGGCAACATCGCGGATCACGGCGTCGTCCTCCCATGAATCCCACAGCCGGCGGGACACCTCGATGGACGCGGCCGCTTCCTGGCCGAGCGCCTCGCCGGTGACGGAAACACGGCCGACGGCGGCGGCCGCCCCAGATGCGTCGGAAGCGGTGGCGATCCACCCGGCCCGGCCGCCGGACACGTAGTCCAGGCTGGCCAGCTGGGTGGAGACGTGGAAGGGCTCGGTGTGGGCGGTGTCCACCTCCGGGACCAGCGCAATGGTGTGCGTCACCGGCCCCGCGAAGGCTGCCCGCTGCAGGGCGTTGGCCCGGCCGGGCGCCGGCGCGTCGGTGAAGGTGGCGGCGTGGAAGCCGGCGGACTCTGCTGCCAGCACGGCGCGGGCAAGGTCCGCACCGTCCCACCCGGCGCCGTCGAGCTCGATCGCCAGGAAGCCCGGCTTTTCAAAGGTACTCACTGCTGGTCCTGACGCTCGTAGGGAATCTTTTCGCCGGCTTCGATGGCCACGGGAAGCCGGTTTTCGGCCGGCGGCAGCGGGCAGGTGGCCAGGTCCGTGTAGGCGCACGGCAGGTTCACGGCCCGGTTGAAGTCCAGCACCACGGACCCGTCCGCGGCCGGCACCACCGAAAGGGAGCGGTTGGCCGCGTAGGTAGTCTTGCCGGCGGTCTGGTCGGTGAACAGTATGGACAGTGAGCCGGGCGCGTGGCCGTTGAACGCGGTCAGCGCCAGCTCCTGGCCGGCCAGCTTGAAGCGGATCTCGCCGGGTGCCTCGTAGACATGCCGGATGCCTTCCACGGCTGCACCCACGGTGGTGGGCCGCGGCGCCTCGAACGGCACGAAGGTCCCGCGGACGGCGTACGCGGCATCCGGGGAGTAGGCGGGCGTGCCCTGGTACGCCTGCAACAACGGGTTTTCGGGGTGACGCGGCCGCACGATGTACTCGCCGCCCCGCTTGGCCAGTTCAATGACGGTCTCGCCGGACACCAGGTTGATGCCGCCGCGTTCTTCAACGGGGCCAAACTCCAGCGATGCGCCGGCTTCCGTGTTCAGCTCCGTGCCGTCCTGCTGCAGGCTGTCACCCGGTTCCAAAAGGACGCGGACGACGTCGGCCGCCACGCTCCAGGTGCCCGGGGCGCCTTCCAGCCGGGTGGGTTCGTCGCCCAGCCAGTGCAGGTGGGTCACCGCCAGGAAACCGTGCCGGTGGGCGCGCTGCTGTTCGTGGGCGGCGTGCCATTCCTGCCAGTCGGCGTCGAAGGACTCGAGGGCGGTTTCAGTGTGTACTGCGTTCATGATGCCTTCCCCGCCTGTGACGGAGCGGCCGTGGCGGTTGCCGGCGTGGCCGCGAAGTTTTCCGCTGTGATGGTCTTGGATTCCGGCAGGGCTTCCTCTGACAGGCCCCAGCGTTCCAGGACCTTCCCGTAGGAGCCGTCCCCGATGACCTCGTTCAGGGCCTCGGAAATCACCGGCGCCAGCCCGTTGCCGCGCAGCGTGGTGGCGGCCACCAGGGTCTCGGACGGCCAACCGGCGTTGACCTTGCCCACCACTTTCAGGTCGTCCCGGGTGTTTTCCCGGTACACGGTGGAGGGGTACGGCGCGATGTTCAGGTCGGTCCGGCCGGAGGACAGGGCCAGGATGGTGTCGGCGTCGGAGGAGTAGTACTGCAGCGTGGCCGGGGCCTTGCCTTTGGCCTCCAGCTCCTTGTTCCAGGCCAGCAGGATCTTCTCCTGGTTGGTTCCGGAGCCCACGGAGACCTTCAGGCCGGAGATGTCGTCCGCGCCCTTGATGTCATAGGTGGCGGACTTCTTCGCCTCGAACCCCATGTACGCGGCCCGGTAGCTGGCGAAGTCGAACAGCTTGACCCGGTCCTTGTTCACGCCCACGTTGGAGAAGACGGCCTCGAAGTCGCCGGACTGGGTCTTCAGCGGCCAGTTCTCCCAGGACGTGACCTGCACGTCCAGCTCCAGGCCCAGCTTGTCCGCCACCAGCTGCGCGACGTCCAGCTCGGAGCCGATCGGCGTCTTGTCGTCCGTTGCGTGGAAGGACAGCGGGATGGAACCGGCCGTCGTGGCCACCGTCAGCTTGCCGTCCTTGCTGATCAGCGCGGGAACCTTGGCGGCGAGCGCCGGGTCCTTCTCCGCGCGGATCCGCTGCTGGTCCGGGGAGGTGTTGTAGACCACGCCGTTTCGGGCCGCCGTCGCCTGCGCCCCTCCGGTGGGGTTGCCGGCGGCGGAGGCGCCGGGGTCCGCGCAGCCGGCGAGCGCGGCTGAACCAAGGAGTGCCGTGCCGAGGAGTACGACGGCGGGACGCGCCGCGAGGGCGCGGCGGCGGCTGGTGGGGAAAGCCATGGGAGTTCCTTAGATGTTGAAGGCCGGTTCGAGCACCTTGGAGAAGAAGCTCCGGGTGCGCGGTTCCTGGGGGTTGCTGAAGATGTCCTGCGGGGTGCCCTGTTCCACGATCTGGCCTTGGTCCATGAACACCACGGTGTCCGCCACGTCGCGGGCGAAGCCCATCTCGTGGGTGACGATGATCAGCGTGGTGCCGGACTTGGCGAGTTCACGGATGACGTCCAGGACCTCGTTCACCAGTTCGGGGTCCAGGGCGGAGGTGGGCTCGTCGAACAGCAGGATCTTGGGGTCCAGGGCCAGCGCGCGGGCAATCGCCACGCGCTGCTGCTGGCCGCCGGAGAGCTGGCGCGGGTAGGCGTCAGCCCGGTCCTTGAGGCCCACCCGGTCCAGCAGTTCCAGGCCGCGGCGGCGGGCTTCCGCCTTGGAGCGGCCCTGTGCCACCACCGGCGCTTCCGCCACGTTCTCCAGCGCGGTCAGGTGCGGGAACAGGTTGAAGTTCTGGAACACCATGCCAATGTCGGTGCGCTGTTTCAGGATCTCCTTTTCCCGCAGTTCGTGCAGCCGGTCGCCGCGGACTTCGTAGCCCACCAGCCGGCCGTCGATGGTGATGTGGCCGCCGTCCACCTTCTCCAGGTGGTTGATGGTGCGCAGCAGGGTGGACTTGCCGGATCCGGAGGGGCCCACGATCACGGCTACTCCCCCGGGTTCCACGGTGAGGCTGACGCCTTTGAGGACTTCCGTGGGGCCGAAGGATTTGCGGACGCCGGTGATCTCCACCAGGCCGCGGGTGGCCGTGGGGGCGGTAAGGGTCTCAGTCATCAGAAGTTCCTCCGGGTGGGGACTGCCGCGTGGGTGGCGAAGAATTTGCGGGCCTTCTGCAGGGGCGTCAGCGGCAGGTTCCGCACCGCGCCCTTGGAGTAGTGCCGTTCGATGTAGTACTGGAAGACGCTCAGCACGGAGGTGATCACGATGTACCAGAGGGTGGCCACCAGCAGCAGCGGCAGGACCTGCTGCGTGCGGTTGTAGATGACCTGCACCGTGTAGAACAGCTCGGAGTAGGCCAGGACGTAGACGATCGAGGTGCCCTTGACCAGGCCGATGATCTCGTTGAACGCGGTGGGCAGGATGGCGCGCATGGCCTGCGGCAGGACGATCCGGGTGGAACGGCGCCAGGCCGGGATGCCCAGGGCGGCCGCGGCTTCCAGCTGGCCCTGGTCCACGGACAGGATGCCGCCGCGGATGATCTCCGCCGAGTACGCCGCCTGGTTCAGGGTCAACCCCAGCACTGCTGCCGCGAACTGGCTGATCAGTGTGGTGGTCTGGACCTCGAAGAAGCGGACATCGGTGAACGGGATCCCTAAGCTGATCTTCTCGTACAGGTAGCCCAGGTTGTACCAAAGAAGCATCTGGACCAGCAGCGGCGTGGACCGGAAGATCCAGGAGAAGGTCCAGGACACCGAGACCAGCAGCGGCGATGCGGACAGCCGCATCAGCGCCAGGATGAAGCCCAGCACGAACCCCAGGATGCCGGAGATGGCGGTCAGCTTCAGCGTTTCCACCAGCCCGTTGACCACCGACTGGGCGGTGAACCACTGCGCCACCACGCCCCACTCCCAGCGCGGGTTGGTGGCCAGGGACCACGCCACCGCCAGGACGCCGAGCGCGACGACGGCAGTCCCCACCCAGCGCCACGGATGCTTTGCTGCCACCACCCGGTAGGACGAGTAGTCCGGGGCCTTCCGGGCGGCCGCCCCATCTTCGGGCCGCCGGGTTTTCGGTGGCGTTTCCGCCGGCGGTGCCGGCTGCGGCTGTTGTGACTGCGCCACGGTCGTTGCTGCTGAACTCATGTGCCACCTCGCTTCTCGTCGTGGGATCCGGATGGGCGTTGCCCCGGGTGGGACCGTTCGGCCCCTTGCTGGCTGCAAATCTAGGACCGGCCGGAACGGCCCAGCAAGGCGGCAGGTTGCAATAGTTCACGGGGCTTCGTACGGCGTCATGAGTCGATTCTTTGCGTCCCGTAACGCGCCGTGACGCGGAGTTAACGGCCGTGACCAGGCGCTCGACCGCCGTCGTCACGGCTGCCTAGCATGGGCACTCAATCCCAGCCCCCACTGTCAGGAGCATCCATGCCAGCCACCATCCCGGCCATCGTCTTCATTGGCGGCGGACCGCGCACGGCCGGTGTGCTGGAACGGATAGCGGCCAACCGGCCTGACGTCTTCGCAGGCCCGCTGCAGATCCATGTGGTGGAGCCGCACGTCCCCGGTTCGGGCCGGATCTGGCGGTACGACCAGGACCCCGGCCTCCTGCTGAACTCCATGGCAGCGGACATCACCATGTTCACGGACGAGTCGGTGGACTGCGCCGGCCCGGCCGCCCCCGGCCCCGGTTTGGCCGCGTGGGCCGCGGGCGTCCTGGATGCCACCATCATCGACGTGCCGGACTTCCCGCAGCAGCTGTGGGACCAGCTCCGCGCGCTGACGGGCACCACCTTCCCCACCCGCCGGCTGCAGAGCCAGTACCTGGAGTGGTTCTTCCGCCGGGCCGCCAAGTCGCTGGGCCGCAGCGTGACGGTGCACCGGACCACCGCCCTCGGCATTGCCGCTGTGGATGGCGGCCATGAGGTGGAGCTGGCCAATGGCCGGACGCTGCACGCGGACATTGTCGTCACCGCCCTGGGGCACACTGACTCCCGCCCGGACGCCGTCTCCGCCGGGTTCGCGGACTTCGCCGCCCGGCACGGCGGCTACCACGCGGCACCCAGCTACACCACCGACGTCGACTACTCCCCCATCGCCGCCGGGCAGGACGTGATCGTCGCCGGGATGGGCCTGGCGTTTGTTGACCTGCTGGTCCTGCTCATGGAGGGGCGCGGCGGCAGGTTCCAGGAAACGGACGACGGCGGGCTGCGCTACCTTCCGTCCGGACGGGAACCACGGCTGTGGGCAGGGTCGCGCCGTGGGGTTCCGTACCACTCCAAGATTTCCGCACCCCTGCGCGGACAGGCTCCGGGGCCGCTGCGGTTCTTCACTGCTGGTGCCGTGGACGCCCTCCTGGATGCCCACGGCGAACTGGACTTCCGGAAGCACCTCTGGCCGCTCATTGCCAAGGAAGCAGGCTACTGCTACTACCGCGAACTCCTCACGGGCAGCCCGGAACGCGCGGCCATGGAATGGGAAGTGTTTGCCGCCCGTTATGCCGGGGTGGACTGGTACAGCGGCGAGCGCGCGGACCTCGTGGCGGCTGCCGTGCCGGACCCGGGCCTGCACCTGGACCTGGAGCGGCTGGACCGGCCCTTCGACGGTGTCCACTTTGCCGGCCACCAGGAGCTGCAGGACGCCGTGGCCGGGTATATAGAGCACGATCTCTCTTTACGGGACGGCCCGGACCATCCGGAAACCCTGGCCCTGTTCCTGGCCCTGCTGCACGTGTACATGGAGGTGGGACGCGTGGTTCCCGCGGAACGCCTCAATGCCCGCTCGCAGCAGGTCATTCACGGCTGGTGGCACGGCTTTTTCAGCTTCGTGGATTCCGGTCCGCCGCCGCACCGGCTGCGCCAGATGCTGGCGCTGCACCGCGCCGGGGTGCTGCAGTTCCTTGGCCCCGGCCTGGAGGTATCCGCCGACGACGCCAGCGGTACCTTCGTCGCCACATCGCGGCAGTCCGGGGTCACGGTGTCCGCCACGGCACTGATCGAGGCGCGGTTGCCGTCCACGTCCGTGGCCCGCTCGCTCAACCCGGTGCTTTCTTCGCTGTATGACGGCGGCCTGGGCAGCGAACAACAGCTGCTGACCTCGGACGGCATCCACTCCACCGGGAAGCTGCTGGTCTCTCCCGGGCACCACCTGGTGGACGCGGACGGCCGGGCGCAGGCAACCCTCTTCGGCGTCGGGCCGGGAACCTCCGGCTGGGGCGCCGGCGCCTTCGCCAGGCCCAACACCAACGCGGCGCCCTTCCGCGAGAACGATGCCCTGGCCCGGACCGTCCTCGGGGTTGCCCGGGACATCGCCTCCCAGGTGTCCGCCACAATGAGTCCAGAACCAGCCGCCGCCGGAAAGAACTAGCACCATGACCGCAGAGTCCGATCTCAAGCCCCGCCCCCTCGATCCCGCCAGGCTGTCGGTCCTCAGCCTTCCCATGCACGATCCGCGGGTCCGGCCGCTCCTGGACGAGCTCGCCGTCGAATATGACACCCGCTACGGGGACCTGTTTGGCCGCGGGGCCGCGGCAGAGGAACTGAACCGCTACCCGGCGGCCGAATTCGAGGGCCCGCACGGCGCCCTGCTGGTGATCCAGGAAGACGGCGAGTCAATCGCCGGCGGCGCGTTCCGCCGGTACGACCCCGCCACGGCGGAACTGAAGCGGATCTGGACGCACTCGGCACACCGCCGTCGTGGGCTGGCACGCCTGGTGCTCGCCGAACTCGAGGCCCTGGCCGCCGCCCGCGGCTACACCAGGCTGTACCTCACCACCGGTCCACGGCAGCCGGAGGCCAAGCACCTCTACCTGAACACCGGCTACGAGGCGCAGTTCGATCTCGACGCCGACCCGGAAACCATCGGGCCGCTGGCCTTCACCAAGGACCTGCCGAAAATTTGAGTGCCCGGCCTGCCCGCCAGATGGGGTGACGCCGCTAAGCTGGCGCCATGGCCACGAAAACCACAGCAGAGAAGCTTGCCACCATCCAGCAGGGCTACGCGCTGGAAGGCGCCACCATCGAGTTGGGAGCCGCCATCATCGACGGCGAACTCCACAAGGACGCGCCGGTGCGGCTGCCGCTGGCCATGATGAACCGGCACGGGCTGGTGGCCGGGGCTACCGGTACCGGCAAAACCGTCACGCTGCACATGATGGCCGAGCAGCTGTCCACGGCAGGCGTGCCCGTTTTCCTGGCCGACATCAAAGGTGACCTTTCCGGCCTGGCGACGGCCGCCGTCGGCAGCGACAAATTGAAGGCCCGCACGGACAGCATCGGCCAGCCGTGGCAGGGTAAGACGTTCCCCGTGGAATTCCTCGCGCTGGGCGGCGACGGCAACGGCGTCCCGGTCCGCGCCACGGTGACCTCCTTCGGTCCCGTCCTGCTTTCGCGCATCATGGAACTGAATGACACGCAGGAATCCAGCCTTCAGCTGGTCTTCTACTTCGCGGACAAGAACGGCCTGGAGCTGATCGACCTCAAGGACCTCCGCGCGGTCATCCAGTTCCTCACCTCGGACGAGGGCAAGGACAAGCTGGAGGAACTCGGCGGCCTGTCCAAGGCAACCGCAGGCGTGATCCTGCGGGAGATCGTGAACCTGGAGGCGCAGGGGCTGGAGAAGTTCTTCGGTGAGCCGGAATTCGATACGGCCGAGCTGCTGCGCACCGCCCCCGACGGCCGCGGGGTGGTCACCTGCCTGGAACTGCCCACCCTGCAGACCAAGCCCATGCTGTTCTCCACCTTCCTGATGTGGCTGCTGGCAGACCTGTTCGAGGACCTTCCCGAGGCCGGCGACCTGGACAAACCCAAGCTCGTGTTCTTCCTCGACGAAGCACACCTGCTGTTCAACGGGGCCTCCAAAGCCTTCCTGGACGCCATCACCACCACCGTCCGGCTGATCCGGTCCAAGGGTGTGGGCATCTTCTTCGTCACGCAGACGCCAAAGGATGTCCCCGCCGACGTCCTGGGCCAGCTGGCAAACCGGGTCCAGCACGCCCTGCGCGCCTTCACCCCGGAGGACGCCAAAGCGCTCAAGGCCACGGTCTCCACGTTCCCGGTCAGCGACTACGACCTGGAAGAGACGCTGACGTCCGCGGGCATCGGCGAGGCCGTCATCACCGTCATGAACGAGAAGGGTGCACCCACCCCGGTGGCCCTCACCCGGCTGCGAGCCCCGGAATCCGTCATGGGTCCCAGCGAGGAAGCGCTGGTCCGGAGCACGGTGGCCGGCTCCGCCCTGCTCGGGAAGTACGGGACCACCGTGGACAACCCCTCCGCCTACGAGAAGCTCACCGGCAAAGCCGCAGCCCCCACGGGCCCGGCGGTCCCCGGGCCTGCTGCCGGCGCACCTGCCCCGGGTGCTCCTTCAGCTCCGGGCACGTACGACGTGGACGCCGAGGCCCGCCGGATCGAGGAGGAAATCCTGGGCCGGCCCAGCAGCAGGCCAGCCCAGGCCCCGGAACCGCAATACAGCGAGCCCCAATTCGACGAAGCCCGGGACCCGGGGCCGCGCCAGTCCCGGGCCAAAGCGCCCCGGACGCGCCAACCGCAGCCAAGCCAGCCGGAGCCACAAGCCGGCGGCATGATGGGCGACCTTGGCGACGTACTCGGCGGTGCCCTGGGCGGGGGGCTAAAGAGCATGGCGCGGTCCGTGGGCACGCAGCTGGGACGCGAACTGCTCCGCGGCGTGTTCGGAACGTCGTCCCGGCGCCGTCGCCGCTAACCCCGCCACCGGGGCCGCCGGAGGCAGGGTCCAAGGTGCTGGTGGGCGTTGTCCCGGCGCCCCGCCGTCGGGAGTTAACGGGTGTTGCCCGGCAGATTAGGGGGACACCAACTTTAGTGTGCGTCGGCACTGACGTTACTGTGTAGAACGTGCAGATGAGTCAAGCGTTGGTGAGGATCGCGGCCGGGTGGCTGCTGGGCCTCATGCTTGCCATCGCCGGAGCCGTGGTGGCCATCAATGTCGTGAACAATACCGTGGCCAGTCCGCAGCAGCCCGTCAGGGAATACCTGGACGCGCTGAAGAGCGGCGACGGCGGGCGTGCGCTGGGGATCCTGCGGGCGGCTGTCCCGCCCAGCAACGCCGCCATGCTGGATGGGCCAGGGCTGCAGACCTCCGCGTCCCGCGTCACGAATGTGGATATCGGCGATCCCGAGGAACGTCCGGGGAACCAGGTCATGGTCCCGATGGAATACACCATCGACGGCAGCCGGCTGCACACGGAGTTCCTGCTGCAGAAGACCGGTACCGAGTGGCTGTTCTTCAACACCTGGGCATTCGTCCCGTCCCGCCTGCCCACCGTCGATATCACCGTGGTCAACGGCAACGAGGCGGTGCTGAACGGCGTCCCGGTGAACATGCCCAACGGCCGCAATTCCTTCGCGGTCTTCTACCCGGGCGAGTACGAGGCCTCCCTCAACGGGCAGTACTTCTCGGCTCCCGCCACCCGGGCCACGGTCACCGCCAAGGACGCGCCCGTGGCGCCACTGAACCTGCTGACCCAGGCCACGGACAAGCTGAAGAACGATGTCGCGGCCAAAATCAGGGAATTCCTGGACGGCTGCGCGGCCCAGGCCGTCAAGGAACAGAAGCTCCAGCCGGACTGCCCCTTCTACTACGCCAGCAACAACCGGGTCCAGGACGGCACCATCAAGTGGACCGTCACCGAATACCCGGGCGTCTCGGTGGAACCCTTCGACGGCCGGTGGGTGGTGTCCCCGCTGGACGGCAAGGCCAAGGTCGAAGCGCTCCAGCAGAACTCCTTCACCGGCGCCTGGTACCCGCTGGACGCCGAGGTGGACTTCAGCTTCACCACCCGCCTCGACGTGGCCGGTGACACGGTCAAGGTCACCCCGCAGCTGAGCTTCTAGGCCCCCTCCCCTACCCGCCGCGTCACACCGGGCACGCTTTCAACAATGGCGCATGACGCAGCCCCTGCTTCACCATCGCCTGCGGCCCGTACACCACGTCGGCGTAGTAGTAGCGAAGGGCTGTATATCCCTGGAGGACCGACTCATTGTTACGGCGATGATCCTTTTGAACCTGTTTCCACTCCGCGTGGTGCCTCCCGTCCAGTTCAACGACCAGCCATCCGTCCACAGATCCACATACCCCACCCGCTCCAGGTACACCTGCGGCTGCACCTGGATTCCCGCTTGCCGGAAGTATGTGTCGCCGCGGGTTACGGCGCACTCCACCATGACCAGCGATCCCGCGAAAGACAGGCATCGAAGCGCGTGGATCAGCACATCAGCCAGGGCGGCCACAGGCTGGACCCGGGAGGGTGGCAGCAGGAGCCCGGAATGATGGATTGCATCCCCACCGACCGCCTCCTGCCGGCGGTGGTAGACGTGGCGTTTTCCGTCCGAGGGCAGCGACCACAGGCTATATGCAGTCGCAGCGCTGGAACACGTCAACAACTCCCGGTTTTGGAGCACGGCAACCAAATCCGGAGGCGCCGTCGGAAGCGCATACAGACCCCGGTCCGGTTGCAGGACCCCCGCCCGTACCGCCCTCCTGAGGGCGGCGTCATCCACTCCCAGCCTGGCAAGGGCGGGTCTCCGTGCGGCTCCGCCGCAGACTTCCAAGGCTCTGAGGGCATCCACCTGGCCATGGTGCCCCGCTTCTGAGGGCCGCCCATACCCCGCCGCCGCCCTATGTGGACAGCGGCGGATCCGGCCAGCGTCACGCAGAGCACGCTTTCAGGGCCGGCAGTCTGCGAAAAGCCCGGAATCCCGGGACGGCCGCCGTGCTGGGAACGCGAAAGGCTGCCTCCCGTGACGCGGAGTCACATGGAAGCAGCCGTTCAGCAAACCACAGGCGGTCAGTCCATTCCGCGGAGGTCCAGGACCAGTTCGGTGTCGCCGTCGGCCTGCAGGACCACCGGGATGCCCCAGTCCTGCTGGTAGAGGTGGCAGGCGGCGTGGTCGGGGATCTCGCCGTCCTCGGTCTCGGGGCCGTCGCAGGCCGCGGCGCGGGCGGTAATGTGCAGCACGCCCTCGGGAACGTCCGGGGACAGCTCCAAGGTGCGGAGCAGTCCCACCGAGGTGCCGCCGCCGGCCACCAGCAGTTCCGGCGGGGTGGAGGAGATCTTCAGCTGCGTCGGATCGCCCCAGCGGTCATCGAGTTTCTGCCCGGTGGGAGCGGCGAAGCGGACGGTTAGGTCCAGGGCGCCGGCGGCCACAGGGCTCTTGGGCCGCTGGGTCTGGGATGCGCCCTCATCCACCTGCTGCGCTTCCTTGGGGATGGGAACGTACACCAGCTGGTGCTTGTTCGCCTCGACCACCACCAGAAGGGGCTCGGAGCCGGCGGATTCCGTGTGGTCCACAATCACGTCGGACGGCTCGGCAAGCCCGCGGGCCAGCGTGGACACGGTGCCGGACGCGGGGTCGTAGCGGCGCACGGCTCCGTTGTAGGTGTCTGCGATCGCCACGGAGCCGTCGGGCAGGACGGTCACACCGAGCGGGTGCTGCAGCCGTGCTTCGGCGCCCGGGCCGTCGCGGAAGCCGAAGTCGAACAGGCCCTTGCCCACGGCGGACTCCACGGTGATGGAGGCGTCGTCTGCGATGTTCAGCTTGCGGAGGGCCGACGTTTCGGAGTCCGCCACCCAGATGTTGCCGTCGGCATCTTCGGCCAAGCCTGAGGACTGGGCGAACCAGGACTCGTGCGCGGGACCGTCGAGGAGCCCTTCCAGGCCGTTGCCGGCAATGATCGACACGGCGCCGGAGACGGGGTCAAAGCTGAAGATCTGGTGCGTGCCGGCCATGGCCACCACCACCGCATTGAGCTTGCGGGACCATACGACATCCCACGGCGAGCTCAGCGCCACATCCAGCGGGTCCGTGCCCAGTGAGCCGCTGAAGCCGGCGCCTTCCTCGTCCACCCGGGCCGGACCGGTTTCCAGCAGGCGCTGGATGCCGTTTCCAGCCAGGGTGGAGGCCTTGCCGTCCGTGAGCGAAAGTCCACGCAGCCGGTGGTTGACCGAGTCGGCAATGACGACGTCGTAGCCCGCCTTGGCTGCCACGTCTTCCGGGAGCAGGACCAGGCCCTGGGGCTCGTTGAACTGGGCGCTGGCGGTGTCCCCCGCGGCGGGGCCGTCGGTGTAGCCCTTGGTGCCCGAGCCGAAGGTGGCCAGGACTGTTTCGAAGTCGGTGGCCAGTTCCACCAGGCGGTGGTGGCCGGTGTCGGTGACCAGCCAGGACCCCTTCTCCGCAGCAACGGAAGCGGCTGCACCTGCGGGCGTGCCGCCGTCGGCTGTTCCAGCCAAAGCCGTGGAACCGCGGCCCGGCGGGAGGAACAATGCCTTGCCGGGGAAGCGCAGGGTGCCGGACGTTGCCTCGGGGGCCACGTACGGGCCGGAGCCGCGGTGCAGGGTGCCCTTGGCCTCGTGCTCGGCGATCAGTTCCGGGATCAGCACCGCGAGCCCGTCCGCGTGGCCCTCACCGGAAAGGTGCGCCACGATGTAGCCCTCGGGATCAATGACCACCAGGGTGGGCCATGCACGGGCTGTGTACGCCTTCCAGGTGTCCAGTTCGGGGTCGTCCAGGACCGGGTGGTGGATCTCGTAGCGCTCCACGGCGGCCGCCAGCGCCACAGGGTCCGCCTCGTGCTCGAACTTGGGCGAGTGGACTCCCACGGTGACCAGCACGTCGGAGTACTGCTGCTCAAGCGGCCGCAGCTCATCGAGGACGTGCAGGCAGTTGATGCAGCAGAAGGTCCAGAAATCGAGCAGCACGATCTTGCCGCGCAGGGCTTCGAGGTCCAGGGACTTGCCACCGGTGTTCAGCCAGTTGCGGCCCACCAGTTCGGAGGCCCGGACCCGGGCATGCGTGCGTACGGTTTCGCTCATCAGCGTCCTTCCAGCTTGTTGCGTTCAGCCAGCTTGGCATCGCGTTCGGCCAATTTGGCAAACATATCGTTGTAAGCGGTCAGATCGGCGTCGTTATTCCTGTCCGCGGCGCGGTCCACCCGCTTGGTCTCCCGCTGGTCCGACCTGGACCACATGATGGCGACGCCGATCGCCACCAGCAGCGTGGGCACTTCGCCAATGCCCCAGGCCACCGCGCCGCCGGCCTGCTGGTCGGCAAGGGCGGACGGTCCCCAGGCACGGCCCAGGTTGCCAAAGTAGTCCGCAGCCATCAGGCCCGTGCCGCCCATGATGGACACGCCGAAGAAGGCGTGGAAGCCCATGGTGGCCAGGAGCAGGAGCAGCCGCATGGGGTACGGGGCGCGGCGCGGCAGCGGGTCGGTGCCGATCATGCTCAGTACGAAGATGTAGCCGGTCAGCAGGAAGTGCAGGTTCATCAGCTCGTGGCCCACATGATCGCGCATGGCGAAGCCGAAGAGGTCCGAGTAGTAGAACAGGATGATGGAACCGGCGAAATTGGCTGCCGCGAACAGCGGGTGGGTGACCAGTTGGGAGAACTTCGAGTGCACGAAGACCAGGAGCCACTCGCGGGCACCGCGTGAGCCGTCACCGCGGGCGGGCAGGGCGCGCAGGGCCAGCGTCACCGGCGCCCCGAGCACCAGGAAGATCGGGGCCACCATGGTCAGCGCCATGTGGTCCACCATGTGCGCAGAAAACAGGATGCGTCCGTAGACCGACGGCGGCCCGGACGTGATGTATGTCAGCACCACCAGGCCGATGACCCAGTTGACGGACCGGAACCACTGCCAGGAGTCTCCCCGCCGGCGGATCCTGGCAACGCCCAGGAAGTAGGCGACCAGCCCGAAGAGGGCCACGCCGACCCAGATCCAGTCCAGGCGCCACTCAGTAAGCCAGCGTTCGGGAGTGAGCTCGGGGGGAAGCTCGTAGCCGCTGAGGATGAAGGCGGGTGAGGCGTTGGGTGCCAGCTCTGTTGGCTGCGGCGGGGCTGAGCGGCCCAGGGCCACGGCGATGCCCGAGGTGGCACCCATGACCAGCAGCTCCGCCAGGATCAACTGCCACAGCACGCGCCGCGAGGACATAGTGGCCCCCTTGCGGCCCAGCTGCGGGATGACCCACTGCCGGTGCATGAAGCCGATGCCGCCCAGCACCACCGCGCCCGCGGTCTTGGCCAGGATCAGCTGCCCGTACGCCGAGCCGAAGAGATCATGCCAGCTGGTGACGCGGATTGCTGCGTTGATGATGCCGGAGGCGAAAACCAGCACGAATGCGAAGCCCGCCAGGGTGGAGAAGCGCTTGAGCGTGGGTTCGGTGATATCGGAAGCTGCCCCGGCTTTGGGCCCCGTCAGGATTCCAGACAGCAGGGCCAGGATGATGATGCCGCCCACCCATGTGCTGACGCCGAGCAGGTGCAGGCCGAGCGAGTTGATGGCGCCCTCGTGGTCCGACGAGCTTGAGGAGTGTCCGATCAGGGCGGTGGGCACCAGGCCGATGAGGGCCAGGATGAGGGTGAGGGCCAGGCCACCGAGTGACCTGACGCCGAAGAGTGCCGTCGTCACTATCGCGGCGATGATGGTGACGGCGAGCCAGGCCCGCCCTGTATCGATGTCCGTCATGAAGTACACCAGGGCCTGCGTGAAGGCAGGATCGCCCGACAGTCCCTGGCCGGCCACATCGGCGTACGTGAGCACCAGGACCGCTATAGCGGACAAGGTCCACACCGCGCCCGCAACGGCCGCCACAGCGAGCACGCGGGTGAAGGCGGGGTGCTCGGGTGCCCCGCTGCCTGTTTTCTCCCGGTCCCGCCTGCGCCCGTTGAGGTTCTTGGGCAGGATGCCGACGGCGAAGATGAGGCCGCCGACGACGGTCGCCAGGGACACGTTGTGGATGGCCTTGCTGATGGGGAGTCCCCAACGGACCAAGGCGCCGGGATCGGCGACGCTGCGGGCCGCTGACGCTCCGGAGAAGATCAGCGCTGCTGCAAGGCCCAGGAAAAGTGCCGCCAAGCCAGCCACTTGCCAGGCAACCCGTACCCCCGGGGTGCCGGCGTCCCGGACCGCAGCCCCCTTGCCAGGGCTGGACTGTGGCGGGGTGGAGCGTGGTTTTGCGGCAGAAGACACCATCCCATTGTCCGCTACGCCCGCCCGGGCGGCGAATCCGGGGTTAAACGCCAAGGAGCGGCAACCCGACGGGTTGCCGCTCCTGTTCCAGCCGGCTGCATGCCGGCCGGGAATAAGCTCTACTTCTTGGAGACTGCAGCCTTCAGCTTGGAGCCGGCGGTCAGCTTAACGCTGTGGCCTGCTGCAATCTGGATGGTCTCGCCGGTCTGCGGGTTGCGGCCGGTGCGGGCTGCACGGTCGGTACGCTCGACGGCGAGCCAGCCCGGGATGGTGATCTTCTCGCCGGCGGCGACGGAAGTCTCGAAAACCTCGAACAGTGCGTCGAGGACGGAGTTGACGGCAGCCTGGCTGGTGCCGGCCTTGCCAGCTACCTCTGCAACAAGTTCACTACGGTTCTTAGCCATTGATGTCCTCCTGGACGGTTCTGATTCTGGAGCCTGCACACGGCATGCGCGCAGGCCACTGTCCGAAAACTTACCAGCTTGGGCGGTTCCGGTCCGCAAATTCCGCGTGTTTCCGCCATTTTTTGAGGTTAATCACCGATTCTTCGGCCGTTTTCACCCTCGTCAACCCATCACGGGCACCAGCAGCACCGCGGTCCACGCTCGGCTGGCAGGTAAGTACGACGGCGGCCGGCACCTCCCAGCCACGGCCCGCCAGGGTGGATGGCCGGAAGGCCCGCGGCGTGCGGTGTGCGGTGTTTTGTGTGTTAAATGTGGGAGGCCCCAACCGTGTGGTTGGGGCCTCGACCATTAATAGTTGTTCCGGCGGTGACCTACTCTCCCACACCCTCCCGGGTGCAGTACCATCGGCGCTGTGGGTCTTAGCTTCCGGGTTCGGAATGGGACCGGGCGTTTCCCCCACGCTATGACCGCCGTAACCCTTGTACCCGGCCAACCCCTGGGGGGTTGGTGGGAAGTCTTGTGGTTACAACATGGTGTTGTTATTCAGTTGTTGGTTCCGTGCCGTGACAACCCGTGTTGGGGGGTTGTTGGTTGGGAACCACATAGTGGACGCAAGCAGAGTTTTGTATGTATCTGTGTGGTGTAAGTTGTTGGCCTATTAGTACCGGTCAG